>CAZGKY010000008.1:0-32577 GCA_964525625.1 uncultured Atribacterota bacterium | reverse complement strand
ATCAATTCCCTTTTTCATAATATTTGCTATCTATAAAATAAAATTATTAAGAAGGAAGAGATTTATGAATAAAATCTATAACAATATTCTAATTTTTTTAATAATTATTGCCCTTATTTTTTCTATTATAATTGCCTTTGGTCGCTATAAGATGGAAAAGGATTTCCAAACAATTGAAACAGCCATGAGTCTAACCAAGGTAAGGGAATTAGCCTTAAAAGAAGGTATTGATGAGTATGAATTACTGAAGGAATTAAAAAATCTGGGTCTTGGCAGTATTGCTATTCAGGAAGATAGTATTGAAACATTATTATTGCAGGGACAGATAGCTTTTTGGGATGCTAATGAACAAATTAAGTTGAATTGGTTATCAGAAAATGATTTAGGGGAAAGACCTCATATTTTATCAGGGGAATATATATTAATATGTCCTGAACACTCTCTGTTTCAAAGGATCAGAGACAATTTACAAATATACCTGGGTAGAAATCAGGTTCAGGAATTATTATCTCGGAATGGCTACGATATTTTAATAATCAGAGGTGATAAAGAAGAGCTACTTAAATTAGGATTAGGGTTTTCTTTAGAAGACATCAGAAAGGTGCAAAGCCTTGATTTTGATATAATTTTAAGGCCAAAAAATCCACCAAGAATAAGAACCGATATCATCCAATTCAAACTATCAGCAATGCAAAATATGGATAATGTCTCAATGATAATATTTGATGAGGAAGAAGTCCTGGGATATCCTTCTTATGAACATATTATGCTAACTTTAAAATTCTTGCAAGAAAATAAGTTTCCTTTTGGTATTATTGAATTTTCCTCTCAAAAGGGGATGGCTATCATTGCCTCTGGTTTGAGTAAACAAGCGGTGAGGGTGCATAGTATTACCAAAGAGGAAATAGAGAAAATTTCACAAAACAGGGCTATAGAAAGATGGATTAGAGCTGCCCAAGAAAGAAATATTCGACTTTTTTATCTAAATCCATTTTTACAGGTAAGAGATGGTAGTTTTGTCTTAACTAATCTAGACTACCTTAATCGTATCAGGCAAGAGTTATGGCGAAACGGTTTCTCTTTAGGTAAGGCCAGTCTGTTTAACGATTACCAGATCCCCCTGATCTATATCTACATTATAGGAATGGGTATTATTGCAGGGGGAATAATTTTACTGACAGATTTTTTTTATGTCCCGAATAGGTATAAAGCTTTACTGCTAGTTATTGGTTTTGGTGGCATGCTTATTATTAACTTTTTAATCAACAAAATATTACTGATGAAAATAATGGCTTTGGCTGGTGCTCTAATATTTCCAACACTGGCTATCATAAAAAATAAAGAATATCTTATTATTCCCTATTCAATAGTGAAGAGTAAAAAAAATAATTCTCCTTATGGAATAAAATTATTTTTGGAAATAGAAAAGAGAATAATTTTTGGAATTACTGGTATTATGTTTTTTTCTTTACTGGGCGGATTGTTTGTAGGAGCTTTATTAACTCATTACCAATTTATCCTGGCCATTAATCTTTTTAGTGGGATAAAAATATCCTATCTTGTTCCATTACTTTTAGTGGCATTTCATTTATGGTTGAAAGATGATGCCGAAAAAAAAGTTATAAGTGCTGAGCTGAAAAAACCGATATTAATGGAACATGCCCTTCTGGTATTTTTGTTGTTAGTTTTTGTGGTAGTCTATATTTCACGCTCCGGTAATTTCTCTTTTTTACCTGTACCGGGCTGGGAAGAGAAGATGAGACTATTTTTGGAACAACTACTAGTAGCCAGACCCAGGAGCAAAGAATTTTTAATTGGTTATCCCTTACTGGCCTTAGCGATTACTTTTAATACACTGGGAATTAAATATTTAAAACATATTATAATAATTATGGGAACAGTAGCTCCGGTTACGGTACTGAATACCTTTTGTCATGTCCATACCCCTATTTATTTTTCCATATTAAGAACTTTCCATGGTTACTGGTTGGGGTTGCTAATAGGTGGTTTCCTAGCAGCATTATTTTATTTAATAGAGAAAAGATATTTTCCTGGTAATATGGAAGGTCAAAGAAAATAGTTTTATAACCAGGATTATGTTAAACTAGTAAAGTAGTTTTTCCGATTGTTTTTTATAAAGAACCTGACTTTTTAAAAAAGCAAGTGGGAAGAATAAATATTCTCCTTATGGTCTCTTAATAATTTTTAATAGACTTGACAGTAACGCATAGAAATTATTAATTTGCTTTAGAAGATGCCGTAGAGGAAAAATCATGCTCGTTAAGATTAATAAAAATCAATTTATTATGATTTCAGGTTATTTTGGATTTGATAATTGTGGAGATGAGGCTATTTTGATGAGTATGCTACAAAGGCTCCGACAATATGTTCCTGGAGAAAATATCTTTATTCTCTCCCAATCTCCTGATATCACCAGAGCAAGGTATGGAGTTAATGCTATAGGTCGTTTAAATTTATTTTGGATATTATGTAATTTAAAGAAAATAGGAATATTTATTAGTGGTGGTGGTGGTTTATTACAGGATGTTAGTGGAAGGGGTTTGAGTATAAGTTATTATTTGGGATTAGTAATGCTGGCCAGGTTGTTCAAGATCCCCTGTGTCATATATGCTCAGGGCATAGGACCGGTGAAAAGAAGAATTAATAAAAGAATAATAAAATCGGTTTTGACAAAAGTGAATCTCATTATGGTTAGAGATGATCAGTCCAGAATATTCTTAGAGGAGATTGGGATTGAGAAAGAATTGGTAGTAGTTACTGATCCTGCTTTTTTATTAAGTCCAGAGGAATTGCCTGAAGATATGGTAAAGAAGTATCAGTTAAATTCTGTACCAGAAATAATAAATGGTATGACTATTGGGATAGTGATTAGAAATTGCCCGGAAATTAGAAAAGATTATCAAAAAATAACTCTACAGATAGCCAAAATAGCAGATTACCTAATCACAGAATATCAGGCCAAAATAATTTTTCTACCCTTTCAGAAAAAACAAGACTGGCCTTTACTTCAAGATATAGTAAAACAGATGGATTATTCTAATTTTCATTGTTTTGATCAGGAAGTTACTCCAGCCCAGATACTATCTCTTGTTTCCAGGTTATCTTTAATCATTGCCATGAGGTTTCATGCTATAATATTTGCTACAATAAATAATGTTCCTTTTATAGCTTTAAGCTATGATCCTAAAATAAGTAATTATGTTAATTCTCTGGGTTTAACAGAATTGCTTTTAAATCTAAACCAATTGACACTTACCGAGATTGATAATAAATTGAAGTATATAAGAGTTCATCAGGAAAAGATTAAATCAGTTTTATCTATCGCCCAAAGACAGTATCAAGATAGAGCTAATATTGGTAATAATAAATTAAGAGCTTTTATTGAAGAAAACCTGGGAAGAGTGGGTTAGAAAGGAAATAAAAAACATGATCAGGATGTTTCATGTTTTTAAGACTTTTCCCAATAAGATTCATGCCTTATGGGATATAAATATTCATATTAAAAAAGGAGAGTTTGTTTTTTTAGTTGGCCCCACTGGTGCCGGTAAAACTACTTTTTTAAAATTAATATACAGAGGTATACTCCCTACTAAAGGACAGGTCATAGTAGATGGAGTAAATTTATCGAGATTAAAACCATCTTTAGTACCTTATTTAAGAAGGGAAATTGGTATTGTTTTTCAGGATTTCAAGTTACTGTATGATAGAAATGTGTTTGAAAATGTAGCCTTTAGCTTAAGAGTAGTAGGCACTAAAAACTCTGTTATTAAACAGGAAGTAAATGAAATTTTAAATATCATTGGACTTTATCCCAAAAAGAACACCAATCCGCATCTATTATCCGGAGGGGAGCAGCAAAAACTATGTATTGCTAGAGCTGTGGTAAGTCGACCTCTGATCCTGTTAACTGATGAACCAACCGGGAATTTAGATCCAGAAACTTCTTGGGAAATAATGAAATTGTTATTTAAGATAAATGTTTGGGGCACTACGGTAATAGTAGCATCACATGATAAATTAATGGTAGATAAAGCTCAAAAACGGGTTATCAGGCTAGATAAAGGGGAGGTTGTTTCTGATTCTAAGAAAGGAATCTATGCTCAGTAATGAATAGAAACATCCTTTTTTATATCAAAGAAGCTTTTCTCAGTGCCAAAAAGAACAGTATTATTAGTTTGGCTACTGTGATTTGCTTAACTGCTACTCTGATAATTGTGGGAATTTTTCTGATTATATCTTTTAACATAGATAATTTTATTAGTAATATTGAATCACAATTGATTGCCGTAGCTTATATAAAAGATAACCTCTCACCAGAGGAAGTTGTGAAACTGGTTGAAACAACCAGCCAGTTAGAAGGGGTGCAAGAAGTACACTATATTTCCAAGGAAGAAGCCTTACAAAAATTAAAAGAAGATTTAGCACAGTATGAAGATATTTTAGCAGCACTACCTGAAAACCCACTTCCTTCTTCTTTAGAAATTACTGTTTACGAAACAAAATATCTGGAAGAAGTGGCAGTACAACTTAGCCAATATAGTGGAATTGAAGAGGTTAATTATGGCGGTGAATTAACAAAAAATTTATTATTAATATTTGATTTTATACGAAAAACTGGTTTGTTGATTATCCTGGTGTTATTTTTTATTTCCATACTTATTATGTTTAGTGTAATCAAAATAAGTGTTCATTCCAGAGAACAGGAAATAGAAATAATGACCCTGGTTGGTGCAACAAGTTGGTTTATTAGGTGGCCATTTATTATTGAAGGATTTTTAAAAGGTTTAATTTCATCTTTTATTGCTTTCTTCTTGTTGAGTAAGGCTTATCAATATTTTTTAATTCAGATAAACAAATTTATTCCTTTTATACCAACTAGTTCTGGCTTAGAGTTTACGACCAAAATTGCAATAATTCTGATTGTATTTGGTACTTCAACAGGCATTTTTGGAAGCATGCTCTCTTTAAGAAAAATTAGTTATGAGGAAGTATGAGGATATTTACTAAGTTACTAATAAGAGGTTATTTTATAATACCATTTTTAATCTTAAGTGTTATAGTTACTTCTTTTATGTTTGGTGCATATAGCACGGCACAGGAACAAGAAATAAACATTCAGCAACAACAGCAGAAGCTACAAGAGATAGAACAACGAAAAAAGGATATTGAAAAAGAGATAGAAAGATTGAAACAGGAAGAAGTAGATTATCAAAAATCTTTACAAAAAATCCAGGAATTACTCAATGCAGCAGAAAGAGAATTACAGGTAACCAAGAAAAATTATGAAAATACTCTTAAGGAATTAGAAAGACTGGAAGAAGAATTAAGCATTGAACAGGATAAACTTGAATTACAGCTAATAATTATAAAAAATAGGCTGAAAAAATTTTATAAATATAATAACATTTCCTATCTGGCTGTTTTGATCAATAGTAAAGATTTTACCCATTTCTTGAATCGATATCGCTATTTAGAGCAAATATTAGTAAATGATGCTGATATTATAAAGCAGGTTAAAGAACAGGTGGAATTAGTGAAAAAGCAGAGAGATAGTCTGTATAATAAAAAGGAAATTACTAAAATGTTAGAACAAGAAATTGTAAAAGAAAAAGAGAATATTGCCCTGTCTTTGGAGGCCAAAAATAAATATCTAGCTAAGATTGAAGAGGAAAGAAAAAAGCAGGTAAAGGTTCTGGAAGAATTAGAAAAATCTTCTGCTCAAATAAAGGAGATTATTGAAATAGCTTATCGGGAAAGAGAAAAAGCACAACAGGCTGCGCAAAGAGCTCCGCAACAGAGTGAACCAAAACCAAAAATAGAAACCTCTAAATCAGAGCCTACCTTAAAGGCCAAAAAGGGAATATTTCACCTTCCGGTAAATGGATCGATAATATCCAATTATGGTCAACAGAAACAGCCGGATTTAAATGCCTATGTCTTTAATTCTGGAATTGACATAAGTGCACCACTAGGGGAACCAGTGCGTGCCGCTAGTTTTGGCACTGTGATTTACACTGGCAATGTTAAAGGTTATGGTGATATAATAATCCTGGATCACGGGGGAAATGTAGTAACTTTATATGCCCATCTGTCTAAAGTACTGGTTAAATTGAATGATCAGGTAGCAAAAGGACAAATTATCGGGCAGGTTGGTATCAGTGGTGGGGTTCCCTCACCAAGATTGCATTTTGAGGTAAGAGTAGAGGGAAAACCAGTCAACCCCTTTGATTGGTTATAAAGAATATTCTTTTTTTTAAAATCATGTAAATAAAAGAATGGGATGGTAACTGATATGAAAAAAAAATATACCATAAATTTGTTATTTATCATGGTCTTTGTGGCTGTTTTATTAATCTTTCCTGTTTCAACTATTCTAGTACAAAGCCAAAATGATAGCATCTTCAATGATCTAGAACCATTTTTTGAGGTTTTAAGTATTATTAGAAGCGAATATATTAGCAAAGATATTGCTATTACCAAGTTAGTTCAGGGTGCTATTAAAGGAATGTTACTGGAGTTGGAAGACCCCTATTCACGATATTTAGATCCTATAAGCTTTCAACGAGAACGAGAAAATATCTTTATGGGTCATTTTAATGGCTTAGGAATTATTGTTACTATTGTAGAGGAACAACTGACGGTAATTTCTCCTATTGAAGATACCCCTGCTTTTTTGGCTGGTGTTAAAGCAAATGACAAAATCATAAAAATTGATGGAGAATCTACCAAAGGTCTTTCTTTGGATGAGGCAGTAAATATATTAAGAGGTGAGAAGGGAACTCCAGTAACTCTTACCATTAAAAGAGAAAACTTAGAAGAACTATTGGAAATTACTATCATAAGAGATACCATAACCGTAGAAGCGGTGAAAGAGAAACTATTAGAGGATAATACCATTGGTTATATCAGGATCTCTACTTTTAATGCCAATACTGTACCAGAATTACAGAAGGTTTTAAATGATTATTCTCAAATACCATTAGTAGGAATTATTCTTGATCTTAGAAATAACCCTGGCGGGCTTCTGGAAGCTGCTATAGAAGTAGCTAGCCAGTTTATCAAAGAAGGGGAAATAGTAAGAATTAAAGGAAGAAATAATTTTACCAAAGCCTACCTTTCTTATGGGAATACTTTTCCCGATTGGCCTCTGGCAGTATTGATTAACAAAGGAAGTGCTAGTGCTTCTGAAATTGTGGCTGGAGCAATTCAGGATAGCAATAGGGGTATTGTTATCGGCGAAAAATCATTTGGGAAAGGATTAGTACAACAGATTTATCCATTATCTGATAATTCTGCAGTAACAATTTCTACTTCTGAATATTACACACCTGAAGGTAGAGTTATTAATAACATTGGTATTGAACCAGATATTGCCGTTACAAACCCCAATGATTCTGAAGAAGATTTACAGCTAGAGACTGCTATCAATTTTTTGACCAGTGTCGAGATTTATAGTAAGTAGATGAGATAAAATATGGAAAAAAAATTTTGGAATTACGCTTACTCACTATTGTTATCCATAATATTATTACTATTAATAGGAATATTTTTAAATTTAAATAGCTCTCAACATAATGTTGAGAATAATGTTGTGTTAAGCAATGAACAAGATTTGACGGAATCTGTATTGGAAGAAAAGAAAGAAAGAATAACGGAAAAGCACACTATTTTTTTACCAGATATTTTAGACCAGAAGGTAAGGGATTTACCATGGTACAATAAATATATTAGGGATAGATATCAAGAAAAGAAGAAAGTCAAAATTGCGATTATCATTGATGATATGGGCTATCAGAAAGATATAGCTGAACAGATTATGAATTTAGATTTTCCGGTGGCTGTTTCAGTATTACCCTTTTTACCACATTCCAGAGTAATTACAGAAATGGCTAAAGAAAGGGGGTTTACTGTCCTATTACACTTACCGATGGAACCACATAATTCAAATATTGATCCAGGTAAAGGTGCCATTTTTACTACAATGACAGAACAGGAAATAAGGGCAAAAATTAGAGCAAATTTACAGGATGTTCCTGATATAGACGGGGTAAACAATCATATGGGTTCTAAGGTAACTGAAGATGAAAATGTTATGAGAATAGTTTTAGATGAAATAAAAAAGAATGACCTGTTTTTTATTGATAGTATAACTAGTCCAAATTCAGTTGGTTATAAGCTAAGTAAGGAAATGGGTGTTAAAACTGCCCAACGTAATGTTTTTTTAGATAATGAACAGGATAGGGAATATATTATTAGTCAGGTAGCTGTTTTAAAAGATATTGCTCAAAAGTTTGGTAGTGCTATTGCTATTGGGCATCCTTATTGTAATACTATTTCCATTCTTACTGAATTAAGATCAATATTAAACCCAGCTGAGATAGAGATAGTACCCATAGTAGAATTACTACATTAGATGAAAGATAATAAAAGAGACATAGAAGAGAAAGTATAAAGGGATATTAAAAAAGATAATAGGTTCTTCTTTTTTCTTGATTTTATAGAAAAAAAAATATAACATCTATAAAAGTATTATTGATAGTTTTGCCAAAGTAAATATAATCAACCAGGGGGGAAGCATGTTTAATAAAAATAAAGATATCAGAGTTAGGTTTGCTCCCAGCCCGACCGGATATCTCCATATTGGAGGAGCTCGAACTGCCTTATTTAATTGGTTATATGCCAGACATTATGGTGGTAGTTTTATTCTGAGAATAGAAGATACTGATAGAGTGAGATCAACTCCTGAAGCAGTGAATGCTATTTTAGAAGGGTTAAAATGGCTAGGTCTGGATTGGGATGAAGGTCCAGAAAAAGGTGGTGATTATGGTCCTTATTTTCAAACCCAACGGCTAAGTTTATATAAAAAATATGCCGACAAACTATTAGCCAGTAAAGAGGCTTACTATTGTTATTGCAGTGCAGAGGAATTAGCCCTTAGGCGTAAAAGACAATTATCTGAGGGTAAATCATCCATCTATGACCGAAAATGTCTTAATCTCTCTGAGACAGAAAAAAAGAGATTGCTTCAAGAAGGGAGAAAACCAGCCATAAGATTAAAAATGCCTGAGCGAAAAATTATTGTTCATGATTTAATTAAAGGCAAGATGGAATTTGATAGTAAATTATTAAGTGATTTTGTAATCATAAAATCTGATGGAGTTCCAACTTATAATTTTGCTGTAGTAGTTGATGACATTTTAATGAAGATATCTTTGGTTATGAGGGGAGATGATCACATCTCTAATACTCCCAAACAGATAATTATTTATCAGGCTTTAGGAGCATCTCTTCCGGAATTTGCTCATATTCCTATGATTATGGGTCCTGATAATACGAGATTGAGTAAGAGACATGGGGCAACATCTGTTATAGAATATCAAAGGATGGGATTTCTACCAGAGGCAGTGGTCAACTATATTGCCCATTTAGGATGGTCTTCAGGAACTAATCAGGAAATTTTCACTATTGAAGAATTAATAAAGAACTTTTCCATAGAGAAAATTTCTAATCATTCTGCCATTTTTGATTTAGAAAAACTGAATTGGTTTAATAATGAATATTTAAAGAAACTGACAGATGAAAAATATGTGGAGCAGTTATTACCTTTTCTTGAAGGTGCTGGTTTTCTTGAAGGTTCATTAAGTAGTGATAAAAAGAAATGGTTGAGGAAAGTTGTGTCACTTATGAAAAGCAGGGTGAGAAATTTTAGGCAGTTTTTGGAATATGGCGATTATTTTTTTACCGAAGACTTTATGTGGGAAGAAAAGGCTGAAAGAATATTGCAAGAGAAGGGAGTAAAAGATATCTTAAAATACTTAGTAGAACAACTCCAGGAGATAGACCAGTGGAATGAACATAATATTGAATCAAAAGTCAGAGTAATGGCTGATCAGTTACATCTCAAGGGAAAACAAATTATTCATCCCACCCGAGTAGCACTTTCTGGCAAAACAGTAGGACCGGGATTATTTTCTTTAATGGAAGTATTAGGTAAAGAGAAAAACCTGAGCAGATTAAAGAGAGCAATTGATAGATTGGACAAAAAATGAATTTTTGTTATCATCTCGGTGATGGTAAAGAAAAGAAATATACCAGCCTATCTTGACCTATAAGAAATATGAGGTAAAATATTAATATTGAGCAGTTGCAGAATAAAGTTGAGGGATCGTCTAGTGGTAGGACACCAGACTCTGGATCTGGGAGCGGTGGTTCGACCCCACCTCCCTCAGCCTATCTTACATCTATTTAGATGGCGCAATCGAATAGTGGTTAATTCAGCTGGCTCTCAATCAGCAAACGGGGGTTCAATTCCCCCTTGCGCCACCAATTTAAATATTCTTTAAAAATTAAACTTTATTAGGTAAAAAAATTTCCCTAAAAATAAAAAAGAGCAGGTTAATCCTGCTCTTTTTAGCATGGGAAGAAGCAGGAAAATAATTTGAAAGAACATATTTGCGATATAAATACAAAAATAATAAAGATTGAACCGGAAAATATTAATTGGAAAAATTTACGGGAAGCGGCCCAGGCCATTAGAGATGGTAAGTTGGTAGCCTTTCCCACTGAAACGGTGTATGGATTAGGTGCCGATGCTTTAAATAGTGAAGCGGTTTCAAAGATATTTCAAGCAAAAAACAGACCTTTCCATGATCCCCTTATTGTTCATGTCCATAATCTTAAAGAGGTAATAGATTTAGTCCAGGATTTTCCGGATGTGGCAAGAAAATTAGGAGAATTATTCTGGCCGGGACCATTAACTATGGTTTTTAAAAAGAGTAAATTAATTTCCGATATCGTTACTTCCGGGTTAGAAACGGTGGCGGTACGAATACCCAATCATAAAGTTGCTCTTGGGTTAATTAAAGAAGCTCAATGTCCTATTGCTGCTCCCAGTGCTAATATATTTAGCCATACCAGTCCTACCCGAGCAGAACATGTTATTTCTGATTTACTAGGTAGGGTAGATTTAATTATTGATAGTGGAGAAACAATGATAGGTGTTGAATCTACTGTGTTAGATGTCACTGAATTACCCTTAAAGATATTGAGGTTAGGTGGTATTACTTTGGAAAGTCTACGGGAAGTAGTTACTGATATTATTATTGCTAATAGTAATATTGAAATTAAAAGATCACCAGGAATGCTGAGTAAACATTATTCCCCCAAAGCTAAATTAATATTAATAGAAGAAAAAGATAAGGAAATGATTAGGAAGGTATGGAAGACAGCTTTACAGTATGAAAAAAAAGGAGATAAAGTGGGAATAATTGCCTGTAAAGAAAATGCAGAAAAATATCCTGGTTTATTAGTAAAAGTATTGGGAGAAGCTCAAGACCTTAATTCTTGTGCCCATAATTTATTTGCTCAGCTAAGAGAATTGGACAAACAAAAATGCGATATCATTATTGCAGAAAGTTTTGAAAACAAAGGTTTGGGAAGGGCAATTATGGATCGTCTACGTAGGGCAGCTCAATAATTAATGCTAATTATTTTTTTAAGTATTATCAATTATCATTACCTATCATCTAATAACATTATAGTCTTCACCAACACAAGATTAGCCTGAAAGGCATCCTTTAATATTAATAAATTTAACTGGACAAAGACAAGAGTCCTAATAACTTATATGATAATGGTAATAATGATGAATGACTCAAAATTAAATAAAATTGCTCAAATAAAAAACTTTATGGCTTTTGTTTCAAGCCCATATTTACATTAGAAAAGAGTTTATTGGTAATCAAGAAAAATTATGTTATAATATTAATGAACTAAAGGGATAAGTGAATGACTGAGAAAGACCAAGAAAAATTTCAGACGATTACTGTAAACCGTAAAGCAAGACATGATTATCACATATTAGAGAGTTATGAAGCTGGTCTTGTTTTAAAGGGGACCGAAGTTAAATCAATTAGAAATAACCAGGTTAGTATTCAGGAAAGTTATGCTCAATTCAAAGGAAATGAGCTATATATTATACAGATGCATATTGCTCCTTATCGGTTTGGGAACAGATATAATTTAGAACCAAAAAGAGATAGAAAACTTCTTTTGACTAAAAAAGAGTTAGCCAGAATAAAAGGAAAAATTGAAACTAAAGGGCTGACCCTAATTCCTTTAAGGTTATATTTTAAAAATGGTTATGCCAAAGTCGAAATTGCCCTGGCCAGAGGGAAAAGACTTTATGATAAGAAAAAAGATTTGACACAGAGGGCAATCCAGAGGGAGGCAGAAAAAGAGTTAAAAAATAAAATATGGGGGCGATAGGTATCGACAGGGAAGACAGAGATAAGAGATGCGAGCCGAGGTTCCTGGTCCTCGTAAAACACTAGGAAAGCAAATAACTGCCAACGATTACGAATTGGCCTTAGCAGCTTAATAAAGCTGCTCGTCTGTAGTAAGCTTTGTCTGTGAGCTTATTACGGGTGTAATAATTTGCAGACTATTCATATCAAATGCTCCAATTGATATGAAGAAAGTAAGGAGCTAGCTTACTTAAATCCAGTCTATGGGAGTTAAGTAATGCGAAAGAGAAAACGTAGACTACGCTCGTAGTATTTCTTATTGACGGTTCTCTGGACGCGAGTTCGATTCTCGCCGCCTCCACCATAATAGAATGCCCGACTAATAACTCGGGTTTTTTCATTATATTTTTGCACTAACTTACAGAAAATATCTATAATCAATTATTCTATATAATTATTCCAGAATATAAATTTGCAAGGGAAAAAGATATAGTACAAAGTTTAGTGGTAGTAAACCTATAAATTTGGTAATATATTATCAGGGAGTGATTGATTATTTTAAATTAATTTGCTATAAAAATAAAATAGTGCAATCAATACTTAACTATTTGTTTCTTCCCTTTCAATGATCACATTAATTAAAGATTAGGGTGGAAAAATATTGTTTTCCATGAAAGATAAACAGAGCAGGTTTTTTATACAGTTAGTGGTGGGTTTATTAATTTTTTGTTACATCGCTCATCGGATAAACTGGATTTTGATATACTTCAGTTTAGCCCTTTTTCTGGCCTATTTTTTTAGTCCTCTTCATAATTTTTTTCTCAACAAAGGTATAAGAAAGTCTATATCTATTCTGATAATCTTTTTAATAATCTTCGCTTTTACCATTTTTCTGATTTTTTTTATCATTCCCAATACTATTAATGAATTAAATCAATTATATAGGGAAATACCAGGTCTCTTATCTGGTTTTCAGGATCTACTACTTTCTTTTGAGCCCATTTTGGATAGAATTATGGATTCGGAAAACCTGGAAACTTTTGTTAATAATATTTTTTTCGAGATACAAAGAGGACTACTCTCATTTTCCCGGACAGCAATTTTTACCTTATCCTCTTTTGTAACCAAGTTTGGATTTGGGATAATTATCATTCCACTTATTCTGTACTATCTGTTAGTAGATATAGATCTCTTTAAGGATAACCTCTTAATATTTGTATCACCATCCAGCAAGCAGGATTTTCGTGCGATTGTTTTAGAAATTGATCAGATATTGAGCAATTTTATTCGAGGTCGCATAATTGTCTGCTTTATTGTTGGATCATTGATTACTATTGGTCTCTACTTCTTAAAAATTAAATTTTTTCTTATTATTGGCATTATTTCAGGGATATTGAATTTTATTCCTTATCTGGGACCTATTGTGGGATGGGCTTTGTCCTTATTCTTTGTGATTGGAAAATCCTGGTCTATTTTTATTATGGTCACAGTTTTATTTGTTGGAGTAAATCAAATAGAAGCATTTTGGTTAAATCCTAAAATATTGGGGAAAGAACTAGGTTTACATCCCCTAACCATTATTTTTTCAGTATTGATATTTGGTGGTCTTTTAGGCTTTTTAGGTGTATTATTTGCAATACCACTTGCTGCTGCACTAAAAGTAATAATGTATCGGTACTTAATTCAGGAGGATAAAGCGAATTGTTAAATAAAAATAGCTGTCTATTCTTAATTGTTCTGTTATTATTTTTACTCTTTTCCCTAGCAGATAATACGGCCTGGGCCCAGCACAATGATATACAGGTGATATTAAATGGCACTATCCTTGATACGGATGTAGCTCCAGTTTTAGTAAATGGTCGCCTATTTGTTCCAGCAAGGGATATTATTGAGGCATTAGGTGGCAGAATAACCTGGTTTCCTGCCTTAAAATTATTGAATCTTAATCTGGGAGGGAAAGAGGTAAGTTTAATAATAGATAACACAGAGGCACAGGTTAATGGTGAAAATATTGTTCTGGAAAATGCCCCTACTATCATAGAAAATAGGGTAATGATTCCTTTAGAAGTAGTGCAATTATTGATCGAGGTAGAAACCAAATGGGATAGTGCTTCTCAAGAAATAAATATTACCAGTCATAAACCCTTTGTTACTTCTATTAGAAGTTATTCCCATCCAGATAAAACCAGGATAGTGATTGATATATCAGAAAAGAGTACTTATCAGGTTCTTACCCTGAGTAATCCTGAGCGAGTAGTAGTTGATATAAAAGCCTCTCTTAATCAATTACTTGAAAACCAAAAAGAGATAATGGTGAATGATGTATTAGTTAATAGGGTTAGAAGTGGTCAATTTACCCAGGACACTGTTCGTATAGTAGCCGATTTGAAGGGAAAATATGAATTTCAAGTATTTGATTTAACTACACCAGATCGTATTGTCATAGATGTTTTTGTTCCTCAGGAGGCAAGAGGTAGTCTCCTCCAGACGGAGATGGCACAAGAAAAAAGAGTAGAAAGTACTAAAGAAGATAAAAGATTTACTGTGGTAATAGATCCGGGACATGGTGGTAATCATCCTGGAGCGATAGGACCTGGTGGGTTAAAAGAGAAAGACGTAGTTCTGGATATTGCCTTGAAGTTAAGGAAGTTATTACAGGATAGTGGTTTTACCGTATATCTTACCAGGGAGAAGGATGTTGATATTCCTTTAGAAAAACGACCGCTTATGGCTGTTCAGAAAGAAGCTACGGTATTTATTAGTATTCACACCAATTCATCTATGCAAAAGGGTTCCTCGACTGCCCGGGGGATTGAGACTTATGTTTTGAATTCACGCTATATTGGTGCATCAGCAAAGGATGTGGCTGACCGGGAGAATAGAGCTAGTCAATTTTATCATTATGAAGATGATATACTGAATCAAATTATTGCTGATTTAGAAGAAAGTGCCAGTATTGGTTTTAGTCTTGATTTTGCGGAAATAGTGCAGAAAAGACTGATTCAATATACTGGTATGGAAGATAGAGGTGTAAAACAAGCCCCCTTTATTGTTTTAAAAGGAGTTAACATGGCCGCTGTGTTAATTGAGGTAGGTTTTATTTCTAATCCAAATGAAGAAAAATTGTTAAAAACTGATGAGTTTAGATGGAAAGTGGCACAAGCACTCCATCAGGCAGTTCAAGATTATATAAAAAAGATTCCGGAAAACATGTAAATAGGGGATTAAAATGGCCAGAAGAAAGAAGAAGAAGAATAATGTCTATAAAGCAACAATAAATTTATTTATTTTAATTATATTGTTGTTTATTATTTTCTTATTAGTACAAAGATTTGTAATTCCAATATTCCAGCAATTAAAACAACCAGAGATAAAAGAAAGAAGAGAAGAGGTTAAAAGGGAAGAGCCCCCCTCTGATTTAGAAGAAGAGCAGATAGTATTATATTTTGCTGATGACAATGCCCAGTATCTCATTCCAGAATATCGGAAAATTAAGAAGGTAAAAGAAATAGAAAAACAGGCCATTATTGAACTAATTAAGGGGCCGGTCAGCGATAATCTTTATCCAACCATACCATCGACAACCAGAGTTAATGCTTTATATGTCAGTGATGGAATTGCCTATGTAGATTTTTCCTCAGAATTAATAAAGAATCATTCCGGTGGAAGTACCGGAGAATTACTCACAGTCTATTCAATCATTTTTACTCTAACCTCTTTTCCAGATATTAATAAGGTACAAATACTGGTTGATGGTAACAGTGAAGAGACTTTGGTTGGTCATGTTGATACCACTATCCCTCTGGAAAGAGATGATAGTTGGTTAAAGAAATAACAATTTATTATCTGATATGATGATTATGGAAAGATGGTCAAAAAAGAGCGCTTAGACAAACTATTGGTAGATAAAGGGTTGGTAGAATCACGAGAGAAAGCCAAAAGATACATTATGGCTAACTTGATAAAGGTAAATGGAGTAATAATAAACAAAGCAGGTACCAGATGTGCTATCGATAGTCAATTATATGTTGAACCAGAAGCCTGCCGTTTTGTTAGTAGAGGGGGAAATAAATTAGAAAAGGCCTTAAAAGAATTCCATATTGAGGTAAAAGATAAGATAATTATAGATGTAGGTGCTTCTACCGGTGGATTTACTGATTGCTTACTACAGTATGGAGCTCAAAAGGTTTATTGTGTGGATGTGGGATATGGACAGTTAGCCTGGAATTTGCGTCAGGATAGTAGAATAGTAAATTTGGAAAGAACCAATATTAGATATTTGACAAAGGAGCAATTTAATTTTTTATTTGATCTGGCCACTGTTGATGTTTCTTTTATTTCTTTAACAAAAGTATTTCCGGTCTTAACAGAGATATTAAAGAATAAAGGAGAGGTAGTGGCTCTTTTGAAACCACAATTTGAGGCAGGCCGTAAGCTGGTAAAAAAAGGTGGAATTGTTGATAATCCTGAAATTCATCAGGAAGTAATTTTAAATCTCATAAAAAAAGTTAGTGATAACTTTCAGTTTCGTAGTCTAACCTTTTCTCCGATAAAGAATAATCCTGGCAATATAGAGTATCTGATCTATCTAATAAAGAATGGGGAAGAAAATGGCTTAAGCTTAGCTAAAATGGACCTGATAAGAAATATAATTAAGAAAATTGTTCATGAAGCACAGTGCTTTTTTGCCAATAGATTTTAAGCCATTCTATATTATTTTAATTCCTATTCAGGTGCAAACTGTTGTTTTTTATAGCTCATACTAAAGAGTTACTATTTAATATAATTATATTGTTGCTAGGAGGAATAATTTTTCTAGTTTCATATCTAAAAATAAAAAATTTGCTCAGCTGCCAGCAGGCTACCAGAAGAGCTATTACCAGCAAGCATGCCGAAAAGAAAGCAGAACAATGGCTAAGAAGGAATGGTTTTCAAATTATTGAAAAACAACAGAGTAAACCACTAATTATCAAAGCAGGAACAACATTACATCGCTATTTAATAAGAATTGATTTTTTAGTCAAGAAGGGCGGTCGGACCTATATAGTGGAGGTTAAGAGTGGTTCTCATGATAAAATAACTAAAAGAGAAACCAGGAGGCAATTATTGGAATACTTTCTGGCTTATCAACCATATGGCATAATCTTATTTGATATGGAGACCAGGAAATTTTCTGAAATAAGATTTCTACTTCCTTATTTTCGTTCCAGGTTGATTGAAAATTCTCTATTTTTTATATTTGGGGCTTTGTGTGCCATGTTAGTGGTATATCTATTCTTGGTCTAGGCGAAGAAAGAGGACAGAGATGAAAATAAAAAAAATAGGCATTATTGTTAATGAAGAAAAAGATAAAAACCTGAAAATTACAAGGCAAATTGTAAATTATTTAAATGAGCGAGGTGTTGAGGTATATTTACCTGAAAACATCTTTATATTTATGAAGAAAATGGCAAAAGTACATCTCCTCACAGAATCTGTACCAGAGTTAGATATATTTTTTTCCCTGGGAGGGGATGGGACGTTATTGAGGGTGACCAGATTAGCTTCCCTGCATAATATCCCGATCTGTGGTATAAATTTAGGCGGATTAGGGTTTTTAACTCAGATAGGTATTAAAGAAATTGAACACTATCTTCCCAGTATTCTGGACTGCAATTACCAGATTGAAGAAAGGATGATGTTATCTGGATATATTGTGAGGGAGCATAAAAGAAAAGGCAGTTTTTTTTGCCTCAATGATATAGTAGTAGCAAAAAAATTATATGCTCGATTAATTAATTTAGATATGTTTATTAACGAAGAGTATGTTATCGAGTATGCGGCTGATGGATTAATAGTTTCTACTTCTACAGGTTCCACAGCATATTCTCTTTCAGCTGGTGGACCAATTATTTATCCTGCTTTAAAGACAATAATTATTACTCCCATTTGCCCTCATACTCTTTCAGCGAGAGCTCTTGTTGTTCCTCATAGGGATAATATAAAATTAATTATCAAATCAAAAAGTGAAGAGGTAATGTTGACTGTGGATGGTCAGCAAGGCTTTGACTTAGCAGAAAACGATGTAATTGTGATTCAGAAAGCGAAATATAAGACCCAATTGGTAACCTTTCCCGAAAAGAGCTTCTATGGTATTTTAAGAAAAAAATTAAAATGGAGCGGTAGAGTTCTTCCCCATATTTTGGAAGATGAGGAATGGGCTTAATTCATGCTAAGTTACCTTAAGATTAAAAATTTTGCTTTAATAGATGAATTGTATGTGGAATTTGAAAAAGGGCTTAATGTTATTACCGGTGAAACCGGTGCTGGAAAATCAATGGTAATTGAGGCTATAAAGGTAATTTTAGGCTCGCCGATAAATCAGAATTGGATTAAGGATGAAAAAGAGACATTAGTAGTGGAGGCATTATTTGATCTGGATCCCCTTACTGAAAAACAATTACCTTATTTACAGAAATATGGCCAGATTTCTTTTCAGGACGAACAACTAATCATTAGAAGAGAGATAGATAAGAATAGGCGAAACAGGTGTTTCATTAATAACCAGCTTGTTCCTCTTTTCCATCTCCAGGAAATAGGTAATTATTTAATAGACTTACATGGTCAACATACCCATCAATCGTTATTAAATCCGAAAGCACATATTGAATTTGTTGATAGTTTTGGGAATCGTTCTTTTTCAGAGAAAAAAGAACAACTTTCTCTTTACTATAGACAGTGGCAGCACAAAGGTTCATTACTTAAACAAATGATTGAACAATACTCTGAAAGTGTGGCTAAAGAAGAATATTTTCAATTTCAATTGAAGGAGATTGAACAAGCAAAATTAAAAGAGGGGGAAGATCGGGAATTAGAGGAAATATTAAATATAATTCGTCATAAGGCAAAAATCAAAGAAATTATGGAAATGGCCAATGGAATTCTGTTTGAAGGAAGTGAGAAGGAAGAATCTCCAGTTTACGATATTTTAACCAGACTTATTACTAATTTTAATACTATTGCACATCTCGATCAAAATATTAATAATATAAAAGCACAGCTAACAGAGATCCAATTAAAAGTAGAAGATATCTCTTCTCAAATAATGGATTATAATGAGAAGATTGATCTGGATGTTTACCAATTACAAGAAATGGAAGAACGATTGAATATAATTAATAATCTAAAACATAAATATGGTTCTCAAATTAAGGAGATACTGGAATATTATGACCATTTACAAAAACAGTTAAATTCTCTGGAAGATAACCGAATAAAGATTGATAAACTGACTGAAGAATTAAGAGAATATGAAAAGATATTAATTGAGCTGTCTTTAGCATTAAGCAATCAACGCCAAAAAATTGCCCAACAATTGGAAAATGATATTCTTGGGGAACTGTCTGAACTGAATATGAAGGATTGTGTTTTTCAGATTAAGGTAGAGCAACAGGAAGATAAGAATGGAGTGCAAATTGGGAATCAGCGGTTTAAGATAAGTGCCAGGGGAATAGATAAAATTGAATTTTTTATTGCCACTAATTTAGGAGAAAAGGTAAAACCATTAGCTGAGATAATATCAGGGGGAGAAGTATCCCGAATCATGTTGGGATTAAAATCCATATTGAGTAAGGTAGATCAGATTCCAACCATGATCTTTGATGAAATTGATAGTGGCGTTGGTGCCCGGTTGGGTGAAATCATTGCTCAAAAATTAGCCCATATTACACAAGATCATCAGGTTATAGCAGTTACTCATCTACCACAAATAGCCTGTCAGGCAAACCAGCATCTTTACATTAATAAATATACTACTCAAAATAAAACGATCATAACCATGAAGAAATTGATGGGAGAAGAACAGCTTTATGAGATAGCACGTATGCTTGACGGTGAAAAATATGGCTCCATTAGTATAGAGCACGCAAGAAGAATGTTACAGGGGAAGAGAGAAGATGGTAATGAAAAAGAAAAAACATAATGTTGAAGAATCCCTTCGTAAGGAAATCCACAAACAGAAAGAAATTTTAAGCACTTTAAAAGCTATAATAAATTCTACTGATGATGCTATTTCAGTGGTAAATGAACATGGCATCCACACTTTAGTTAATGACGCCTATACCAGATTGATTGGATTGACCGAACAAGATGTTGTTGGTAAATCTTCCAATGTAGATATTGCTGAAGGAGAGAGTATGCATATGAAAGTATTACGGACCAGGCAACCAGTACATGGAGTAAGGATGAAGGTGGGTCCTAATAAGAAAGAGGTGGTAGTAAATGTGGCACCAGTAATAGTGGAAGGAGAACTAAAAGGAAGTGTTGCTGTTATTCACGATCTTTCAGAGATTAGAAATTTAACTGATGAATTAAATCAGGTAAAAAAGAGAGTACGGCATCTTGAAGCCAAATATACCTTTGATGATATTATAGGTAAGAGTAGAGCAATGATTATCGCTAAAGAGCAAGCCATAAAAGCAGCCAGCACACCAGCAACAGTTTTATTACAGGGAGAAAGCGGAACGGGCAAGGAATTATTTGCTCATGCCATTCACAATCATAGCTCAAGAAGAAATAGACAATTTATTAGAGTCAATTGTTCAGCGCTAACCGATACCTTATTGGAAAGTGAACTCTTTGGCTATGAAAGCGGTGCCTTTACCGGTGCCAGTAAAAAAGGTCGCAAAGGTCTTTTTGAAGAAGCAGATCGAGGTACTATATTCCTTGATGAAATTGGTATGATGAGTTTGAATTTACAAGCAAAGTTATTAAGAGTCTTACAGGAAAAAGAAATAGTAAGAGTAGGTAGTAATGAACCAATAGAGGTAGATGTTAGAGTTATTTCAGCTACTAATAGTAATCTGGAAGAAGCGGTAAAAAAGGGTCTTTTTAGGGAAGACCTTTATTATCGATTATATGTTATTCCCATCTTTATTCCTCCTTTACGGGAGAGAAAGGAAGACATTCCGATTTTGGTACAGAATATTATCCGAAAGTGCAATCAGGAATTTGGTAGAAATATAAAAGATGTATCTGAGGAAGTAATTGATTTATTATTAAATTATTCCTGGCCCGGGAATATCAGGGAATTGGAAAATGTTTTAGAAAGAGCGGTAATCAATATGAAGTTAAAGGAAGATATTTTAAGAAAAAACCATCTTCCTGAATTTATCACATTAACAGGTCAAAAGATAAAAAAGGAAAAGGATTTTCTTTCTAATCAAGTATTAGAAATTAATTTTAATAAAACCAGTTCATTAGATAATATAAAAAGAGAAACAGAAAAGAACATTATCAGAGAAACACTTAATATGTTTAATGGTAATTATCAACGCGCTGCCCAACATTTAGGTATTAGTGTAAGGACTTTATATTATAAAATAAAAAAATATCAAATAAAGAAGTTCTACGATTATCAAGACCATTAATGGTAGAAAAAACGGAAAGTGAAGGGAAATATAACAAGTATAATTATGCAAGTTAATGCAATAAATTGCAAATATATGCACTATATTCTTATCTGGATATAAGAGATAAATATATAATTTTCATTATAAAAAATATTTTATTTAGTACTACAATTAATTTAAATGCCATCCCTGAAGAGAATAATTGAAAGAGATTACAAAAAAAGGCTCAGGAATAATAGAGCCTTTTTTTATTTCATTTGCGGGTATTTGTAATATATTTGGCATGAATGTTGCTTACAATATTTTATAGAAGAATAGATCAGGAGGTTGCTATGAACAAAGAGCTTAATTGGAAAATATTGGTAATAAATCCAGGCTCTACCTCCACGGCTATAGCAGTCTTTCAGGGAGAGAAGGAATTATTCCACAAAACTATCCGCCATAGCTTAGAAGAACTAAACAAATTTGAAACACTTTTCCAGCAATATCCTTTTAGAGAACAAGTTATACTTCAATCATTAGAACAGAACAAAATAAAACTGGAGGAATTTTCTGCTATTGTTGGTAGGGGAGGAGTGTTAAGTCCTTTATCCAGTGGCACCTATTATATAAATGAAGTTATGTTAGAAGAATTACGAACAAGACCCCGGGTAGAACATGCCTCTAATTTGGCAGCTCAGATAGCCTATGAGCTTGCTCAGAAAATAGAAGTTCCTGCCTTTATTGTAGATCCGGTAGCGGTGGATGAGATGGAGCCCATTGCACGAATTTCCGGTCTACCGGAAATTGAAAGAGAGAGTCTTTCCCATGCCCTGAGTTTAAAAGCAGCTGCTCGAAGAGCTGCTCGAGAATTGGGTAAATCCTATTCAGAATTAAATTTAATCGTAGTTCATTTAGGTGGAGGGATTTCAATTAGTGCCCATCACAAAGGGAGAATGATTGATGTAAACAACGCCAGTAGTGAAGGTCCATTTTCTCCTGAACGTTCAGGTGGTTTGCCTATCATGGCAGTAATAAAAATGTGTTATTCAGGCCAGTATAGTTTATCAGAGATGCGCAGTAAAGTTATGGGCAAGGGGGGAATGGTAGCGTATTTGGGCACAAATAACACTTTAGAGGTTGAAGAACTCATAGCTGGAGGTAATCAGCATGCCGAATTAATCTACAAAGCTATGGCTTATCAGATAGCTAAAGGGATTGGAGAAATGGCTACAGTTTTGAAAGGTAAAGTTGATAGAATTGTAATAACTGGCAATGGAGCTGGTGATAAAGGAGCACTGGGTACTACTTTTGTGAACTGGATTACGGAACGAGTGGGATTTATTGCTCCGGTTATAGTTTATCCCGGAAGTGAAGAGATGAAAGCCCTGGCTATGGGAGCTCTTCGGGTATTAAATGGCGAAGAAGAAGCTAAAGTTTACAAAGTATGAAAGATAAGCAGGAAGTTGTGTCAGTAGGCTATTATTTTTTTTAAATGTTATTTTTAAAAAAGGAGGGGCTGAAAAATGTTAAAATCATTCGATGAAGTTATAGCAAGAGCAGTACATTTTGGTCCAAAGAGGATTTCTGTAGCCGTGTCCCAGGCGGAAGATGTGTTGACTGCTGTGGAACAAGCCCGGAAAATGAAATTAATTGAAGGTATTTTAGTTGGTGATAAAGAAGAAACAATTACAATTTGTCAGAGATTAAATATTGATCCAGAAAATTATGAAATTATTAATGAGCCAGAGAAAAACGAGGCTGCCAGGACTGCCGTCAAGTTGGTCAGGGACAGAAAAGCAGAGTTATTAATGAAAGGTATGTTAGGTACTGCGCGCCTATTAAAAGCAGTTCTGGATAAGGAAATTGGCTTAAGAACAGAGAAATTACTGAGTCATGCTTATGTTTTGAAATTAAAAACATATCAAAAACTACTTACCGTTACTGATGGTGCTATGAATATTGCTCCCAATTTAGAACAAAAAGTACAAATTGTGCAAAATGTTATTGACTTTTGTCATTGTCTGGAAATTGAGCAACCGAAAGTAGCCCTATTAGCTGCGGTGGAATTAGTCAATCCTGATATGCCTGCCACTATAGATGCTGCATGTCTATCCAGGATGGCCGATAGAGGACAGATTACCGGCGGGATAGTTGATGGACCATTAGCTTTTGATAATGCTATTTCAAAAGAGGCGGCATTTCATAAAGGAATTAAATCTCCAGTAAGTGGTGATGTTGATGCTGTAGTAGTGCCTGAAATTGAAGCAGGAAATATATTTGCCAAAGGACTAGTCTATTTAGCAGGAGCTGAACCAGCTGGAGTATTATTAGGAACTACTGCCCCGGTTATTCTGGTTTCGCGTTCTGATAGCCCGATATCCAAAGTACGTTCTATTGCGCTGGGTATTTTAATGAGTGTTTCTCAAGATAGGTAAAAAAATGTCTATTTAGGGGTGATTTTTTTGGCAAAATCTTATCATATACTGGTAATAAATCCTGGTTCTACTTCCACAAAATTATCACTTTTTAAGAACGAGGAAGTTCTGTTTACCGAGAACATAGCTCATTCCAATGTTTCTTTACACCAGTTTTCCAGGATTATAGAGCAATATGAGTTTAGAGAAAAGATCATTCGTGAATTTTTAAAAAAGCAAGCAATTAATATTAGGGACATAGATGCGGTAGTAGGTAGAGGCGGTTTATTAAGGCCTTTAGCTGGTGGTACTTATCGAGTTAATCAAAAAATGCTTAATCATCTGCGTAAGGGTTTATTTGGAGAACATGCTGCTAATTTAGGTGCCCTATTAGCTTACCAAATTACTAAAGGTACCTCTATTCCAGCCTACATTGTGGATCCGGTAGTAGTTGACGAAATGGAAGAAATTGCTCGTATTTCCGGTATGCCCTTGCTCCCTAGAAAGAGTATCTTTCATGCTTTAAATCAGAAGGCAGTAGCCCGCAAAGCAGCTCTGGATTTAGGTAAACATTACCAGACAGTTAATCTTATAGTAGTACATATGGGTGGTGGAATTTCAGTAGGAATACATCAGAAAGGAAGAGTAATTGATGTTAATAATGCCTTAGATGGTGAAGGACCTTTTTCTCCCGAAAGAAGCGGGACAGTACCGGTGGGAGATCTGGTAAGATTGTGTTTTTCCGGTAAATATACTCAAGATGAAATTAGGGCTATGATAAAGGGGAAAGGTGGTTTAGTAGCTTACCTGAATACTAATGATGTACCGCAGGTAATTGAAAAGATTAAAAAAGGGGATAAGAGAGCTAAGCTTATTATAGAGGCTATGGCCTATCAGATTACCAAACAGATTGGCGAGGGAGCTACGGTTCTCAAAGGGAATGTAGATGCCATTGTATTAACTGGAGGAATAGCTCATTCCAATTACATAGTGGAAATGATAAAGGATCGAGTAAGTTTTATTTCTCTAGTAATGGTTTATCCTGGTGAGGAAGAAATGCTTTCACTATGTCAGGGTGTATTACGGGTTTTAAGAGGAGAAGAGGAGGAAAAGATTTATTGAAGGAAAGAATTATAATATTTAGCGGAAGTTTTGGTAGCGGTAAAACCGAAATAGCTATTAATCAATCTTATACTGCTTTACAGAATAATGAAAAGGTGGTCATTGTTGATTTAGATATTGTGAATCCTTATTTTCGTACCAGGGATATGAAGGAAAAATTAAAAGAAAGTGGAATCAAGGTTATTACTCCTCCTGATAAATTTGCCTTATCCGATTTACCCTTAATTTCTCCGGAAATAAAAGGATTTATTCAGAATGATAAATATAAATTGATTATTGATGTCGGAGGAGACGAGATTGGTGCAAAATCATTAGCTAATTTTTATACCGTTCTCCGGGATACCGATTATAAAATGCATATGGTTATTAATCCCTTCCGTCCTTTTACTAACAGTATTAATCAGATTCAGAACATGCTTGAGAATATTGAATTGTTTTCTCGTTTAAAAATTAATAGTTTAATTAGTAATCCCCATTTAGGAGACCAAACTAATCTTAATTTAATAAAAAAAGGACATAATATAGTGAAAGAGGTATCTAATCAACTGAACATTCCCATAACATATTTAGTAATGGAAAAATCTCTTTACCAGAGGATAGGTCATAACAATTTTACAGAAAAGATCCTGATAATTCAGCGCTATCTGGTTCTCCCCTGGGATTAAGGAAAAAGATGAAAAACAAAATAATGTAATATAGAAAAAATAAAATAGTGTTAAGGAGGAATTTCTATGGCCAGAGTAATTATTGATCAAGAAAGATGCAAAGGGTGTGAATTATGTACTTTTGTTTGTCCACAAAAGATAATGGTAATGTCAAAATCTTTCAATAAGAGGAGTTATCATCCTGCTGAGCAGGTAAATCCAGAAAAGTGTACCGGATGTGCTTTTTGCGCTATGACTTGTCCGGATGTAGCTATAGAAGTTTACAAATAGTATAGGAATAATTAGTTTTATCAAAAGTTTAAGGAGGATTATTAATGGTGGAAAGATTATTAATGAAAGGAAATGAGGCCATAGGAGAGGCGGCCATTCATGCTGGATGTCGTTATTATTTTGGCTACCCCATAACGCCCCAGAGTGAACTTACAGCTTATATGGCAAAACGCTTACTAAAGATGGAGGGTGCAGCTTTTATTCAGGCTGAAAGTGAGATAGCTGCCATCAATATGGTTTATGGAGCATCGGCGGCTGGTGGTAGGGTAATGACTTCTTCTTCCGGTCCAGGAATCAGCTTGAAACAGGAAGGAATTTCTTATCTTGCGTGTGCCGAACTTCCCTGTGTAATTGTTAATATTATGAGAGGAGGACCAGGATTAGGTTCTATTCAACCGGCACAGGGGGACTATTTCCAGGCTACCAAAGGAGGTGGTCATGGAGATTATCATCTAATTGTTCTGGCCCCTTCTTCAGTACAGGAATTAGTTGATTTAACAATTAAGGCCTTTCATTTGGCAGATAAATACCGTAATCCAGCCATGATTTTAGGAGATGGACTATTAGGCCAGATGATGGAGCCAGTGCAGTTTAAAGAGTTTGATAAGAAGAGCATTCCTTCTAAAGAAGATTGGGTTCTTGGTTCCTGTCGGGGAAGGGAACCCAGAAAGATAGTGCCCTTCAATTTAGATCCTGATGAACTGGAAAGATTGGTTAATAAAATTGGGCAGAAATATCAGGAAATGAAAAAAGAGGTAGAATATGAAGCTATAAATATGGATAATCCGGATATAGTAATAATTGCTTATGGGACAGTGGCTCGAGTAGTAAAAACAACTATTCAAAAGGCCAAAAAAGAAGGTATTAATATGGGATTGATTCGTCCCATTACTCTTTATCCTTTTCCCTATGAGGTAATCCGGGAAGCTGCTAAGCAAGTTGAGCAGATATTAGTTGTAGAAATGAGTTTGGGACAGATGCTAGAAGATGTCAAACTGGCCGTGGAGGGCCAAACCAGAGTGAGCTTCTATGGCCGTACTGGAGGGGTTGTCATCTCACCAGTTGAAGTTTGGGAGCATGTAAAAAGATTGTTAAATTAAATTTACTTAAAAAAAGTAATCATTATTTTCTGGATTAAGAAAAATACGGGGGTGGAAACATTGTTAAAAAAAGTATTTACCAAACCAAAATCTTTAACTGAGACGCCTTTTACCTATTGTCCTGGTTGCCATCATGGAATTGTTCATAGATTAATTGCCGAGGCAATGGATGATTTGGAAATAACCGAAGATACTATCGGTATAGCTCCAGTGGGATGTTCTGTCTTTGCCTATCTTTTTTTTAATTGTGATATGATTGTTGCTGCTCACGGGAGAGCCCCAGCTGTGGCTACCGGAATAAAAAGAGTAAAGCCTGATAATATTGTTTTTACTTATCAAGGTGATGGCGACCTGGCATCAATTGGAACAGCAGAAATTGTACATACCGCAAATAGAGGTGAAAAAATTACAGTAATCTTTGTTAATAATGCCATTTATGGTATGACTGGTGGGCAGATGGCTCCCACAACTTTAGAGGGACAAATGACCCAGACTTCGCCTTATGGACGTGATTCGAAAACCATGGGTCAACCTATCCGAATTTGTGAATTACTTTCTACTTTAAATAGTCCCGCTTATATAGCTCGAGTAGCATTAACCAGGCCTGCTTATATTGTAAAAGCAAAAAAGGCTATAAAAAAGGCCTTTCAATTTCAACTTGATGGTAAAGGATTTTCTTTAATAGAAGTACTTTCAACTTGTCCTACTAACTGGGGGTTAAGTCCTCATGAGGCAAATGAATGGTTAGAGAAGAAGATGATACCGTATTATCCCTTAGGTGAGTTTAAGTCCTGGGAGGAGGGATGTTAAATGTTAGATGAGATAATTATTGCCGGATTTGGTGGTCAGGGTATACTTTTAATGGGAAGGCTAATAGCCTATGCTGGTATGTTAGAAGGTAAACATGTGGCATGGATGCCTTCCTATGGTCCGGAAATGCGTGGAGGTACGGCAAACTGTACTGTAATTATTTCTACTGAGGAGGTTGCCTCTCCAGTGGTTCCCAATCCTCTGACCTTAATTGCTATGAATCAACCTTCTTTAGATAAATTTGAACCAATGGTAGAAAAAAATGGTATAATAATTGTCAATCAATCACTCATTTATCGCACTGTGAACAGAGATGATGTGCAGGTAGTTCAGGTTCCAGCTAATGATATTGCTAATGAATTAGGCAATTTAAGAGTTGCCAATATGGTCGCACTGGGCAGTTATATTGCCAAAAGTAAAAGCATCAAGATGGAAACAATTTTTCAGGCTTTAGAAAAAACATTAGGGAAGAAGTCTGATAAAATCATAGCCTTAAACAAAGAGGCTTTACAAAGAGGAGAAAAAATAGTAACAGGTTAAAAAGGAGAATGATCAAAATAAATTTCCATTATATAAATACAATATAAATACAGGTAAAGTAGGAAATGAATGAGGAAAGAATACCGGAGAAATCCATGCGTTCTGAATATATTTATAGCGGGAGAATAATTAAATTACGCAAGGATATAGTTATTCTCCCTGATGGAAATATGGCCAGGCGTGAAATTATTGAACATCCCGGAGCAGTAGTTATTCTAGCTGAAAATGAACAGCAGGACATTATACTGGTTAAACAATTTCGCAAGGCTGTGGAAGAGTTTTTATTAGAGTTACCAGCTGGCACTGTTGAACCTTCAGAAAAACTACTTGCTTGTGCTAAGAGGGAATTGGAAGAAGAAACTGGTTATATTGCCCGTAATTGGCAAAAAGTTTTTGATTTTTACTCTGCTCCTGGTTTTTGTAGTGAGAGATTAACGCTTTATTATGCGCGAAATCTTATGAAAACCAAAAGTGATACCGATCAGGATGAATTTATAGAGCTAATAGAAGTAAATAAAGAGCAAGTTAAATTATTAATTGAGCAGAAAAAGATTAGAGATGCCAAATCATTAGTAGGGATTTTTTGGTGGTTGTATAAATGAAAGGTAAGAATAGAAATGCCTATTTTGTAGATTTGCATGTTCATATTGGACGAAGTGAAAGCAATTTGCCAGTAAAAGTTACTGCTTCCCAGAATTTAACCTTTGCCAATATCGCTAAAGAATGTCAGATGAGAAAAGGTATTGATATTGTTGGAATTGTTGATTGCGCTTCTCCTCGGGTTATGGAAGATATTGCTACCTTGATACAGTCAGGTGCCATGTGGGAACTACCAGATGGCGGTTTGCGCTATCGTAATGAAGTAACGGTTATTTTGGGTTCGGAGATAGAGTGCAAGGAAAAAAACGGAGGTCTGTCTCACCATATTGCTTATTTCCCCTTTTTTGCTGATATCCGGGAATTCAGTAAAACAATAAGTAAAATTATTACCAATCCCAATTTAAGTTCACAGAATAGCGGCATAACTGCTCAGGAATTATTTGAAATTATTAACAATTTAGGGGGTGTCTTAATTCCAGCACATGCTTTTACCCCTCATAAGAGTATTTTTGGTAGTTGTGCTGCTCATTTAAATGAAATATTCTTATCGTCCACCTTAAAGGAGATACCAGCTATTGAGTTAGGCCTAAGTGCAGATACCTTTCTGGCTGATTATCTGACAGAACTTTCTTCTTATACCTTCTTAACTAATTCTGATGCTCATTCTTTACCAAAAATAGGTCGTGAATATAATATTATCCAGATGGAACAACCGAGCTTTAATGAATTGCTGATGGCTTTCAGGAGAGAGTCTGGACGAAAGGTATTAGCAAATTATGGCCTTGATCCAAAGTTAGGAAAATATCATCGCACATTTTGTTTAACATGTAATACTACAGCCAGTGGTCCTCCTCCCGTAGTTTCTTGTGAGCAATGTGGTAGTAAGCAAATTACAAAAGGGGTGCTGGATAGAATTGTAGAAATAAGTAATGGTAGAAAGAGCAAGTCTCCATCCCATAGACCACCTTATTATCATCAGGTTGCTCTTGATTTTATACCTGGAATTGGTAAAAAAACTAAGGATAAGTTATTTAGCAATTTCAAGACTGAAATTAATATACTTCATAAAGCTACGCTACAGGAATTAAGTGAGGTGGTGGGTTTTAAAATAGCAGCTGATATTTTATTAGCTAGAAATGGAGAATTATCTTTATTACCTGGTGGTGGTGGAAAGTACGGTAAAGTAAATAAGAAAAAATTACCTCAGGGGCTTTCCGGAAGTCTATTTTAGTTTTGCATAAAGTTTGATATCAGAAAGTTCAGTAATGGCAATAGCACCAGTAAAATAAATAGATAAATAAATATATTTATATAATATATTCATATTATTGAGTGAAATTATCACCTTTAATATGAAATTTTTTTAAAAAAAATAAATAATAAAGAAGGATATTTAATTTATTTGGAGAATTAAATAATAGAAAAGTAAAAGTTTTCAGTAAGGAGAATTTACTTAGTGGCAAGATATTCTGAAGAAATTTTAGATGAAATCAGAAACAGGATAGATATAGTTACTCTTATTTCTGAATATGTTCCCTTAAAGAAAAGTGGTAAGAATTTTAAGGGTCTTTGCCCTTTTCATCAGGAGAAAACCCCTTCTTTTATAGTCAACAGGGAAAGACAGATATTTCATTGTTTTGGCTGTGGAGAAGGAGGAAATATTTTTTCTTTCCTGATGAAGATGGAAAAAGTAAATTTTCCAGAATCAGTTCAGCTATTAGCTAAAAAGGCAGGGGTATCATTGCCCATATATGAACAGCAGACTGTTGCAGATATCAAGGAGAAGGATCTTATTTTTCGTTTAAATTCCATTACTGCTGATTATTATCAAAGAAATCTCTTCTTACCACAGGGGGAAAAGGCATTAAATTACTTAAGTAAAAGAAAATTTAATACCGAAATAATTAAAAGGTTTCAACTTGGGTATGCCTTGCCCGGATTGGAAAATTTGGTTAATTTTTTGCTATCAAAAAAAATAAATCATTCTGATATAATTAAGGCTGGTTTAGCTAGCAGGAGTAGTAGTAGTGAAAAGTTAATAGATTATTTTCGTGACAGAATTATTTTTCCCATCTTTAATTTGCAGGGTAAGATAATTGCTTTTGGTGGCAGGGTATTGGATGAGAAATTACCTAAATATATAAATTCACCCGAGACCCTAGTGTACAATAAGTCTAGAAGTCTTTATGGACTCTTTCAGGCCAAAAGAAGTATTCTAAAGAAAAATCAGGTAATTATTGTAGAAGGCTATACTGATCTGTTAATGGCGCATCAAAATGGCTTCGAAAATGTAGTTGCTTCCTTAGGTACCTCTTTGACTGAGCAGCAAATTGATTTGTTAAAAAGATTTACTGATGAGATACTAATAGCTTTTGATTCCGATACTGCTGGTAAAAGTGCTACCTTAAGGAGTTTAAGTATGATAAAAAAAGCAGGGATGAAGGTACGCATTGTCTCTTCGCCACCCAATAGTGATCCAGCAGATGTTCTTACTAAAAAAGGAAGTACTTTTTTTGCTAATCTGATCGCAAAAGCCCTGCCTTTAATTGATTATAAGTTAGAAGTTTTACTCCAACAATATAATCTGTCTCATAGCCAGAATAAGGTTTCCATAATTAGGGAACTATTCCCGGACCTCATTGATATAACCAGTAATGTTGAATTGCGTATTGAGGTAAAGAAGATTGCTGAAAAATTGAATCTAAGTGAAGAGAGTATTTTTAGGGATTTGAGTCAGTACAAGAAGGGTAATAGACAATTGGCCAATATTTTAAGCAATACCTCAGTGGAATCTACCCATATTAACGCGGAAAAGATATTAATAGGTTCATTATTACAGCAGAGAGAAGATATGGAAAGGATAGTTTCTGAGTTAAAGGAAGCCGATTTTTCGGTACCTGAGCATCAGGAAATATTTTCCACTATTATGAATTTATTTAATAAAGGTGAGAAAGTTACTTTACAAAAGGTATTAGACGAAATAGAGAAGCCGGAAATAATTAATCTGGTATCCCAGATTATATTAAGAGATGTTATTTCCTGTGATTCAAATGCAATTGATCGATCAATTAAAGCTATTAAGACTTACCGACTCCAGCTGGAACTGGAGAGAATTAAAAGTGCCATACAAGATGAGGAAAAAAGCAAAAAAGAGGTTACACCTGAATTATTAAAGGAATATCAGGATATATTGCATAAAATTAAAACAATGATATGATATTATTTTGAAAAAAGAAATAATATAATGATAAATTAAATTTTAATGGTAATTTATTAAATTTTCATATTTTTTATTCTTTGGGCAAAAAAGATTTGTTATCAAAAATATTATCCAAGATATCAAAGACTGGATAATAATATTATATAATTATTATTATCTAATTTTTTCTTAATTGAAGGGATTATCAATGGAAATTATT
>CAZGKY010000007.1:30050-33042 GCA_964525625.1 uncultured Atribacterota bacterium | reverse complement strand
TAAAGGGACTCAAAATGAGAGTACCAAATGAAATTCAATTACAAGAAATGTATAAGGCATTAGGAGCAAGTACAAATATCGTTGCTTTTCCGGAGTTATATTTAGCCTTAGCCCAAGGCGTTGTTGATGGTCAGTGTAATCCTTTAAATACAATTTATCATAATAAATTTTATGAAGTTCAAAAATTTCTAGCAATTACTAATCATGTATATAATACCCAGATGTTAATGGTAAGTAAGATGGTATGGGATACTCTATCAGAGGATATTCAACGTGTTTTAAAAGAGTCAGCATATGTAGCTGGTATTTATGTCAGACAAATAAGTAATGAAGCTGATGAAAAATTAATTATGGAATTAGAAAAAGAAGGCATGATTGTTACTTATCCTAAATTAGAGTCATTTGCTGAAAAAATGGGTCCTGCCGTTAAAACAATTGCAGAATTTGCTGGAGAAGAGTTTACCAATCAGTTTATTCAATTTGTTCATGAAGCCCAGTAGAAAATCGAAGGCTTAGGAGAGAGGTCTGCCAATATGCCTCTCTCCTAAAAATCAGCGAAAGGCGTGATTGTACGGACGTTTTCATAGTTTTTAGTGTATTAATTATTCTAATATTGCTTGGAGTGCCTATTGCATTCAGTATGGGTTTATCAACCTTATTGGCAATATACTTGAAAGGCACCTGGAATGTAACAACAATTATCTCTCAGAGAATCTATTCAGGGGCAACCTCTTTTGTATTATTTGCAATTCCTTTTTATATTCTTGCTGGATTATTAATGAATCAAGGAGGCATGTCCCAAAGAATAATGAAATTTGCTCAATTAATAGTTGGGAGAATCTCTGGTGGACTTGGCCATGTAAATATACTAGCAAGTATAGTTTTTTCTGGTATGTCTGGTTCATCAGTTGCTGATGCAAGTGGACTTGGTATTGTGGAAATTGAGACTATGGTTTCAGCAGGATATGATAAAAAATTTAGTGCTGCTATTACTGCAGCATCTGCTACTATAGGTCCAATTATTCCTCCAAGTATTCCTTTTGTTATTTATGGAGGAATTGCAGGTGTATCAGTTGGTCGTCTTTTTTTAGGAGGAATTATTCCAGGAATGCTGATGGGACTTGGTTTAATGGTTGCTGTATATTTTGTGGCAAAAAAAAGAAATTATCCATTGATTAATGAAAAGTTAAGTTTGAGAGAGATAATAAATAGTTGTATTAGCGCATTACTAGCTGGAGGGAGTATAATCATTATTTTGGGTGGAATCATTGGAGGTATATTTACCCCCACTGAAGCAGCAGTAGTTGCCAGTATTTATGCTTTTATAGTGGGAACAATAATTTTTAAGGATTTAAAAATTTCTCAGCTTCCTTCTATTCTTATAGAAACAACTAGACATTCCATAAGGGTTTTATTTATTATTGGAGTAGCAGCAAGCTATGCCTATGCACTTACTTTGCTACATGTCCCCCAAAAAGTAGTTGCTTTATTTGGAAACATTTCATCGCATCCATTTTTAGTATTATTAATTGTTAATTTATTATTACTTTTATTAGGATGTTTTATGGAAACAATTAGTATTATGTTGCTTACTGTACCGATATTATTACCAGTTGTTAGAAATATTGGAATGGATCCAACTCACTTTGGAGTAATGATGACTCTAAATCTAATGATAGGTCAAATTACTCCACCTGTAGGAATTTTATTATATAGCGTTTCTGGAATTTCTAAAACACCATTACATCATATTATTCCAGAGTTGAAACCTTATTTGTTTGCTTTATTAATTGTTTTACTTATTATTACTTTTTTCCCAGCGATTACTCTATTTTTACCAAATATATTAATGGGTTAAACCAAATAAATGATAGTAAACGTATTTTATCGATTTTTTAAAAAATTAGAAAAAAATTTATATCATTCATTAGAGATATTTGTATCCGTTGCTTTAGTAATTTTGTTATTTTTAATAGCTTGTCAAATAATTTCGCGTTATTTTAGGTTACAATACTTAGCTCCACCTGATGAAATTATTATCCTCACTTATGTATGGATGCTCTTTATTGGTACAGCACTGTTAGTGAGGAATGATGATAATATTAAGGTTGAACTTTTAAATACTTTTTTAGAAAATAATTATAAATTAAAGCAAATATATAATATTTTTATAAATATATTAGTATTAATTTTTTTATTTGTAATGATGAATTCTAATTGTATTTTATACCAAAAATCCGCTACAAGAACAAGCCCTATGCTACAACTTCCTCAGAGGTTATGGTATGGAGCGTTAATTGTTTCTGGAGCATTAATGGTTTTTTATGTAATTATTCAATTTTTAATGAATTGTTATAGCCTATTAAATGAACCAAAGAATAAGAAAAAGATAATTAATAATTTAGGAAGGAGAAATCAATGAAATTAGTAAAACCTTGGGAAGAAGAAGGAGTGGAAATACCTAAACCATATCAAAGAAAAATTAAGGTATTATTTGCTCCAGATAAAGAAGGGGTAGGAGAATTAACTTTCAGTCATGCAATTTTGCCTCCGCAGGGAAGAACTGATTACCATGATCATGATCGCCCGGAGTTGATCTATATTGTTAAAGGTGAAGGGATTTGTATAGATAATGATGGCAATAAAATACCTATTAAAGAAGATATGGCAATGTGGATGCCTGCTGGAGAAAAACATCAGATTATTAATAATAGTTATGAAGAAATAAAACTAGCTACTATTTTTATTCCTGCTTATACTGCTAAGGAAAATTATGATCGTTGCAAAGAGGCAGCTATGATGGTTCAACAACTGGGAAAAAAGATTAAGTAGGTGGACATAATGGTAGATTATTCAGAAATCATTGCTATGAGTACTTCCAGCTATGCAGGTTATCCTTTATTAATAGCGTTAGAGCATATAGCTTTTATTGGTATAAAACAAGTAGAAATTGCCGCAATTTCTGGTCAAATTGAGCATGTATCCAATAGCG
>CAZGKY010000007.1:0-30020 GCA_964525625.1 uncultured Atribacterota bacterium | reverse complement strand
TAGGTTTAAAAACAACTGCATTTTCTGGGCATATTTTTCTAAGTGACTCGAATGCAACTACAAAATTTAGACCAAGAATGGATTTTGCAAAATATATTGGTGCATCCATTATTAATACTAAAGCCGGACCACCCAGACTAAAAGCCCAATTGTATAGAAATATTGAGAAGTTATTGGAATATGCAGAAAAGATCAAGATAAAAATTGGCTTGGAAACTAGTAATGATATTATTAAAAATGGCCAAGATGCTTTGAAAATCATTGAATATTTTTCCTCACCATATTTAATATTAACATATGATTTTGGTAATGTTCTGGTTGCTTCTGGAGGAAGTATAGATCCAGCAATTGAATTTGAGAAGATCTTGCCAAAGATAGGCCATATTCATATAAAAGAGGTTATTAAGGATGGAGATTGGTGGAAAATAACCACTGTTGGTTCAGGTGCTATAAATTACAAAAAAGTATTAACCATTATGCGTAAAATAAAAGAACCTATTTCTATGACTATAGAATTACCTTTTTGTATAAAAATGCATGAATGGAAACAGGTAGAAATAAATGGTAAATATAAAAAATTGAATGAAATTGATCAAATTTTAAAAGAATCACTAAATTATATAATTAGCCAATTAAATTATTTAGGAAATTAGCCATTTTAATATTATCTCAATTTTTAAAAGTTATTAATATTGTACCAAATATCATTTACTCATAATTTAAATAGTATATGATGATAATAAATAAGTTAATTTGGAATATTTATTAATAACTAGTAGCTTTTTCGATGGCCTTTTGGGCCAGGATTAAAGTAGGATCCATAATCGGGATTTCTATATCACCATCTTTTAATATTAAGGGTATTTCTGTACATCCAGCAATGATAGCTTGGGCACCTTTTTTTATTTGTGATTGGGCAATTGCCGTAATCTGTTTTTTTAAAAAATTAAAATCTTTTCCAGCCTTCACACCATAAATAATTTCCATCAATTGCTGCTGCTCTTCTTCTGGGGGAAGCAAAGTTTCAATAGCAAAATTCTTAAGATAAGACTGATAGAGTCCTGCTTGATAGGTTCCCCTGGTAGCAAATAGGCTGATCTTGTTAAGAGAAGGAAGAGCATGATGAATATATGATGCTGTTTCTTGAATCATATTCATTATTGGAATATTAACCTTTTTTTGAATTTCATGGTAATAATAATGAGCTGTGTTACAGGGCATAATTATAAAATCAGCTCCTGCTCTTTCCAGATTTTGAGCCGTTTTAATCAATTCCGGCAAAGGATTTTCCCCACCATGGAGGATTGCTTTAGTGCGATCAGGTATTTTCGGGTTATTATCGATAATAATTCTAAGATGCTCTTGATCTTGCTGAGCAGGAGTTAATTTAACAATCTTCTGAAATAAGTCTATAGTTGCCTCAGGTCCCATTCCACCTAGAATGCCAATAATTTTTTCATTTTTTGCCTCTTTCATAGTTATCTCCTATGGATTAAAAATGATAAAAAATTTAGATATTTTCCAAAAAATCACTTGTTAGTAATGTAACTATATTATATAATAAAATTGATAAATTGTATACGATATATTTTATCTAATATATTTAGTAAAATATCTTTTATTTTTTAATAAGACAAAAAAAGAGGATTAATATGATAAATGAGTCCTTAAAAGTTCAAAATTACGAGTTGTTAAGCCAAAAAGCCTACCGTATTTTAAAAGATGCCATTATAAGAGGTGATATCGAATCCAACGCCAGATTAACCTTACAAGAGATAGCGGAAAATATGGGGATAAGTAAAACTCCGATTAGAGAAGCAATCAATTTTCTAGCTAGTGAAGGGTTGGTAAAGTTAATTCCCAATAAAGGAATAATTATTAATGAGATTAGCATTGATGATTTTCAGGAAATATTACAGATAAGATCAGTGTTAGATGGTTTGATTGCTGAGCTTGCTGCTGCAAAAATTAATGAAGATGAGATCAGCACCATGATGAAAATTATTTATGACATGGAAATATCAGTTAAAGAAGATGATAGGCTGGTTTATAATGATTTAGATATTAAATTTCATGATTTTTTATTAAATATTGCTGGTAATCAGAAGCTCAAAGATATATATAATCATCTTATTTCTCAAGCTCAAAAATTTAGACTCCGCACCTTAAAGCTTGCTTATCGTATGTCTAAGTCTTTGGCAGAACATAAAAGCATTGCTCTGGCAGTAAAAGAAAAAAATCCCATTAAAGCCAACCGAGAAATGCGTAAACATATCAATAGTATTTTAAAGAGCTTAGAAGAAGATGAAACAAGAAATAAAAATAGGGAAGACTATCTATAACCCATTTTTTCGATTACCATAAGGTTTATTAATTAATAATATATTTTGAGGAGAAAACATGAAAAATGCTTAATAATCTATCACAGAATGAAAAAAGAGTTAAGACTGGAGTGCATTTTATGTTGGGTAATTATGCAGTAGTGGAGGGAGCATTGGCTGCGGGTTGTAACTACTTTGCTGGTTATCCTATTACTCCTGCCAACGAAATTTCAGAATTGATGTCTCGTAGGTTACCTGAAGTAGGAGGAGTTTTCGTACAGGGTGAAGATGAATTGTTTTCTATCTATTCGGTGGTTAGTGCTTCACTTGCTGGTGCCAAAGCCATGACTGCTACTGCCAGTGCTGGATTTGATTATATGCAAGAAGGTATTGAATATGCCTGTGCTACTGAAGCACCTTGTGTTATTGTAGATGTGCAAAGATGTAGGGGCGAGAACTTTGCCACACAAGCAGATGTAATGCAAATGCGTTGGGGAGCCGCAGGTGATTACGAGATTATCGTCCTAGCACCTTCTTCGGCTCAGGAATTATTTGACTATACTATTTTAGGGTTTAATCTAGCTGAAAAATACAGGAATCCAGTAATCATTATGTCAGAAACAACAATTGCTTTAATGAGAGAAAGAGTACAAATTCCCCCTAAAGAAGATATTGAAATTGTCAATAGAAAATATACCAACTTATCTCCAAGCCAATATCTACCTTTTAGAGCGCCCCTCAATTCTCCACCAGAAATGGCACCCATGGGAAAAGGTTATCATACCTTGTATACTATTAATTATCATGGGGAAGATGGGGCAATAGACTGGGATGCTGAAGGATACGATAGATTATATCAGAGGATTGTTGGTAAGATAAGAGAAAACAGAAAAGAAATTTGTAAAACGAAGTCTTATTCTCTTGATGATGCTGAGCAGGTAATTATTGCTTATGGGAGTGAGGTTAGACCAGCTCTGGATGCCCTTGAAATGGCTCGAGAAAGAGGGTTAAAGATTGGATTACTAAAATTAATAACTGTCTGGCCGGTAGCAGAAGAAACGATAAAAGAGATTGCCCAAAATGTAGAAAAAATTTATGTAGTAGAAATGAATATTGGCAAATATGTTAGAGAAATTGAGCGTCTATGTGCCCCATATTGTTCGGTAGAAGCTATTACTAAAAATCGAGGAATTGTTCATACCAAGGAAGAAATCTTTAACGCTATTACGGGAGGGAAGACATGTCCCATAAAATAAATCCTCTCAGAAAATATATTCGATATGGAAAACTACCTCATTTTTTCTGCCCTGGTTGCGGTTGTGGACAAATACTGAATTACTTTTTGAACGCTATTGATGATTTAAAAATGAACATTGATGAAATTATTACTATTGGTGGCGTTGGTTGTACTGCTAGAATTCCCGTTTATCTAAATACTGATTCCTTACATGGTGTTCATGGCCGAACCCTGGCCTGGGCAACGGGTATAAAATTATACCGTCCTGATTTAAAGGTGGTAATCTTTGCTGGTGATGGAGATTTATTATCTATAGGTGGCAATCATTTTTTGCATGCCGCTCGAAGAAATTTAGATGTAACAGTTTTTATGGTTAATAATTTCAATTTTGCAATGACTGGCGGCCAGGTTGCTCCAACTACCCTCTTTAATTCTATTACTATGACTACTCCTTATGGGAGTAAAGAAAATCCTTTTGATATATGTAATCTTGCACAATGTGCTGGTGCAACTTATGTCAGTCGCTGGAGTACAGTAAAACCTATGCAGACCATCAAAGCTATGAAAAAAGCACTTCAACACCAAGGCTTTTCATTGGTGGAAATTTTATCACAATGTCCCACCAATTTTGGCCGATATGCCTTACAAACAGGCGATCCCGAGCGGGTTTTACAATGGATTAGTGAACATTCAATATTGAAGTCTGAGGCCAGGGGAAAAAATGAGAATGAATTACAGGAAAAATTTATTTTAGGTGAGTATATTAATATTCAAAAACCTGTATTCCAGGGTACTACAATATATGAGGAGGAGAAAAATTGAATTCATTGAGTATTAGAATAAGTGGCTTTGGAGGTCAGGGTATCATCTTAATTTCTGTTATCTTAGGGACAGCTGCCGTTACTAAGAGGGGTCTTTATGCAGTACAAACACAGTCCTATGGTTCTGAAGCCAGAGGAGGACAGTGTCAAGCGGAATTGGTTATTTCTGAACAACCTATTTACTCCCCCTCTACTCAGTATAATGATATATTGGTTTCTTTGTTTCAAAGCGCCCTCGATAGATATATTGTTAATTTAAAGCCTAAAGGTACGTTGATTGTTGATCCAAAATTGGTGACTAAAATACCAGCTAATAATTTCAATGTTTATCAGGTTCCAGCCACAGAAACTGCCATTCAAATTGGTAATCGTATTGCTGCTAATATGGTTATATTAGGTTTTCTACAACCTCTACTAAACTTAGTTAGTGAAGAAGATTTAAAGAGCGTTATTAAAGAGACAGTAAAAACGAAATTTTTAGATATCAACCTCAAGGCTTTTAACGTCGGTTTAAGTATTGCTAGAGATTTAAAACCGATTTGGAGGGAATAGATGAGGCTATTTGAATTCCAAGGCAAGAGGATATTTAAAGAATATGGGATTCCCATTCAGTCTGGAAAACTTATTTATCCAGGTGATAGTGTACTTAATTTTTCTCCACCTTTAGTATTAAAAGCTCAGATCCTATCTGGAGGACGAGGTAAGGCTGGTGGTATTAAGATCTGGGATGGTAGCGAAGACTTACCCCAAATTATTAATGAGTTATTTTCTACTAAAATAAAGAATGAAAAGATAAAAGTAATTTTACTGGAAGATAAAGCAGAAATTTTAAAAGAACTTTATCTTTCTATGACTTTTAATAGAAGTAAGTCCACTCCTGTTTTAATTGCTGGGGCAAGTGGTGGTATTGATATTGAAAAGACAGCACAAGAAACCAAAGAACAGATTTCTTTTACTGAATTTAATTTTTTATTAGGAATTTTGGATTTTCAAATTAGAGGACTTGCTAAGAAACTCAATATTACCGACTTTATTGAATTTAGAAAAATTATACTCTCCATGTATCGTATTTTCAGAGAGTATGATGCATCTTTAGTAGAAATTAATCCTTTAGCCGTTACTCCCCAAGGATTAATAGCTATAGATGCTAAGATTGAATTGGATGATCAGGCTTCTTTTCGACATCAGGAATTGTTTCGCAAACTAAAAGAAGAAATAAAATCAATTACTAATGATACTTTGTCAGTGAAAAGTGAAGAAGATACCATTACTTATGTTACCTTACATGGAGATATTGGAGTAGTTTCAGACGGGGCAGGGACGGGATTGTTAACTTTGGACTTGTTAGCAAAGTATGGCGGTAAAGTAGCTAATTTTTGTGAATTGGGGGGTATAACTAATCCTGAAGTGGTCTTTAATGCCTTAAAGAAGGTCCATCAGGACCAAAACGTAAAGTGTGTTTTAGTGGTCTTAATTGGAGGTTTTAATAGAATGGATGAAATGGCAGAAGGAATAGTTAAGTTTTGTACCCAATCCAATAATCAGATACCACTTTTCATTCGTATGTGTGGGACGAAAGAGGATGAAGGGAAAAAAATAATGCATGAGGCAAAAATACCTATTTATGATGATTTACATGAAGTGGTTCAAAAAGTAGTCCAGAAAGCAAGGGAGAGATAAATGTCAATTTTAATTGATGAGAAGACAAAGGTTCTGGTATTAGGGATAACTGGTAAATCTGGTAGCTTGCAAACAAGTATAATGAAAGAATATGGTACCAATATTGTAGCAGGAGTCACACCTGGCAAAGGAGGTAGTTTTGTAGAAGGAGTACCAGTTTATGATTTGGTAAGTGAAGCAATGGAAGATCATCAAATTGATGTAGCAATAAGTTTTGTGCCTCCTCGTTTTTCTCGAGATTCCTGTTTAGAAATTATTGAGAATAATATCAAATTTCTAATTATTACTGCAGAAGGAATACCCGATCATGATGTTATAGACGTATTGCAATATGCCAATTTAAAAGGTACCAAAATCTTGGGCCCTGGTTCAGCTGGAATCATTGCTCCTGGTAAATGTAAAATTGGAGCACATCCTCCTAGAATGTATTTACCAGGCCATATTGGTATTATTTCAAAAAGTGGCGCGCTTTCTTATGAAATTGGCAAAACGTTGTCAGAAAAGGGAATAGGACAATCGACAGTAGTAGCTATCGGAGGAGGTCCTATTTGGGGACTAAAACAGAATGATCTATTGCCCATGTTTGAAGCTGATAATGAAACTAAAATCATAGTTCTGTTAGGCGAGATAGGCGGAACAATGGAAGAGGAAGCAGCAAAAATAATTAAAGAACATATCAAAAAACCAGTAATAGCTCTTATTGTAGGTAAATCGGCACCAAAGGGTAAGTCCTTGGGACATGCCGGAGCTATTATTGAAGGAAATTTAGGTACAGTAGAGTCCAAGATAGAAGCATTAAAAGAGGCGGGAGCCTATGTGGCTGAGGATTCCTTAGATATTGTCCGCTTAATAAAACAGATTGAGGGTGAAGAACATGTCGGTATATGTTGATGGAAAGATATGCAAAGGTTGTCAATTATGTATCTACTATTGTCCTAAGGAGGTATTTGAGGCAGGAGAAGAGGTAAATGACAAGGGCTTTGTAATTCCTAGAGTTACCCACCAGGATCGATGTATTAAGTGCAAACTTTGTGAGATTAGTTGTCCTGATTTGGCCATATATGTAGAATAATTTATTTTCTTATTTTATTTATTATTGATTAGGTAAATTAATTTAATAAAAATTAAAACGATTCATATTCGAAAGGCAATTACCATGACGAGTTATTTAATTAAGAATGTATGGATTTATGATGGTACTGGTACCAGACCTTTTTTATCAGATGTCTACATTGAAGATGAAAAGATTAAAGAAATAAAAAGAGGTATTACAATAAAATCAGACTTTGATATTAATGGTAAAGAAATGGCTCTATCTCCTGGTTTCATTAATGTTCATAGTCACTCTGATTTAATTGCTTTGACAGATAACAAGATGGAGCATGTCGTAAGACAAGGAATTACTACGGAAATAGTTGGGCAGGATGGTTCTTCTGTTGCACCGGTAACAGATGAAATTTTAGATGAATTAATGAGTAATATGGCTCCTCTTGCTGGAGTTCTTGATAAACCTTATTGGTGGAGAAGTTTTGGCGATTATTTAAAAGAGATAAAAAGGGCTAATCCTCCAGTGAAGATAGAAAGCTTAATTGGCCATGGCACAGTTCGGATGTGTGTTATGGGAAATGAAAATCGCCAGCCTTCAATTGATGAGTTAACTAGGATGAAAGAAATTGTTAGAAATAGCCTTAATGAAGGTGCAAAAGGACTTTCATTAGGATTAATATATCCTCCTGGTAGTTATGCTGATACTGAAGAGCTTATTGAAATTTGTAAAATAGTTGCTGAATATGATGGTATTGTGATGGTTCATATGAGGAATGAACAGGATAAAATACTTGAATCTTTAGATGAGATGATTAAAGTGGCGCAAGAAAGCAAAGTTAGAATGCATATTTCTCATTTAAAAGCTTTGGGACCTAAAAATTGGGGTAAAGCAAAGAAGGCATTAGAACAGATAGAGGAATTATTTAGGAAAGGTATGGAGATTAACTTTTGTCAATACCCTTATGAAGCAGCTAGTACTGGATTAAAAGTAATTGTGCCAATATGGGCATATGAGGGTGGTGAAGAAGCCTTTCAAAAACGCCTCAGAGAGAAAGAAATTTATTCCCGGATATTAAACGAAGTTAATAAAAATATTGAGGCTAGAGGAGGTCCAGAGAAGATATTAATTGCTACGGTAAAAACAGAGAAAAATTTTTGGATGTCTGGCAAAGATTTAAAGGTTATTTCAGAGAAATTAGGGTTATCTCCTGGTGAAACAGCTTTAGAATTATTAAAGAATGAGGGTCCTTCAGTTCTAGCAATATATTTTGCAATTAGCCTTGATGATGTCTCATTTATTATGAAAAGTCCATTACAGACAATATGTACAGATGGTATTATAGGAAATCATCCACATCCTCGAACCTATGGTTCATTTCCCAGGGTATTAGCAAAATATGTTAGAGAGCTTAAGGTTATGACTTTAGAAGAGGCCATTAGAAAGATGACTTTGGAACCAGCAAGAAGATTGCGCCTTTGGGATAGAGGTATTATTCGAGAAGGGATGAGTGCAGACTTGGTGCTATTTGATCCAGAAAAAATTTTGGATAAAAATACTTATCTTGAACCCAAAATCTATCCTGAAGGAATTTATGCAGTATGGGTGAATGGAGACTTAAAATTTCAAGTTATTGAGTGAGAGGGAAGAGCTATGGAAGAATATATTACTATTTGGCCAGAGAAATTAACGAAGGAAAACTTTGCATTGTATGGCGAAGTTATTGAAGCAAAAGGAGAGTACAAGATTATAAACCAAGGCAATGGGAAAAAATGGAACAATTTAGTTCATTTTTTAGATTAAATTAAGCAATAAGGGTTTAAATAAATAATATAATTAATAAAATAAATCAGAATTTTTAGAGGAGAAATCAGATGAAGTATGACCTGGTTATAAAAGATGGTAATGTAATTGATTTAGAGGATAATTCAGCTCTATATAAACCCTGGCATAAAGTAGATGTAGGAATTAAGGGAGAAAAAATTATTAAGATTGGTAGTATTGATTCACATGAAGGGGATAGAGTTATAAATGCAAATAATTTAGTTGTGTCTCCCGGATTTATTGATATACATACCCACTCTGATACTTATTTGCTAGCCAATCCTAAAGCGGAAAGTAAAATAAGACAAGGAGTAACCACAGAGGTTATTGGGAATTGTGGTCTATCAGCCGCACCTTTAGGTGGCAAGTATGTACCAACGAAATCAATTATATCAGATTGTGTAAAACCTAATTGGATTAGCATGGCAGAATATTTAAAGGTACTAGAACAAAATGGTAGCAGTGTGAATGTTATTCCCTTAGTAGGTCATAATAATATTAGAGGTGCAGTGATGGGATATGATATTAATTCTCCCTCTGCACAACAGCTTGATATGATGAAAGAGTTATTACAAGAAGCTTTTGATGCCGGAGCCTGGGGTTTTAGTACTGGTTTAAATATGCCTCCCGGTTCTAGTTCAAAACCTGAGGAAATAGTGGAATTATGCAAGATTGTTCACCAAAATAACGGTGTTTACCATACTCATATACGTGGACAGGGGGATCGTTTATTAAGTGCAGTTATCGAGGCAATAGAAACAGCAAAACGATCAGAGGTTCCATTGCATATTCTTCATCATAAAGGTATGGGAGATGCAAATGCAGCAAAGGTAGAATTCACCTTAGCTATGATTGATGAAGAAATAGACAATGGAATGAATATTACCATGGATATGTATCCTTATTTAGCAGGACAAGGTGGTTTAGCCATGTTTCTTCCCATCTGGGTTCACGAGGGGGGTCCAGAGAAATTAATTTCTAGATTAAAAGACCATCAATTAAGAAAGAAAATTAAATGGCAAATGGTTGAACCAGAGCTTTTACCTGGATATCAAAGTTATGCGCGAGAGTTGGGTTGGAAGACTTGTTGGGATAAAATTCAGATTTGTAACATTAATTCAGAGAAGAATCGAGATTTTGTGGGAAAATCTATTGCAGAAGTTAATCCCGGGGGTCAAGACATTCTTGATTTTATCTTTGATTTATTAATTGACGAACAAGGGGATGTCCCGGTAGTAATACCTGACCTTATTGATATAGATGATCGGTATTTTTTGATGGTTATTGGACATCCCAATACCATGTTTGGTTCTGACGGCTATTCTCTGGCTAGTACAGGACCACTGTCTAGTGGATTTCCTCATCCCAGAAGTTATGGTACCTTTCCGAGAGTTTTAGGGAGATTAGTAAGACAAAGAAGATTGTTTACCTGGAAAGAGGCAATACGGAAAATGACTTATTTACCGGCCAGATATTTAGGAATTCAAGATCGAGGTATTATCAAAGAAGGAGCATATGCAGATATTGTTATTTTTAATCCCGAAACAATAATTGATAACTCTACTTTTACCGATCCCCATCAATATCCTTCAGGAGTAGACTATGTTATCACCAATGGTGTTATTACCATTGAACAAGGTGAACATACTGGAGTATTGGCAGGTAAGGTTTTAAGGAAAGATAGATAACATAATAGGGAAGAAAATTATTAAAAGTTACAATTATGATAATTAGTAAATAAAATTATAATGGAGGATCTTTTAATGAAAGAACAAGTCATTGTCTCAGGAGTACAAATGTCAACGAAATGGCTAAATGTAGAAGAAAATTTAAATTTTATAAAAAATTCTATTGGCAATATAAGACAAGAGCACAATTCTGATTTAATTGTTTTTCCGGAGCTATCTAATTGTGGATATATTAAAGAGAGAGATAAGGTATTCGGGAGAAAGTTTACGAAAATGGCAGATACAATACCGGGAAGATTTACAGAAGAAGTTGGAAAAGTGGCAAAAAAATATAGTGTATACGTGATAATAGGAATGGTTCAACTTCACCCAGAAATTCCAGGAACATTATATAATGCAGCCGTATTGATAGATCCAAAAGGAGAAATAGTGGGTATACAACATAAGATGCATATACCTGGAGAGGAAAAGCACTATTTTATATCAGGAACTAACTGTGAAGTTTTTAAAACTGAAATAGGTAACATAGGTATTTCTATATGTTATGATGGACAATTTCCTGAATATACTCGAACATTGGCTTTGAAGGGGGCTGAAATACTTTGTATGATATGGAATATGCCTTCTTTTTCAAATCCACCGGAATTACTGGAACATATTACTGCAACAAGAGCTGCTGAAAATAGAATGTTTGTGGTATCAGTAAATCGGGTCGGTGTTGATGGGAATATTGACTTTTTTGGTCATAGTGTAATTTCTGATCCAGTAGGAAATTTTTTGGCTAAAGCTGGAGAAGAAGAAGCCATAATTACGGCTACTTTGAAAGAGGAAATATTATTAGAAGAACGACTTCAACAACCTGTTTTCAGAGATAGAAGACCAGAAATGTATTCTTATCTTTTAAAAAATATGTAATGGCAAATTTAAGAGAGTGTAAATATGAATTACTCAAAGGAAATGATCGGAGCTGGGATTTTAATTGATATATGTGGAGCAGTAAAATATGGAGAAAGAGTGGTTATTGCCACTGACCAAGAAAAACTAGAAATTGCAAATATAATGTTTGAAGCATGTTTATCTCGGAGAATTGAGCCTATTCTAATTAGTATGGTATCTAGAAAGCACCATGGTGAAGAACCACCCAAACCCTATGCTGCTACCTTAATGTACGCAGATGTTGTTTTTGCTGTGACCTCCTTTTCCTTATTTCATACTAATGCCAGAATTGAAGCTTGTAAAAAGGGTGTTAGATGGGTTAATCTTCCTGAATATTCTAAAAAGATGTTGTGTGAGGGGGGACTATTTGTCGATTTCCACAGACAAAGGGAAAAAGCTAATAAAGTTGGTGAAGTATTGTCAAAGGGTAATATAGTTCAGGTAACGACTAATAAAGGAACCAATATTATTTTTTCCATTAACGGTAGAAAAGCAATTATTGAGTCTGGTATTTCGGATCAACCTGGAATGGTTAATTCTCCTCCCGATATTGAAGTATGCATTGCACCTATAGAAGGAACAGCAGAAGGAATAATTGTTATCGATGGAAGTATTGTTTTACCAGGTTTAGGTCCGCTGAAAGAGGATGTGATTGCTTATGTATCCAGGGGAATGCTAAAGAATATTGAAGGTTTAAAAGATGCAATCTTATTTAAAAAAATTCTGGATATGGCTAATGATGATACAGTATTTAACATAGGAGAGTTTGGGGTTGGGCTTAATCCCAAATGTAGAATATGTGGCAGTATGTTGGAAGATGAGGGTGTTTATGGAACTGTACATTTTGGTCTGGGTGATAATCATACCATAGGCGGATTAATTGATTCGTCGATGCATACTGATGTGGTAATAACAAAGCCTACTGTTCTAGTTGATGAACAAATCCTTATTAAAGAGGGAGAAATAATAGGCATATAAATTTATTTCAATTTCTTTGAATTAAATTGTCTTTGAATATTCCTTAAAATTATAAATTAGTAGCGAAAAAGATGGGAGGTGATGGGAAAAAGATAAACATAAATGATAAATTTGAATATTAAAAACAACAAAAATTAAAAAGGAGAAAAGAGAAAATGAAAAAATTTTTAAATTTACCACTAATATTAATAACTATCTTAATAGTGATTTTATTTTCACTAGCAGTGAATGCACAGAAAGTACATGAATGGGACCTACCATCTGCCTGGGCTCCTACTAACTATCATGGTGTTTGTTTAAAGATTTTTGCTGACGAGGTTTATGAGAGGACCAATGGACAGGTAAAAATAAATATTCATTATGGTGGTGCTCTTGGTTATACAGGAGCAGAAATGCTGTCCGTTGTTCGTGATGGTTTAGTTCCCATAGGGGATATATTAAAGAATGCTCAAACTGGAGAGGAAAAATTCTTTGGAATTACTTCTCTGCCTTTCCTAGCACCTGGAGTAGTGGAATTGAGAATGTTACAATTCTTTACCAGACCAGTTGAAGATAGAATATTGGAAAAACATAATCAAAAAATGTTATACCAGGTTCCATGGCCAAGCAGAAATGTATACTCTAAAAAGAGAATTGATACCTTGGAAGACTTAAAAGGCTTAAAAATTAGGGTGGTAAGCAAAGAGGACTCAGATTTGTTTACTCTACTGGGCGCAACTCCTATCCAGATGCCTTGGGGTGAGGTAGTAACTAGCCTGGCCACTGGTGTTATTGATGGAGTGGCAACTTCAAGTTCTTCTGGTGTAGATGGTAAATTCTGGGAATTTTTAGGATATGCCAGCAGATGGAACTGGCATAGCTCAGAGGATATGGTCAATGTTAATTTAGATGCCTGGAATAGGCTAACTCCAGAATTACGAAAGATTATTGAAACAACAGCCCGCGAACTTGAACCAAAATTTACTGTAATTGCCCTTGAAGATACCTGGAAGGCAGAAAAAACTCTAATTGAGAATGGAATCGAAGTATATGATCCCAATCCAGAGTTAGTAAATAAATTTAGAGAAATTTCCAGAAGTATCTGGGAAAAACATATGGCTGAAGTACCAGAATCCAGAGAAGTAATTGATGATTATTTAAAAGTAATGGGTTATTAATGTTTTTCTTTACTTAATTTATACATTTAAAAATTAATAGCTGTTTGAATTAAAAAATGGGCAGGTTGGTAAATAAATTAAAGAATATTTATTTTAATTATCAACCTGCCTGGAAGGTAGGTTTACAGGTGAAAGAAAAAATTATTGCTTTATCCAGAATTCTTGATAACATAACTTTTAAATTGAATGGTTTAAGTAGCATATGTATTGTCATTATCACGGTATTTATTTTAGCAGAAATAATAGCAAGAAGATTTTTTAATTATGGTTTTTTATTCGTATTAGAAGTAAGTTCTTATTTATTAGCAGTATCATGGTTTCTTTCTAGTGCCTATACCTTGCGTACTGATGGACATATTAGAGTAAATGTTCTTACCAATATTCTGAAAACTGAACGCGCAGCTAAGTTATTAGATATTTTTGCCACTCTTATAGGAATTATTATAACTTTATTTATTTTTTTAGCTGTTTTTAGATTAACTAGTGATTCTTTCTTTCTTAAGAAAACATCTTTTAGTGCCTTACGAGCACCATTATATGTACCACAATTATTTATTACCATTGGTATGTTGGTCATGTTATTACAAATGATTATGAGGCTGATATTGTTATTAATTAATGAAAAACCAGATATTGATCTGAAAAGTAAAAAATAACTAAAAACTTACAAGGAAGGAAAAAAAATGACTGCAGTTTATGTCACAATATTATTTTTAGTGGTGATCCTTGGTAGTACGGTGTGGGTTGGATTAGGATTAACGGGGGTTGGTATTGGAGTAATCAGTATCTTTCGTAGTTCTATGCCCTTTATTAGGCATTTAGGTTTCAGTTTGTGGAATACAGCTACTGCTCCAACCATGATAGCATTGGTATTATTTGTACTTATGGCTGAAATATTATTTAGAACCAAACTTTCTGAGTTAATATTTTCTGGATTAGCACCATGGGTAAATAGAATTCCAGGCAAGTTAATGCATACTAACGTTTTAGGATGTACCCTTTTTGCTGCTGTTTCTGGCTCTTCTGCAGCAACTGCAGCAACTATTGGTAAAGTTACTCTTTCTGAGTTGGAAAAAAGAGGATATGATCATACCATGTCCATTGGAAGTCTTGCTGGTGCAGGAACTTTAGGTTTTATGATTCCTCCTAGTACAATGCTAATCATTTATGGAGTTCTAGCTGAAGAATCCATTCTTAAGCTTTTTTTAGCAGGTTTCATTCCAGGATTTATTATTTCCGGATTATATATTGCATATATTATTTTTTATTCTCTATTTGTAAAAGATGTTGCTCCTAATGAAAAATTACAATTTACATCTAAAGAAAAAATAAGAAGTTTAATAAACTTAGGACCAATTGTTTTTTTAATAGCTTTAATTATGGTAGCAATGTATGGAGGCTATGCCACTCCTACTGAAGCAGCTGCAGTAGGAGTATTTGGGAGTCTTTTAATAGGATTTTTTCAGAAATCTTTAAGTTTTAAAGCTATTAAAGATGCGTTAATGGCTGCTACCAGAACTGGTTCTATGATAGGATTGATTATTATTGGAGCAGTATTCCTTTCCCAAATTATGGGTTTTCTTGGGATTCCGGGCCTGTTAGCGAACAAAATTGCCGCTTTAAATTTATCTCCATTTGTATTAATAGCACTTTTATTATTATTTTATATTTTCTTAGGTTGCATTATGGAAGGGATGGCAATCCTGGTGATGACTTTACCAATTACCTTACCATTAGTACTGCAAGCTGGTTATAGTAAAATTTGGTATGGTATTTTTATGGTTATTGCCATTCAAATTGCTCAGATCACACCGCCAGTAGGATTTAATCTATATATTATTCAAGGTTTAACGGGAGATAAGATAGGATATGTATCCAAAGCAGTCCTACCTTTTTTTATTATCTTAGCCCTATTTGCCTTACTAATTACTGTCTATCCACAAATTGTTGATTATGTACCCAATCATATTATATTTAGAGGATAAGCTTAACAAACAATTTATAATTTATTAAGGATATATTGAGGATATAATATGTTTAGTTATAGCGGAAAGGTTGCCTGGATAAATTTATCTGATAAAAAAATATTTATTGAGCCTACTCAAAATTATAAAAATCTTATAGGAGGAAGAGCTGTTGGAAGTTATTTAGTGTTTAAAGAAGTCCCAGAAACTGCTCACCCTTTAAGTCCAGGAAATATTCTCTCATTTAATACCGGACCATTAACAGGAACACTGGCACCATCTGCTGGTAGAATTAATATTAGTACAAAAAATGTTGCTACTAAGGGCATTTCCTTTGCCAATGCTGGTGGTTATTTTGGTCCAGAATTAAAATACGCCGGATTTGACCATTTAATTATACAGGGTAAGGCAGAAAAGCCAGTCTATCTTTTTATTCATGATCTTCATATAGAGATTAAATCTGCAGAACATCTTTGGGGTAAAGACACTTGGGAAACCGAAGAGTTGATAAAGAAAGAACTTAAGGATGAAAAAGTACGGGTAGCATCTATTGGTCAGGCTGGGGAAAATTTAGTTTCTATGTCTTGTATAATGTTTGACCAATCAAGGGCTGCTGGTTGGGGTGGTTGTGGTGCAGTTATGGGTTCAAAAAATCTCAAAGCAATTGCGGTGAGAGGGACTAAATCTTTGAAGCTATGCCGTCCTGAAGAATTCATGGATATTAATAGAAAAATTTGGCAGCGCTTACTTAGTACCAATACTGTTCGTCTCTTTCATAAATATGGTAACTTTGGTACCTCTGGGGCGGGAGGTATCTTTGGTAATTTACCACAAAGTGTAAGAAATATGGAGGATGAAGTTTGGGATGCAAACAAAACAATGCAGGTTAGAGAAATTATCTTTAAGGAAAAGTACGAAAAGAGAAAATTAGCAGATTTTACCTGTCCCCTTGCTTGCAGTCGTTATTATCATATAAAAGAAGGTAAGTTTTCTGGACATATGCTTGAAGCACTGAAAACAAATGTATATAGAGCTTTTGGCCCAAATATTGATTTAGATAATAGAGAGTACATACTTATAGCAAATGAAATGGCAGATAGGTATGGAATGAATTGTGATTCTCTTTCATCAGCTGTAGCCTGGGCTATTGATGTTTATCAGCGTGGTTTGATTGATAAAGAAATAACTGATGGGCTTGTTCTCCCCTGGGGCAATGGAGTATTACAATTGAAATTATTTAATATGATTGCTTTTAGAAGTGGGTTTGGGGATTTATTAGCTGATGGTGTCTATCAGGCAGCCAGAAAAGTAGGAAGAGGTACTGAAAAATACGCTATGCAAGTAAAAGGTCACGGGATATGTGAACAAGGTATGAGATCTCATAAAGGATGGGCTTTGGGAATCATCACGAGTCCTATTGGAGGTGGTCATCTAGCAGGCGCTCCAAATACAGAGCAGAAGAGATTATCGGCTGAAATAGGAGAACGTTATTTTAAGGTTCCTACAGCAGGAGAACCAACAACCTATGTGGGCAAAGGAAAATTAGTTTCTTGGTTTGATAAATATAAGGCAATTTCTGATATAGTAGGGGTCTGTGTATTTACTACCTATTGGATTGATACTTCTTTTCTTGGGCCAGATGATTTTGCGAACTTGTTGACTAGTGCAACTGGTGAACAAGTACAAGGAAAAGAATTATTAGATTTAGGCGAGAAGATTTGTAATATTGAGAAGGCTTTTAATACCATTCATGCTGGTTTTACTAGAAAGGATGATTTTCCTCCTTATAAATTAACTGATATTCCCATTTCTTCTGGCGAATTTGCTGGAGAAAAGTTATCAAAAGTAGAATGGGAAGAGATGTTAGATGAATATTATATTTCTCATCATTGGGATACCAAAACAGGATTACAAACGAGGGAATGTCTGGTTGATCTTGAACTTGACTACGTTCAAGATAAACTTAAAAGAGCAGATAAATTGCCGATTAAAAAGTAAAATAATAATAAGTTCCATTGGCCAAATAATAATGAAAGCAAAAACAGAATATAAATATACAATAAAAATTATTCCAGAACAATGTAGTGGTTGCCAAGCATGTGTATTAGCATGCTCATATCATTTTTCCCAAAAATTTGGCTTAACTAATAATAGTAGTATCCAAATTTTTCGGAATAATAAAAATGGAGAAATTAGCATTACTTATAAACGAACAAGTTGTGATATGTGTCCAGAGGAAGAAATCCCGCTGTGTATGCAATTTTGTCCACTGGATGCTATTAGGTTTACCAGAACAAAAAAATAATTATTATTAAAATTTTTCTGAAAAGGAGATCAAAAAGTGAGTAAATATCCCTTCATATCCCAGTCAGTAGCAAACATCAGCCCTTCTGCCACAGAAAGTACCTCCTTCTTGGCTAATCAAATGAAGAGGCAGGGTATTGATATTATCAGTTTTGCCCAGGGAGAACCAGATTTTGACACACCTGATCACATCAAAGAAGCAGCAATACAGGCCATCAAAGAAGGCTTTACCAAATATACCGATGTCCCCGGGATCCCAGAGCTGAGAAGAGCAGTAGCAGAAAAATTTAAAAGAGAAAACGGAATTCTATACGAAGAGGAGCAGATTGTCATTACCAATGGTGGGAAACAGGCACTTTATGAAGTATTCAGAACCATCTGTGAAGAGGGCGATGAGGTTTTAATTCCTACTCCTTGCTATGTGAGTTATGCCGAGCAAATAAAACTAACTGGAGCACAGCCGGTCTTCTTTGCAACCAAAGAGGAACACAACTTTCGTCCTACCCTAGAAGAAGTAGCTCAAAGCTTCAATCCCAAGGTAAAGGCTTTTATTATTAATAGTCCTAATAATCCCTCAGGTGCGGTAATTGAAGAGGATGAACTAAAGAAGATTTCTGCCTTCTTGCTTGACAAAGAAGTCTTTATTATCACTGATGAAGTTTATGAGCATCTTATTTATGATGGTAAAAGGCATGTCAGTGTTGCCTCTTTAGGTGAGAAAGAAAAAGAGATGTCCATCACTGTTAACAGTGTTTCCAAAACCTATGCTATGACTGGATGGCGAGTAGGTTATGTAGCAGGACCTCAAGAGATAATAAAGGGCATAAATAATCTGCAAGGTCATGCTACTGGCAATGTCAACTCCATTGCCCAAAAGGCGGTTATTGCTGCTCTAAATGGCACTCAGAAACCAGTCCAGAATATGGTGCAAGAGTATGCTCAAAGAAGGGAATATATGGTCCAGAGATTAAATCAGATTGAAGGCATAAAGTGTCAATATCCCGACGGAGCCTTTTATACCTTCCCCAATATTACTGCCTTATATGGTAGAAGATACGAGGGAAATATTATTAAAGATGATCTGGATGTTGCCAGATTCTTCTTGGAGAAGGCTCATGTGGCCGTCGTTCCAGGGATAGCCTTCAATTATCCTGGTTATGTTCGTTTGGTATTTGCTAAGTCGATGGAGGAGATAGAGGAAGGACTAGACAGGATGGAAAGGGCTATAGTAGAATTAAACTAATTAAGCCAATATTTTTTCTTATATAGATTGTCTAAAGTAGAAAGAGAAAGGAAAAAAGAAGTATGAAAATAGTGCGATACCAGAAAAATAATGAGATATTTTATGGAATTTTTAAAGGTGATTTTATCCAGAGATTAGAAGGGGATATCTTCCAAGCCATACAATTTAGTGATATAAAAGACAGAAGGGATGAGGTAAAATTGCTGGCCCCAGTATCTCCTCCTAATATAATTGCTATTGGGTTAAATTATAGAAAACATGCTGAGGAGAGTGGGCAGGGTTATCCGGATAAACCAATTATATTTTTGAAGGCTACTACTAGTGTAATTGGGCCAGAGGATAACATTATTTTGCCGGAGATGGCTCCTAAGCAAGTTGATTATGAGGCTGAATTGGTTGTTGTTATTGGAAAAAAGGCAAAGAATATTGAGATAGATGAGGTTGATAATTATATATTAGGTTATACCTGTGGTAATGATGTATCAGCTAGAGACTGCCAACTCCGTCTTGATCAACAATGGGCTAGAGGTAAGTCTTTTGATACTTTTTGTCCTCTTGGTCCCTGGATTGAGACTGAACTACCCAATCCTGATCTATGTAGGATCAGGTCAATATTAAATGGGCAGGTTATGCAGGATTCTAATACTTCAGATCTTATCTTTGGAGTAAGAGAATTAGTTAGCTATTGCTCAAAAAATTTTACTCTTCTACCTGGTACTATTATTATGACTGGTACCCCAGGCGGAGTCGGTTTTGCTCGTAAGCCACCGTTATTTTTAAAACCTGGCGATATTATTGAGGTTGATATAGAAGGGATTGGTATCCTAAGTAACAAAGTACTTTAATTTTTTAGAATAAACTATCTTAGTTAGTAATCGCAAAGGCCATTTAGAGGGACTGGCTAATCTTCTCCAGGCCTTCTTAATTTTTTTTAATTCTTCTTTCTGAATGTATTTTTTCCCATATCTTTCTTTATTAAAACCATCAATAATTAGACGCATATCTTGGTAATTGTTAGGGAAGAAAATAGCCAAACATTCCCCATATTCTAGAGGTGTATGAAATTTTTGTCTTGGGATGCCACTATATCTACCCCACTGGCAAAGTTTTTGAAATAGGTCAGCGGTATTTTCTTCTTTTCTTTGGGAAGAAGGTAAAGTGATAAAAAATTTGGTTAGAAGTTTTTTAGCTTTAAAAAGGATATCTTTTATCCAGAGACATAATTCCTCAAAAAAACCTTTTTTTGCGATATCTAGTTCAGTCTTTAAAGAGAACCATTTCCAGAGAGAAAACAATAACCAACCTATTACTAATATAGTCAGTAATATTAGTAAAAAGATACCCCCCCAGATAAGAATCCATTGCAGTATTTTATCTAACCACGAAAGTTCATTACTATCAGGCAAAGATATTGCTGGGTCAGCTGAATGGATGGGGCTAACCTCAACAGTGCGGTAGCCGAAACCAAAAAGGAAAGAGATAATTTTTAAGAGTATATTACCAATAGGATTAGAAATCACTTTTAATAAATAATAACCTGCCTGAGCAGCAGAAGTCATTTGGGGTAAGAAGAATAATGAAATCCAACTAAACAAAAGCAATAATATTGGAATAAGACCGAATAATATCCACTTTTTACCATATTGATTGTTAGATTTTATTTTTGAGCTTCTTAAGTTTTGGGAGAGAATCATGGTTAGCATGCTGAAAAGAAAATAATAGCTTATTAATACACTAGAATTAGGAAAGGGAGTACCAGTACTTCCAGAAATTATAAAGGTTAAAACTAGCATGAAAATTCCGAGGTCAAAGCGAGAAGTTATCGCTAAGTAGTCACATGAACGATTTATTAATTTGTATCCACTAAACCAAAAACAAGAAAACCAGAAAATAAGTAAAAAATAGGTAAATCCATCTAGTGGTCCAAATTGTTTATAAAAAAACATTTGTAACCATTTTACATTGAGAAATGATACATTCCAGAAGCCATAATTGTGCAGAGTATAAAGTAAAATTAAGGCATAGAAAAGAAAATGTAGGAAAAAATGTATAGCTATTCTTTTTCCTCTTCCTTTAATAATAGAAGTAATAATTACAGGAGTAAAAAAAGCTATTATTGCAGACCATATAGGAAAGAGAGGAGAATTTAACATTAAGAAGAATACACAGGCCAGTGCATACAACCAGGTTATTTCCATCATGCCAGAGGATATGATTACCGATATTACATTTCTTTTTTTGACTTCAGACATTCTATTATTATTCTTGATCATATTTATTTATAAATTATGATTTATATTTGATCTTTCGGTTTGGTTGAAATCTAACACTTCTCCATATATTTCACTTAATAAAAATGATGGAATACAATCAATTTTTCTTTTATAAGAAGCCTTTGCTATAATGCAATATACAGGAACATTATGTTTTTTTAGCAATTGGCAGATTTGAATATTTTTTTCATTAATACTATAGTCACAATAAAGACATCCAGTTCCAGCAGGTAGGTAAATATCTTTAAACAGTATATCATCCAAAGAACAAGATTCTGCCATTGTTAATCTTGCCAGAAATTCCATGGCTGCAGAAAGTTGTTCAGGACCTGTACCAAAAGAAAGAATAGCAGGTATGTTACTTCCAGCAGATTTTCCATTAGAAAGTATACCATATGAGCTTCCTTGTCTATCAAATTCCAAGAGAATTGCGGCTACTACTTCGAGGGTTTTCTCGAATAATTTAACTTGTCTTTTTTTCTGAAAAAAACTTACCTCAATTAATAATAGTGTTTTTCTTTGTGTGGAAGGATCAAATATTTTTGACTGAAGTTTATTATATCTAGCGCTGGCTTTCCAATGAATGAATTTTGCTGGTTCTCCATATTGATAGTCACGAGCAGCAATAGGATAGATAGGATCCTTAATCGGGTTGTTATTACCTGTTTTTCCGAATAATTCTTTTGTAGGTGTGGGGAGAAAGTTTAAAGAGATTGGTCTAGGATAAATAAGCACTTCTACTGTGGAATGTGATAAACATTTTCTCTGCTGGAAGAAACCTAAAATATCACTGGTTTCCATAAAAGGAGGTCCAACTTGATAACAACCTCTTTGTTTGGCAGTAAAATTAAAATTCCAGAAAAAATTATCATACCAAAGGAGATAGAATTCTACACCCAGATAATCATTTTCTCTATCTATTTTTAAAATAAGGCCTTTTTCAATAGGTATTAATAATTTTAACCAGATGGGTAGTATTTTGTTATTATAGATTTTTACCTGTAATAAAATAGTTTCGCCAGGAAATCCTTTTTTTGTCTCAGCATCATAAGAATAATAGATATTTTTTATACTAAAATGACTCCATAGTTTACAAATATAAACTATGGTCAAGATTAGTATGGAGATTAAAATAAGATTTTTCTGGGATAAGAGCAATGCGATAAACAATAATATTAGTACCAGGAATCGAAAAAAACGGTCAGTAAAAATAGAGCTAAGTGGATGATCATAATTTTCCTTATTCATTTACCTATTTCCATGGTTGGTATTTCTATCTGTTTTAAAATTTCTTGTAGTAGTTTTTGAGTAGAGGCACCTTTTAGCTTTTCCTTTGTTTCCATGACAATACGATGTGCGAGTACTGGAATAAAAAGCTCTTTGATATCATCCGGTATGACAAAATCTCTGCCTCTCAAAGCTGCTAAAGCTTGCGCTGATCGCATTAGGTGTAGAGAGGCTCTTGGACTAGCGCCAAAATGAATTTTGGAAGACTTTCTAGTAGCATTAGCCAGTGAAACAATATAGTGACTAATTTCTTCAGAAACATGAACTTTGGTCCTCTCTTTTTGAAAACTTACTATCTCTTCAGGAGTAGTTACAGGTTCCAATTTCTCTAAAGGATCATCTTTTTGAAAACGTTCTAAGATTAACCTTTCTTCTATATAAGAGGGATAATCCAATCTAATACGCATTAGGAATCTGTCTAGTTGAGCCTCAGGGAGGGGAAATGTTCCTTCCAATTCAATTGGATTTTGAGTAGCAATTACAAAAAAAGGCTCCGGGAGATCCATGGTTTTACCATCAATAGTAACTTGTCTTTCCTGCATACTTTCCAGTAAACTGGATTGAGTTCTGGGAATAGTTCTATTAATTTCATCGGCCAATACTATATTAGACATTATGGGACCTTGTTGAAAAACAAACTTACCTTCTTTCTGGTTATAAATATTAAATCCGGTTATATCTGAAGGAAGCAAATCAGGAGTAAATTGTATACGATGGAAAGTTCCACCGATACTTTTAGCCAGAGATCTGGCCAGGAGAGTTTTACCAACACCAGGTACATCTTCTAATAATAGGTGTCCCTCAGCTAACAGGGATACCAGTGTTAATTCAATTGCTTTTTTCTTTCCTACAATAACCTTATTAATATTATCCATTATTTTGTGACAAGTTGAAAAATCCAAATTTCCCTCCTATTTTTGTGAACGTCTATTCATATAAATTAAATAAAAAATAGTTTAATTAATTATAACTAAACTATAATTATATCAAGGTAATAATGACAAAACAAGTAAAAATTTTAGAAGAATCATTCTTCTCTAAATGGATATACATTATATATTGTTTCTTTCAAAAGCCTTTTTCAGTTCCAGTAAAGGGATATTTTTAAAAGAAGATGATTCATTATGGAATATATTTTCATCATAGGAGTTATTAAATAACTCAATTCAACAACCTTCATTAGTTGATAACATTTTAGTTTTAAATAAATTGCTATAAAAAATTCTTATTTATCTATTTATGTTATTATGCTATATATTAAGTGTTATTACTTAATTAATAACAGGTGGTTTAGCTATATTAGTTAAATGGCATCATATTTTCACTATTTATTGTAGTGCCCCTCATATGGTGCTCTATTGGGTTTAGAAAGCACTTTTGTTCTATAATAAAATCATGGTAATGATGAAAAAAAGTTCTAAGTACTACCATATGTTTCGACATTGGGGAAAAATAAAGATACTTTATAAAAGGAGGTATTTATGGAGATTAAAGTAACAGTGCTCTGTGAGAATTGTGTATTTTTTAGATTAGGAGCAATTGCTGAGCATGGATGGGCAGTGTATATTGAGACAAAACATGGAAATTTTCTTTTTGATACAGGACAAGGGAAAGCAATTATCAATAATGCCCACTTTTTCCGTAAAGATTTAAGGAGCCTTCAAGGTATTATAATAAGCCATCATCATCATGATCACACTGGTGGATTAATGAATGTTCTTGAACATTCAGGGACAGTAAAGGTATATTCACATCCAGAACTTTTTAAAAACAGCTATAGTGATCGAGACGGGATAGAAAATAATATCGGTATCCCTTTTCGTCGGGAGAAATTAGAAAGCAAAGGTGCAGAATTTATCTTTAATACTGGTTGGACGGAAATTGTACCTGGCTTAATGCTGAGTGGAGAAGTTCCTCGTAAAACCTTCTTTGAGAAGGGTGATGAAAAGTTATTTTTGAAAACTGAAAAAGGTTATACAAAAGATGAGGTTATTGATGATCAAACACTCATTGCCAATACTTCCAAGGGACTGGTAATTATCTTAGGTTGTTCTCACGCTGGAATTATTAATATTCTTAACTATGCCATTGAAAAAACGGGTCAAAGCCGCATTCATACCATTCTTGGGGGAACCCATCTTGGTCCCACTAATGAAGAAGCAAAAACGAAAAGTATCGAATCTTTAAGAAAATATAATATTGAAAGAATTGGAACAGCACATTGTACTGGATGGGAAGTTTCGATGCGTTTATGGCAAGAGTTTGGGAAGCGGTTCTTTTTCTGTAATGTGGGAACTGTAGTAGAAGTATAAATAATAAATAAATTTATTAATCTGTATTGGATAAAGTATTGATAATTTTCTATTGAAATATTATTATAAAAAAGTTGCATATAGTTATATATTTAATTAAAAAGTAATAAAAGATATAGGAAAGGAGTAAAAACAATGCAGGATTTTTTGGAAAAAAAATTTCAACTTTCTAAGAATGGAACTAATGTAAAAACTGAGATGATTGCTGGTTTTACCACTTTTATGACAATGGCTTACATTATTTTTGTCAACCCGTCCATTTTAAGTGATGCCGGTATGCCCTGGAATGGTGTGTTTATTGCCACTATTATGGGAATAATCCTAGGTACAGTATGTATGGCTTTATTAACCAATTATCCCTTTGCTTTGGCCTCTGGTATGGGTTTAAATGCCTTTTTTGCCTATTCTGTAGTAATAGGAATGGGAGTTAGCTGGCAGACTGCTCTGGGCATTGTTTTTTTAGAAGGGATTTTATTTATTATTCTCAGCGTGACACCAATTAGAGAAATGATTATTAATTGTATACCAATGGGATTAAAATCTTCCATCAGTGCCGGTATTGGACTTTTTATTGCCTTTATTGGTTTACAGAATGCTGGTCTAGTTATAAAAAATGAAGCTACATTGGTGGCACTGGGTGATATATTTAGTGGTGCTGGCATAGTTGCTCTTTCTGGTTTAGTAATTATAGCAGTCTTGCATACTTTAAAAGTCAAAGGTTCAATTCTCTGGGGAATTTTAGTTGCTACAATTATCGGCTATCTTCCTGGATTAAATGTTACTCCTCCCTTTCAGGGAATAGTTGCATTTCCTCAATTAAATGATTGGAGTGAAGTTTTATTTAAAATGGATATCAAGGGTGCATTGAATCTATCATTAGTAGCAGTTGTTTTCTCCTTCTTATTTGTTGACTTATTTGATACTGCTGGAACTCTGGTTGGAGTTAGTGCTCAGGCTGGATATCTAGATAAAGAGGGTAATTTACCAAAAGCAAGCAAGGCTTTGTTAGTAGATGCTATAGGAACAGCTGGAGGTGCAATATTTGGTACCAGTACTGTAACTACTTATATTGAGTCGGCTTCTGGTGTTTCCGAAGGAGGAAGAACTGGTCTAACAGGGATTGTAGTTGCTGTTCTTTTCTTTCTATCTTTATTCTTAAGACCCTTGGTCGGTATTGTTCCTGGTGCCGCCACTGCACCAGCTTTAATTGTTGTTGGTACCATGATGATTAATAATATCTTGAATATTAAATGGGATGATTTTTCAGAAGCTTTGCCAGCCTTTGTGTGCTTAATTGCTATTCCTTTAACATACTCTATTGCTAATGGCATAGCTCTTGGATTTATTATTTATCCTTTAATCAAATTATTAAGTGGAAAAGGGAAAGAAGTACATAGCTTAGTATATATTTTAGGCCTTCTTTTTATTTTAAAATTTATATTACTATAAAAGTATTTTTCTCAATTATTATTTACAAGAACCTATATTTTTCCTACATTAAATTATCTTAATGAGGATGATTTATAGATTCTACAATTATTAGAATATTTTACAATGTTATAAGAAAAATCTCTTTTTTGTTTCCTAATTATGAGGTTAGATAAGATTAATTAGCAATAATTATCTGTTGGCTGTTTTGTAGAGAAAGTTGTTCTGGATAAGGTATAGCAATTATGAATTTAGAACAAATGGGTTTAATCTTTATTACTGGTATAGTAGCTGGTTTTATTAATACCCTGGGAGGAGGTGGATCCTTGCTCACTATGCCCATGTTGATTTTTATTGGTTTACCAGCAGCAGAAGCTAATGGAACAAACCGTATAGCTGTATTTATTCAAGGGATCGTGGGAATTATAAGTTTTCGCAGCAAGGGGTATTTTTATCCCAAGATTAGTATTGTTTTAGGTTTACCGGCAATACTAGGGTCAATATTAGGAGCCAAAGTAGCTATTTCTATTTCTGGAGCATTGTTTGAAAAGATACTGGGATTGGTAATGGTTGTTGTTCTACTTATAATATTAACACGCCCCGAAAAAAAATTTATTAAGGAAACTGATGGAGAAAATTGGGGTGTTATTCGTTTAATTATTGCAATAATAGCTTTTTTCGGAGTCGGTTTTTATGGTGGTTTTATACAAGCTGGAGTAGGTTTTGTTATTATTGCGGTTCTAACCCTTATTACTGGTATGTCTTTAGTTAAAGTGAATTGCTTGAAAATATTTATTACCTTCATTTTTACGGTATCTTCACTATTGGTATTTATTATGAATAGCAAAGTAAATCTCTTACTGGGATTAACCTTAGCTTCCGGTAGTGCTATCGGCGCTTATTTTGGTAGTATTATTGCCATTAATAAGGGTGAAAGATGGATTAGAATATTTCTAATAATTACCATATTAGCAATGGCTGCCCAATTATGGGGGCTATTGGACTTTTTTAAGGTATAATGATTTATAATAATAATGCAATTTATGAACTTTTCTTATATACTTCTTTTTATTACCTAGAGGAAAAGAAAAATATTTCAAAACAGTAATTGTAAAAGAACATTAATATCAAGGAGTTTTAGGTGCAACCTTTTGATAACCAATATTATCCCTATCCCTCTCAAAGGAGAGTAGTTTTTGCCAGAAATGGAATGGTAGCTACTTCTCAATACCTTGCTGCTCAGGCTGGCTTAGAAATACTCAGACGAGGTGGTAATGCTATTGATGCTGCTATAGCCACGGCAGCTTGCCTTACCGTAGTTGAACCTACCTCAAATGGTATAGGTGGAGATGCCTTTGCTCTTATCTGGGCAAATAATAAACTTCATGGTTTGAATGCCAGTGGTCCAGCACCTAGAGCTATCTCAGCAGAACTATTGAAGAAAGAAGGATATAAGAGGATTCCTAATTTTGGCTTAATACCAGTGACAGTTCCCGGTATCCCTGCCGCATGGGCTGAGCTTTCTAGAAAATTTGGACATCTTCCTTTTTCGAAAGTTATTGCACCGGCAATAACATATGCTGCTAGCGGATTCCCTGTTTCTTCTCTGGTAAGTTATTTATGGAAAAAGTCCTACGAGCTTTATTTGAAGTATATTAAAGATGAAGTATTTCAATATTGGTTTAAAACTTTTGCACCAGAAGATAGGGCTCCTGAACCTGGTGAATTGTGGCGATTACCAGAACAGGCGCAAACTCTGCAGGAGATTGCCGATAGCAAAGCTAAATCTTTTTACCGTGGAGAGATTGCCGAAAAGATTGATGCCTTCTTTTATAAATATAAGGGATTCCTGAGTAAAGATGATTTAGCCACTTTTACTCCTCAATGGGTAAGTCCAATTAGTATTTGTTATCGGGGGTATGATATTTGGGAAATTCCGCCTAACGGACAGGGTTTGGTAACTTTAATGGCTTTAAATATACTAAAAGAATTTTGTTTTACCAACAGAGAAGAACCAAATGGCTTTCATCATCAGATTGAGGCAATTAAATTAGCCTTTATAGATGGTCAATATTATATTACGGATTTTTCTGAAATGCATACTAAAATTGAAAACTTACTTTCTTCAGAATATGCTCATCAGAGAAAAAATTTTATTACTGAGAAAGCATTAGAACCTTGTCTGGTAAGGCCATTTGGTACTGATACTGTTTACTTAGCTACTGCAGATAGTCAAGGTAACATGGTATCATACATCCAGAGTAATTTTATGGGTTTTGGTTCTGGAATAGTTATCCCTGGTACCGGTATTTCCTTGCAAAATAGAGGTGCCAATTTTTCTTTAGATCCCGCTCATAGTAATTATTTGAAACCAGGGAAAAAGAGCTATCACACTATTATTCCTGGATTTTTAAGTAAAGAGGGTCAAGCAATAGGTCCCTTTGGGGTTATGGGAGGATTTATGCAACCCCAGGGTCAGGTTCAGGTTCTTACTAATATAATCGATTTTCAACTTAATCCTCAGTCTGCTCTTGATGCTCCTCGCTGGCAATGGTGGGCGGGTAAGAAAGTGAAGATAGAAAAGAACTTTCCCCAACCAATTATTGATGCACTAAAACAAAAAGGACATATTATTGAAATAAATGTAGATTCTAGTGTATTTGGCAGGGGACAGATTATCTGGAAAGATAATAGAGGGATTTTGCTGGGAGCTACTGAACCCAGGTCTGACGGTTCAGTTGCTGCCTGGTAGATTTTTATCTAGATGTTATTTCTTGCCCATATTTTGATAAAAGTAGAGAGAATAAATTAATTGTGTTTATAATAATAAAATAGCTCCCTTTGCAGGGAGCTATTTTATTAAGAAAAATATTACTCTGCTTCTATGACGATTTCTTTGGGTTGGACTTCCGGCTTCTTGGGCATAGTAATTTCCAGAATGCCATTTTTAAACTTTGCACTAATCTTGTCTTTGTCAACTTCAATGGGTAAAGAAATGGTACGCGCATAATTACCATACGCCCTTTCTCGGTAATAATAATCTTCTTTTTTAATCTCTTCGTCTTTTTTAATTTCTCCCTGAATAGTCAGGTTATTGTCAGTCAAAGAAACTTTCACATCTTTCTTTTCCACACCGGGCAGTTCTACTTTAGCTATTAATTTATCCTTTTTATCGATTAAATCTATCGCTGGTTCCCACATAATGCCTTCTGACCAACCTCTTCTTATGCGACTAGGACTATCCATCAAATCAAAGATATCATCAAAGAAGCTTTTCATTAAATTTCTTCTTGGTTCCCATCTAATTAGATCCATAATAACACCTCCATTAGTTTTAGTTATATATTATATTTTTTTATATCAATGCTATTAACATTATTTGCTAATAGCATAATTTTCTAATAACAATTATAATAATAGAAAATAGTTTGTCAATAGTTTTTTAAAAAATTTTTTTAAAATTTTAAAAAAAAGAGGGAATAAAAAACCCTTTGGCTCCTGACCAAAGGGTTTTTTAAATTA
>CAZGKY010000006.1:0-33823 GCA_964525625.1 uncultured Atribacterota bacterium | reverse complement strand
GCCTATTTAAATCTTTTTATGGTAAAACCATTTTATTTAACCATTACCACCTTCTTAGAAGGTGGTTTTTTATGGTTAAATAAAATATTACTTCATTAACAAAGATGGTGGATAAATTTTCACAATTTTCTGATATTATACTTGTCTAAATAGGATAAATTCCTATTTATAGTATATACTATAAACAGTAAAAAGCTCAATACCATTACTAAATTAAATAAAAGGTATTTCATTGCCGTTAAACATCAGATAATAAAATTTCTTAGGACCTTCTTCACTAATAAAATCTTTTAGATAGTGAGTCTGCTTTCGGTCTTTTTTTTATATGATAATAAGGGATTTTGCCACTTAATCTGGTAATACTGATGAAAAAAGATACCTTTATTCCTAATTCCCATAAATATTAAATTTGACAAATAGGTTTACTGCCATTATATTATAATCGATATCCTAAATATTAGTGAGGAGAATATTAAATATTATGCAGTTTATCAGAAAAAATATAAAACCAATATTACTGGTAATTCTTATTGCCTTTGTTGTTTCCATCTTTTATGGCTTGGGTCAATATAGAAGATCTTCCAGTAATAGTATCCAGCAAGTAGGAAATATCATTGCTGAAGTGAATGGTCTAGGAATTAGCTATCAACAGTGGCAAAATGCCTTTATGAATGTAATTTCCCGTTACGATCAACAAACCTTATCCAGTATTAGTGATGAGACATTAGCTTTTCTGAAAAACAGTATTACCGAACAGTTGGTAAATTCAACCTTATTATATCAATATGCAGAGCAAGAAAAAATAAATATTCCAAATAATGAGGTAAATAAAGAAATTGAGCAGATTAAAAATAGCTTTAATTCTGAGCAAGATTTCAATAATGCTTTAAGAAGAAATAATCTTACCTTAAATCAATTGAAAGACAGTTTGAGTAGACAATTAATGATCGAAAAAGTTATTCAAAAAGAATATGACAAAATAAATATTTCTGCAGAAGAGATAGCTCAATTTTATGAAGAAAATAAAAATTATTTTTTGCAACCAGAAAAAAGAAGAATCAGTCATATCCTGGTAGAAGAGAGAGAAGAGGCTGAACTATTACTGAATCAACTTAAGGATGGAATTATTGATTTTGAAAAAACGGCTAAAGATAAATCTATTTGCCCATCAGCAGAACAAGGAGGAGACTTGGGTTATGTTATTCGGGGACAAATGGTTCCAGCATTTGAAGAAGCAGCCTTCTCTTTAGCCGCTGGGGAGTTAAGTAATATTGTAGAAACTGAATATGGTTTCCATATTATTAAATGTAATGAAATTCAGGAAGAAAAGCAGTTAACTTTAGCAGAAGCACAAGAAAATATCAAAAATATTCTCACCTACCAGAAACAGAATGAAGTGATGGAGTCACTTATAGCCCAATTAAGAGAAGGAGCTAAAATAATAATTCACTATGACTTCACTTCAGAATTAGCAGGAAAAGAACAGATTGTAGTAGATGATAATCAAGTAATAGAATCTGAAGAAATCGAAAATGTTAGTAAAGAAAATCAATTATCAGAAGATAACGTTTCTGAAGATACCTTAACCGGGCAGGAAAAAGAGAATTTAACTGAATAAGCAATTACCGTTTAATACTTTCTCTAACCAATTTGGTCCTTCCTTCTCTGTTTTTTCTGTAACATAAACATTTACTCTTTTCATAAATTAAACGTAAAAGTGAATACCAAGTCAATCTACCAGAATCTTTTGGGGTACACTGACATAACGATCTTCTGATAACAATTCAACTCTTTCTCCAGAGGCATCTAAGATTACCCGATAAGTCTTAATACTATATCCAGGAATACCTTCCTGGATAATGCGATCAGCATTATTCATTATACTTTTACCTTCCTGCTTAATTTCAATTACTTCATAATCATAAGTCTTTTCATCTTGAGAGATTATTTTGATATTTTTATCTAATCTTTTCTCTCCCCACATAGTAATTACCAGACGATCAGGTTTTACTTCACTAAAAATTACCATTAACTGGCCTGAGGAATTTTTGAACTTTAAATCCTTATAACCATAGAATACTGCCGCATCTCTACCCAAAGGAACATAATTTGTTGCTTCACCATAGATAGAATGGTTATATCTTTCTATAATTTGAAGATTAGCTAATAAAGCAGTATTGTATAAAGTAGTAGAAACCTGACAAACACCGCCTCCATAACCATTTACAAATTGTCCATTAGCAATAATTATACTTTCTTTATAACCATCTTCTTTTTCTGCAGGACCTATTAATTTATTAAAGGAAAATATTTCTTGAGGTTTTATGATAATTCCATCAAGCTGTTCCGCTGCTTTTTTAATATTATAAAGGGTATTTTCTTCTTTACCCAACAAAGAAGTTTCATAATGACTAACAAGCTCAAATACCCCTATACTGGTCAGTATTTCTTCAGTAGAAATCTCTGGTTCCTGATAGACGACTGGTAAATTAATAACAATGGGAGTATCTGATTGAGCTGCTTTTAAAATAGCATTTTTCATATCATCCAGTAACTGTTTTTTATCTATTACTATGCCCCTCTGGGCTGAAATAATTCTTTGTGAAGTCAAGTTGGCATTACGAGGGGAACGCTCAAATGCGGCTTGTAATTGACTATAAAAAGCATTAAATTTAGCTTCTTCAAAATAAACCACGGGATAGAGCCGGTAATTATTGCTCAGCAGAAATATTCTTTCCCTTAGTCTGGCTAAAAAGGTCCCTCGTCTGGCAATAGCATAAGCCTCATCAATTAACTTTTCTCCATTAATAAAAGCACCAAGGTTTACCTCAGGTATTATGGTCTGTTGCCATCCCTCATGATTAATGACCACAGGAAGGTTAATTATTTTTTCCAGGACTGGCTGAAGAGATGAATGAGCTTGGTTCCTATTTAATCCACCGATTTCCTGTTCCAGCACAGTCACCTTGGGATATATTCTTTCTCTGAACACTAATAAATCCATAGCATATAGAAATAAAAAGAATAATAGAAGTCCCGAAAAAATAAAAAATAGCCTATTGATATTAAAATTATTATTATGATATGGTGACTTCTTGTTACGGGAATAATGTCCTTGATACAATTGTTAATCCTTTCTAATCTCTCATTTTTTTTGTTATCTAGACTCCTAGCCAGAAAAACGATTTTTAACTAAAACTAATTGAAAATAGATTTATTTTCCTATATAATAATACCTGAAATATATTATTTTCAATTAACTTATCTTCTATTTGAGCGGGAATAGCTCAGTTGGCAGAGCGTTGGCTTCCCAAGCCGAAGGCCGCGGGTTCAAACCCCGTTTCCCGCTCCATTTTTATTACTGAGTAGACCTTAAACAAAAATGTCAAATTGCTCCAAAAAGTTTTTGCACAATATCTTCTCCTTTTAACATTAGAAAAGCCAGGTATAGGAGCATAGCTAATAAAAAACCCAATAAAATTCTGCCATAAAGAATAGGTATCCTGAATTTGGGATTTCCAGATTTCATCATTCTAATGATAATCTGAGAAAGGATAATAATTAATAATAACAGAACTAATAATATGGCAATTTGTTTGCCCATATTAAATTACCATCTTTCCTAAAATTAAAATAATTATAGACCAATCCACTTTACTGTTAAGCAACCATTTCTGGTTATCTTTTATTTGTTTTAAAATTCAAAACACCGATAATAACCTATCTTTATCTTATGATAAAAAACAAATTCTGGATTAAGAATTTAGTTGGCAAACCCACTTTTTCAGTTGGTCTTGATGAATAGTATCCATTAATTGTACTGAAAAAGGAGTGATAGAGATATAATCATGCTTAATAGCCCAGTAATCACTATTTTCATCTATCTCTCCTACCACTTTATTATCGGCAATCCAGAAATATTCCACTTGTTCAGTTCGATAAACACTTCTAATTATTTTTTGATGAAAAACAGGAGCTGGTTTAGTTAATTTAAAACCTTTTATCTTATTCTTAGCAGTATCTGGAAAATTTATATTCAGCACCAGGGGCATAAAAATCAATTTTTCAGGTAATGTATTAATAATCAGAGCTACTGCCTCATTAATATCATTATAAGTAATATTGTCTTTTTTATCTATGGATATGGCCAGGGAAAGGATATTATGAAAAGCTCCCTCTAAAGCTGCCCCTACTGTTCCGGAGTAAAAAATATCTTGTCCTAAATTAGGGCCCGAATTAATTCCAGCCACTAGTAGATTTGGTTTGTCATTAGATAGTATTTTTTCCAAACCTATGATTACACAATCTACCGGTGTACCACTCAAGGAATAACCCAAAAAATCATTCCCCAACCATGTTTTACTACAACATACTGTTTTATAAATACTGGTTGAGCATCCTGCTCCACTTCTTTCTCGATCAGGGGCTATTAGCGTAACTTTACCTAATTTTGTTAAACACTCTCTTAGCTCCAACAAGCCTTTGGCCTGAATACCATCATCATTAGTTAACAAAATGTGCAATTTTTCCTGCTCCTTCTCTTATGAATTTCCCGAGCAGCAATAATCCCGGAAACAGAAGATTGAATTAGGCCTCTGGTAATGCCTGCTCCATCACCAATAGCAAAAAGATTTTTTATCTTTGTTTCCAGCTGCCGCGATAAGCCTAATCTTGCCGAATAAAACTTAACCTCTGCTCCATATAGTAAAGTTTGCTCACAGTAAATCCCAGGAGCAATCTTATCTAAGGCTTGCAACATCTCCAAAATATTACTTAGTATTCGGTAGGGTAAAACAAAACTTAAATCACCAGGAGTAGCACTGCTTAGAGTTGGAGTAACTATAGAGTGGTTTATTCTATCAGGAGTAGATCTTCTACCTAAAATTAAATCACCCAAACGTTGAATTATTACTCCCCCACTTAAGATATTAGCCAGATTGGCAATGTACTTACCATAAGCAATCGGTTCCTGAAAAGGTTTAGTAAAAGATGTACTAACCAATACAGCAAAGTTGGAATTATCCGTTTTTTTATCTCTATAACTATGACCATTTACTGTGGTAATACCATTATTATATTCCATAACCACTTCTCCATAAGGACACATACAAAAGGTTCGGACTTTATCATCAAAGGAAGCTGAATAATAAATCAATTTAGATTCATAAAGAGTACTAGTCAGGTGTTCCAATATCACTGCAGGGACTTCTACTCTTACTCCTACATCAACCGGGTTACGAGAAACTGGTAGTTCTAACTCAATAGCCTGATTTTTAAGCCATTCAGCACCCACCCGTCCTGGAGAAAGGATAATATAATTTCCTTTAATATACTCTCCACTGGAAGTCACCACTCCACAGACTGTATTATCCTTCTGAACTATTTTTGCAACATCAGTTTCAGTTCTGATTTCTATCTTATCTACTAAAAAATTATAGATGTTTTGTAATACCTGAAAACATTTCTCAGTTCCTAAATGTCTAATCTGAGCGGGAATAAATTTTAGATTTGCTTTGGCTGCTTCCCTTTTAATCCGTCCAATTTCTTCCTGATTATTACCAAAGAGAGTGTCTTCTACTCCAAAATGACCATAGAGCTGGTCAACATAATTAATTAAATGGTCCAGCTCTTCCTTACTAATATAATCAGATAAATTGCCCCCAAAATCACTAGTGAGGTTTAGCTTTCCATCACTAAAAGCTCCTCCACCTCCCCATCCAGACAATAAAGAACAGGGATTGCATTGTTGACAGGCGGTTTTCCTCTCTCTCATAGAACACTTTCTCTTAGTGATATCTTTACCTTTTTCTAAAATCAAGATAGACAAATCTTGCTGATAATTTTTAATCAGTTCTAGAGCAGCAAAAATCCCTGCTGGACCTGCTCCTACTATAATAACATCATAAATGGTATCCATTTATCACACCTTATTCCCGGGATAAGGGAAAATATTTTTTTAATCTTATTCTGAATAATTAGAAAGAAAAAACGTCCTTCAGGACGGTCCCTCTGCAAATAACACAAGAGTAAATAATTGTTTCATATTGCCTTAATAAAAACGATATTAATATTCTCCTTAATTAGAAAAGACTTTTTTCTGTTATTGTCATTTTAAAAAGCACCGATACTTGTAATTATTCTTTTTAAATCATTTTGCAGACCGGTAATAACTCTGAATCTATGTTTTTCTAAAATACTAGTATATTTTAGTCCAGCTCCAGTTACCAAACCAATACAGCAAGATTCTTTACTTATTATTCTTTCTTTCCTCAATCTACTGATAGCGGCAATTGACACTGCAGCAGCGGGCTGAACAAATATTCCTTCTTTAGCCAGTAAAAGTTGTCCTTGTAAGGCTTCAGAATCAGAAACAGCAACTACCAGGCCATTATATTTTCTTAATTTTCTCAAAAGGTCATTACCGCTTGGGGGGAAAGGATTGGCAATGGCATGGTCAATAGCCTGGGGACCTTTTACCGGAGAAATCCTATCCTGTTCATTAATCCAGGCTTGATATATGGGCGCACATCCTGTCAATTGAACACAGACTATTTTAGGTAGCTTATCAATTATTCCCTGTTCATAAAATTCCAGAAAACCTTTTATAATACCACGTGCATTACCACCGGAACTAGTTGGAATGACTACATAATCTGGAACAAAATAATCCAACTGTTCACATATTTCAAAGGCAATACTCTTTGATCCTTCTACTCGAAAAGGCACATCTGAATTTAAAAAGTAAATTCCCAATTCTTGACCAATCTGCAAGCTTTCATAGTAAATCTGTCCATAATCACCTATTACCTTGATTAATATGGGTTCATAAATTAAAATCGGATTTAATTTTTCTTGGGGTAAATCAGCACTGACTAAAATAATAGTCTTAAGCCCAGCCCGTGCACCATAAGCTGCTACAGAAATTGCCATATTCCCACTGGAGAGAGTGCCGATACAACTATATCCCAGATTAAGGGCATGCTGTAAACAGGTATATGTCCCTCTATCTTTAAAAGACCAGGTAGGGTTAACAGTTTCATTTTTAATATATAAATTATCCAGATCCAGTAGCTGAGAAAGGGTATGGGCTTTAATTAAGGGAGTAAACCCTTCTCTTAAAGAAAGTTTGTGGTTTATTGTGGACAAGGTATAAAAAGAATTATAGTAAGTCAAAATATCTTGTGCCAAGGAAAGCTTACCTTTGATAAAACTTCGTGATGAGCTTATTGTAACTTCTAAAGGTTCCCTACAAATATCACAACGGGGGAATGCTGTCTCCAGAGGATATTCTTTTCGACATCCAGTGCAAATCAAGTATCCCTTATTCAATATTCTCACCTAAATTAATTCTAAACTATGGTCGGGGCGAGAGGATTTGAACCTCCGACCCCCTGAACCCCATTCAGGTGCGCTTGCCAAGCTGCGCTACGCCCCGACTTAGTTTTTATACAAATATATTATACAAGAGCTTACTTATTCTAGCAACTAAATATAGGAAAATAAAAGCAAATTTCTCATATTCTGATATATCTTTTTCCTTCAATCTCTCTGATTAAATTCTTCAATTCCAGAGAAAGTAAAGCTTCACTTACCTTGTTAAAAGGAAGAGCAGATAATTCAGTTATCTCATCAATATGCAATGGTTCAATGGAAATATATTTAAGAAGCTCCTGCTCATAATCAGATAATTCCTCAAGAGGGACATATTCCTGGTTTTTATTGGCCATCCTTTCTCTCTCCAGGAGAGATCTATTTTCTTCTGGCCACTCCTCTAGAATATCCCGATAGCTATTTACTAGTTTAGCACCCTGTTTTATGAGATTGTGACAGCCAATGGAGAGGGTAGAATGTATACTACCGGGAACGGCAAATACTTCTCTTCCCTGTTCCAGGGCATAATCTGCCGTAATTAAAGCTCCACTTTTTTCAGTAGCTTCTACTACTAATGTGCCTAAAGCTAGTCCACTGATAATCCTATTTCTCCTGGGAAAATTATTCTTTTCCGGTTTAGTAAAAAGAGGAAATTCAGTAATAAGAGCTCCTTTTTCCCTGATACGAGAGGCAAGATTTCTATTTTCTGAGGGGTAGATTCTATCAATGCCACTTCCCAAAACAGCAATAGTTAATCCCTCTACTTCCAAAGCACCTATATGAGCATTAGTATCAATCCCTTTGGCCAGTCCACTTATTATCACATAACCAGATTTTGCCAGCTGACCGGCAATTTCCCGGGCAATCTTGCGACCATAATAAGTAGCCTTTCTTGAACCAACAACAGCTAATCCTTTCTTCTCCTTCATAATAGTAATAAAATCTCCCTGATAATAAATAACAGGAGGGGGATTATAAATTTTTTTTAATAGATCAGGGTACCCCTCTTCTATTATAGTGATAACTTGAATATTATTCTTTTGCAATAAGTTCCATTCTTCTTCCGGGTCAATCTGTTGTTTTTCCAGCTCCATTTTACTTAAGGCTTCTTCTCCCATATGCAACAAATTCATCATAGTACTCGTCCTCAAATTATACTTCCAGGCCTCTTCTAAAGAAGAAAAATATCGCCATAATTTAGTAAAACGCACCGGGCCTATCTCTTTTACTCTATTCCAAGCTAACCAGTATTGCAGTTCTTGTTTTTCCATGCTTTTTATCCTTTTTTAAATATTTTCTCCTACTAATATAAACCTTTACTAACTAAAATATTTACCTTACCATTACTTACCGTGGTTTCTCCTGCTGGCGGAGTCTGGGCAATTATTCTACCTTGAGTTAACTGATGATGAAAGGTATAAGCAATATCACCAATTTGATAACCGTATTCTGAAAGTAGTTCTTCTGCTTCAGCAATAGTCTTGCCTACTAGATTGGGAACTGCCTTTGCGATTCTTATTGCTCTTATTTCTACTTCTACTGTTCTATTCTTTTTTATTTCTGTCCCCGCAGCTGGTCTTTGGGCAATTACTACATATTTCTCTCCTGGCGGGGAAATATTATCATCAATAACTACCATTTTTAATCCTCTTTCATATAAAGTCTGACGAGCATCATCCAGTTCCAGGTCTATAATAGAAGGAACCCGAACAATGGGAACAGCAAATATAGTCTGATAAGTAAGAAAGGCAGAATATCCTCCCAAAATTACCACCCCAATGCTGAACAAAACTATAAACGAAATTCTGGTTATAACAAGTATTGACTTACCTAAGACCTTATTCATACTGCTTTCCTTTAACTATTTTTCCTCATCTTTATCATATAGAATCCGTCAATATTATTACCAGAATAACCTGGAATTAATTGAATGGCTTGTGCTATTTCACTTTTATAATTCACTAAACCCCTCTGAGAAATAAATGAGGTACTTTCCTGAATAGAAAAATTTCTATGTTTCCTAATAAATTTTATTATTATATCTTCATTCTCTTCTTTCTCCATACTGCAGGTCGTATAGAGTAATTCTCCACCTGGTTTTAAATATTGGGCAGCAGTATTAAGTAATTCTTCCTGGATTTTATTTAATTCATTTAAATGGTTAATATCCCATTTTTTCCATTTCAAATCTGGTTTTTTTCGTATTACTCCAGTACCAGAACATGGTACATCAAGCAATACTTTATCAGCTTTATTTAAGTACTCATTATGTATGGTACAGGAATCGGTAAGTACTGGATACACTATTTCAATACCCAGTCTCCTAGATTCTGCCTTAACCATTTCTAATCTTCTCTTATTTTTTTCCCATGCAATAATTCTCCCCTTATTGTGCATTAGCTGAGCTATATGGGTAGTCTTACCTCCTGGACCGCTACACAGGTCAATAATTGTTTCTCCCGAGCGAGGAGCTAAAAACTCTGAGGCAAGCATTGAACTTTCATCCTGAATAGAAAATAAACCTTCTAGAAAGAGTGATGAATTAAAAATTTCATCAAAATTGCTTATCATAAGAGCTCTATCAGGAAGATAGGCACTCTCCTGGAATGATATCCCTAATTCAGACAATTGTCTCTGGAATTGCTGCATATTTACTTTCAGAGTATTAATACGCAAGGTAAGAGCTGGTTTAAGATTGCTCGCTTGACAGATAAGTAAACACATTTCCAGACCAAATCTATTAATCCATCTGTTTACTAACCATTCTGGAAAAGAATAAAAAACAGAAATATATTGCACAGGATCTTGTTCTATAGAAGGCCAACAAATAGTATTATTTTTTCGAATAATGTTTCTTAAAATAGCATTCACCATACCAGAGTAAACTGGATAAGGGCTATGTTTGGTCAGTTCTACAGATTCATTTACTATGGCAAAATCAGGTATTTTCTCTAAATAAAGAATCTGATAAACCCCCATTCTCAGAATATTTTTAATAGTTAAAGGAATAGCCTTTTTTTTATGGGATAGAAATTGGCTAATAATCCAGTCTAATCTTTTTTTAAAACGGGTTACTCCATAGCATATTTCTTGCATTAAGGCTTTATCCTTCTTTTTGGGATTATATTTGGAAAAAAAAGAAGGAAGTAAAATGTTTAAAAAAGAATCCTGCTTTTCTAGGCGATCTAATATTTCTAAAATTAATTTTCTATTGTGATATGAGCTTGAAGAATCTATCCTTATTATATCCATATTGATACAAATTTATATTAATCAATATTTCTAGTTTATCTTTAACAATTTATAGTTATAAATATTCCAGTTAAGTGAGAATCTAATTAAAGCTATCCCCAGCTTTAATATGGTAACCATTGATAAAACCTAAAGCATCCATTTCTTTAGAACCAGCAGGAAGAAGTCTTTTAATAACAATAAAGTTATCATCTCCGGTCAATACTATAATCCCATTTTTACTAGCCTTGACAATGGTACCAGGTTTTTGTCCTGAAGAGTTAATATTTAGTGCTGTTTTTTCTAATAAACTAACAGCACAAATTTTAATTCTTCTACCTTGAAATTCAGTATAAGCTCCTGGTAATGAAGTAAGGCCTCTTACCAGATTATATATCTCTTTAGCACTTCGATTCCAACCTATTCGACAATCATTATTATTTATTTTTCTAGCATAAAAATATTTTCCTTTTGGTTGAGGAAATCTCTGATATTCTCCTTTTTCAATAGCTACTAATGCTTCTTCCAGCAATTTAGCACTTTTTATAGCCAGTCTTGAGCTTAACTGATCATAATTCTCATCAGGTAATATTCTTATTCTTTTCTGAAGAACAATATCCCCTGCATCAATCTTTTCATTCATAAATAAAATTGTGATACCAGTTTCCCGTTCCCCTCTAATAAGGGTCCAGTTAATTGGTGCTGGACCTTTGTATTTTGGTAATAAAGAAGGATGGATATTTAAACAGCCTTGAACAGGTATCTGTAGTATCTTGCTCGAGAGTATCTGTCCATAAGCAACTAGAACTATTAAATCAGGATGTAAGCAGTTAATCTCTTGAATAGTATGATCGGCATTAATATCCTCTGGTTGCCTTATATTTAATCCTAGTTGAGAAGCTAACACCTTAATAGGGGATGATAAGATTCCTTTCCCTCTTCCTCCTGGTCGATCCGGTTGGGTAATAACTGCTACAATATTCTTCTTTAAAACAACCAATTTCTCGAGTATGGGCACACCAAAAGAAGATGTACCAATGAAGATAATTCTCATAAACTTTCCTTTCATTAATACTAGGTCTTTTCAATATTTTTTAACTGCTCTTTTAATATTATCCTTTTAGCTGGACTTAATCTATCTATGAAAAGATAACCATCCAGATGATCAATTTCATGCTGTAAAACGATAGCTAAAAAACCTTCTTGGGTAATCTGGAATTTCTTCCCATTTATATCCATTGCCTCCACAGTAATTAATGAAGATCTGCGCACAGTTGAATATATCCCTGGTATGCTTAAACATCCTTCCTCTTCCTTCAATTCTCCTTCTCTTTTGATAATAACTGGATTAATTAGAACAATTACTCCTTTTTCTTCCGAATCTATGACAATTATACGTTTGGAAACACCAACCTGAGGAGCGGCTAAACCCACACCTCCTTCAGCATACATGGTCTCAATCATATTTTGTATCAGTTCTTTAATCTCTTCATTAATTTTATTTACCGGTAATGCTTTTTCCCTTAAAATAGGGGAGCCATATTTTTGTAACTTTAAAATTGCCATTTCCTCCTCCTATCATTTTAATATAATTTTATTGGTTCAACATCAACCATTAATTTTACCTTATTATTTTGATAATTTAAAATATAGGAAAATAATTTTTTCCTAAATTGCTCCCATCTTTGCTGGTCATTTTTTATTCTAATGAGCAAACTAACTCTGTTTTGATCCCTTTCTTTAACTAAAAGGGGGCTGTTATCATTTATAAAAATATCTCCTCCTGCAGTAGCCCACATATCAGACTGATGAATATAATAATTAAGTTCTTGAACTGATTTCTTTACTAAATTTTCACTAGTCCCGAAAAAATCAATACTTATGATCTTAGTGAAAGGAGGGTATTCTAATTCTTTTCGGAGCATTATTTCTCTCTGATAAAAATAAGAGTAGCTGAGTTCTTTTACAGCCTGTAGACTGTGATGTTCGGGATAGCAAGTCTGAATAAGTAAAGAAGGTGGGTTTTTTTGCTCCCATAAGTTTAGAATGATGCGATATATAAATTGAAAAGCTATTTCAGCAGAACGATAATCAGGCATATTCAATAGATGATCAATTAAAATAAAAGCTACCAGACCTACCTGTTGATAGTTTAACTTCTCAGTTAATAATTGTGTACCAATTAATATATTTATTTTCCCGGTATTAAATCTATTTAGCAATAACTGTTCTATTCTCATATTAGGCGCAATATCTCTATCCAAACGTTGAATAATTGCCGTAGGAAACATGCGTTGAATTATATCCTCCACATATTGTGTCCCCAATCCCATAAGTTTGAGAGCTTTTACTCCACATGTAGGGCAATATCCATTATAAGGTGTTTTTATTTTACAGTTAGGACAGACTAGAAAATGTGCCTTTTCTTCTCTCTGATAAGATAATAAAGAATTGCAATTAGGACATTTCATTACTTGTCCACATTGCACACAGGAAATATAACGGGCAAAACCTCTTCGATTAAGAAATAATACTACTCCTTTCTTCGCCTTAAGGCTTTCAGCAATCTTCTGCTGTAATGGAAAACTGATCACCCTCTGAAAAGATTTTTCTTCTTCTAAATTCACCAATAATATGGGGAAGGACTTTTTATATTTTGAATTAAGAAGAGATTCTTTAGTTAATAAGAAAAAATCTTTATTTATCCCTTGCCAGTAACTCTCTATAGCAGGGGTTGAAGACCCCAGAACTACCCGAGCCGATTCTAAAGTACCTCTTGTCAAAGCAACCTCTCGAGCATGATAATGAGGAACCCTTTCTTCTTTATATAAGGGGGAATCCTCCTGTTCCACAATGATAAGACCCAGTTTTGTAAAGGGTAAAAAGATACTGGATCTGGTTCCGAGTACTACTTTTATTTCATCTTGCTGAACCATGATAAACCTAAGGTATTTCTCAAACTGACTTACTTTTTTATCAAACATGGCAAATGATTTTCCCCATATTTTGGCTAATTTTTTCTTTAGACTAATGCCACTAAACTGATCAGGTATAAGAATTAATGATTGTTTACCTTCTTGAACAGTTTCCCTAATCAATGAAATATAATACAAATCTCTTTCTTTATAGGTACGATACTGAAAAAGTATTGGTTTATGGTAACTATCAGTTATAGCAGCAAACTTTTCGGGAAAAAGGTTATATTGATAATTTTTTATTTTAGAGTCACTAGATACTCTTCCCTGTCCAAAGGAAGGGTTGCCTTGTTGAACAATTCTCTCTCCTGAAAAGAGCTCAGGAAAAATTTTCAAGATTTTTTTATGGGAAATTGGAGAGGGTATGATCTGGGAGATGACTATTCCTCTGGGATGTAGATAATAGGTAGCCATCCAATTCACTAAAGTCAAAATTTTGGAAGACAAAATGGGAATAGGATCTAAAACTTCTTCAATGTCTTTAAGTTCCGGAAAGGAGGTATCTCTAACGATACTGAGGACAATGCCAATTTTTTTTCTTTTTCGAAAGGGTATTACTACTCTCTTTCCAACCTTTACTACCTCTCTTAAAGGTAAAGGGATATTATAATAAAAGCCATGATTAAGATTTATATTAAGAGGAAGAACCTCTGCTACATTATTATTCATTATACTATCATACCATCACTCTGATGCACAAAAAAAGTTTTTACCAAATCAAGAAGGTATTCGGCCACCTCATATTTAGACATCAGCGGTAAGTCAATAGTATTTCCATTACGCTCAATAATCAAAACTTTGTTGGTATCTGTTCCAAATCCACTATCTTTTCTACTGATATCATTAGCTACAATAAAATCTAAATTTTTCGACTTCAATTTTTCTAAAGCATTCTCTAATAAAGCACTAACTTCTGCTGCAAATCCTATCAAAAGCTGTTTATTTTTTCTTTTCCCAACCTCTTTTAAAATATCAAAATTTCTTGTCAGAGCCAGATGCAAAGTTTCTTGTTTTTCTTTTTTTATCTTTCCGTTAAACTGTTCTACTGGTCGAAAATCTGATACAGCAGCAGCCGAGATAAAGACATCAACCTGGTCGAAATAGGTAAGAACCTGTTCCCTCATTTCCGCTGTAGTATTTATCCGAATAGTTTTTATTCCCCCTATATCTGGTAAAAAAGTAGGTCCAGAAATAAGAATAACCTCAGCACCACGTCTTTGAGCTACTTCAGCTAGGGCATAACCCATCTTACCCGTGGAATAATTAGAAATAAATCTAACCTGGTCAATAGGTTCTCTTGTTGGTCCAGCAGTAATAAGAATCTTTTTCCCCTGCAAAGAATTGGCATTTTTTATTAGCTTCTTTATAAAATCCATGATACTGGCAGGAGAAGCCATTTTACCATCGCCAAATTCCCCACAAGCCAAACTACCCTTCTCAGTGTCTATAAAATGATAGCCTTTTTTTAATAGGCAGTTAAGATTATCCTTAAAGCTTAAATTATGATACATACTCTGATTCATTGCTGGAACAATAACTATCTGCCCCTGGAAAGCTAAAACGGTGGTACATAGTAAATCATCGGCAAATCCATGAGCTAACTTGGCAATAATATTTGCTGAGGCTGGCGCAATGATTATCATATCGGCCCAACGAGCTAAAGAAATATGTCTTATCTCATAATTCTCTTCCTCAGAAGAAAAAAGACTGGTATAAACTCCATTTTCAGATAGTATAGCCATCGTGAGAGGAGTAATAAAACGGGTAGCATTTGCGGTCATAATTACTTTAACCTGGAATCCCTCTTTTTTCATTAACCGAACCAGTTCTGCACTTTTATAGGCAGCTATTCCTCCGGTTATTCCTAGAACAATATTTATTGGTTTATTATTATTTTTAAGCATCGTTTACTACCTTAAAGATAATATATCCTTACTCCTCTATCTAGTAATATTAATTATAGCATAAACCCACTAATAAGGATTATAATTTTACTTCTTTTCTCTCACTCGGCATCTTTCGCTGATAATTATTGCTTTCAACTCCTCTAAAGCTTTTTCTAACTGATTATTAATAACTAGATAATCATAATATTTAATATGATCCATCTCTTGATGAGCATCGCTTAGCCTTTTTTTCAGTTCATCTTCTCCCTCAGTTCTTCTACCTCTCAACCGATCCTCCAGCTTTTCCCAGGAAGGAGGCGCTATGAAGATAAATATTCCTTCTGGATACTTATCTTTTAACTGCATTGCTCCCTGAACATCAATTTCTAACAATAGATCCTTTCCTTCAGTAAGTGCTTTATTAATAGTAGCTCTTAAAGTACCTTTATAATCATCGTGTACTTTAGCCCATTCAGCAAATTTATTCTCTTGAATATATCTCTGGAAAGTATCCTCATTTACAAAGAAATAATCAATTCCTTCCTGTTCCCCTTTTCTAGGTTTTCTGGTAGTTACCGAAACTGAATATTCTAAGTCAGGAAGTTGTTCAAATAATTTTTTTCTAAGAGTTCCCTTACCCACTCCTGAGGGACCAGAAATAACAAAGAGACGACCCTGGTATTGTGACATATTAATCACCTATTTATGGTTCACTTTCTCTTTTTTGATAGTTGTTTAGACGATTAATTACTGTTTCAGGCTGTAAGGCTGATAAAATAATATGATTACTATCAGTGATGATAATGGATCGAGTTGGTCTACCATAGGTAGCATTGACCAATTTTTTTGCTTGTTTGGCCTCTTCTCTTAATCTTTTCATAGGGGCTGAGTCAGGATCCAAGATAGATATAACTCTTTCTAAATTCACAAAATTTCCAAATCCAATATTCAACATTATTTGATTCATATAAACTCCTAAATTTATTCAATATTTCTTGATTGTTCTTTAATCTTTTCTAATTCATCCTTCAGTTTAATAACTTTTTGAGATATACTCTGCTTTATAGATTTAGCACCCATAGTATTAATTTCTCTTCCCATCTCTTGTGTGTAAAACTCCAGCTTCCTACCGATGGGTTTAACATTTTTGGCAATTCTCTGTAATTGATTAAGATGACTTTTTAATCTAGTTATCTCCTCAGTAATATCACTCCTTTGTACCAAAAATGCTATTTCCATTTCTATCCTGCCTTCATCCAGTGCCATATTTGGGGTTAATTGTTTTATTCTTTCTTTTAACCTCTCCTGAAGATCGTTAAAATAATCCAATTTTTCTTCTTCTATCTCTTGAATAATTTTTTTCATACGGGTAACGCTTTTTAGAATATCCTTCATTAATCTATTTCCCTCTTCTTCTCTGCTTTGCAAGACTGAATCTAAAGCCTTATTTAGAGAAGCTTCTATTGATTTCCATTTTTCTTCCTCTTCTTCTTTTTTTACAAATTCAAATATTTCTTTATAACGAAGTAAGGCCTCCAGGGTAATGTTTTCCTCTAATCGAGTAATTTCCTTTAATCTATATAAAGACTTCAGATATGATTTTAGTAAGTCTTCATTTAACTTTATCTGCTCAATCCGTTCATCATTATTATCAATTCTGATTAAAACATTTACGGTACCCCGCCTAATTCTCTGCTGAATAATGTTTTCAATTCTCTGTAGAATATCCAATGATTGAATTGGCATCTTGACCTTAATATCACAATAACGATTATTGACCGTTTTTATCTCCACAATAGTAGTAATACCATTTACCTCGGCTTCGCTCATACCGAAGCCAGTCATACTCTTTACCAAAGATTTCCCCTTTCCACACGTTATATTTTAAAATCATTTTAGGTAATTCCCTCCTCTCTGTCAAATATATAAAATCAATTATAATTATCAAGTCTATCTCCTTCTTTTTAGGGAGAAAAATAAAAAATCATACTTTTGCTTAATATTAGTCCAGGTAAGTAATAATAGTTTTATTGATAATGGGTGCTTTATGCTGAAAAGATAATTGTAAAAAATTGTCTTTTCTTTATATTTAGAAAACAATATTCAAATATTTCCTTGACCAATAGCCACAAATATATTATAAATGACCTGTAATAATTTTTAATTATTTATCCCATTTTTAAAATCTGATTACTATTAGGTGGAGATATAAGATGGTTTTAGATGGTATTTCTTTATCACTGGTCATCTATGAAATAAAGAAACAGATAATTCCAGCCCAAATTGTTGACATCTATCAAGTCGATCAATTTGGAATACTATTAGTTTTACAAAAAAATAATAATTATCAAAAAATATTCTTCTCCCTGAGGGCTGACCAAATGGCTTTTTTTATAAGTAGTATTATTCCACCAGAAAATAATTTTACCTCAACATTTGCTAAACAAACAAAAAGTCTAATACAGGGAGGTAAACTTCTAAATATTGAGCAGATGGAATTTGATCGTATAGTAAAACTAATAATTCAACCCTTTCAAAAATTTGGACCTGTTTTAAATTACCTTCTCATCATTGAATTTATGGGTAAACATAGTAATGCTATACTAATAGACGAGAAAGGCTATATCATAACATCGTTAAAACAAATCACTTCTGAGCTAAGTCGATACCGAGAGATTAGACCCGGCATACACTACAAATCTCCTCCCAAACAGAACAAATTCAATCCCTTAACTATAAGTAAAGAAGAATTTATTAATATATGGCAAAAGAAAAGTTCTTATTACCAGATAGATTATTTATGGCAACTCTTTTACCAAAATTTTCAGGGCATAAGCCCAAAAAGTGCTACAGATATAGTGGCTTTTTGTGGTCTTCCTCCCCAACAACTAATTTCTGAGCTGACCCCAGGACAATGGATAAAACTATGGGAAACATCATTATGTAACTTTAGGGAGAGGGTAGTCCAGCACGATGTAGTACCACAATTATTAATTGATAAAAAAAGTGGAAAAATAATTGATTACTCTTTATTATGTCCTACTCAGAAAAAGGAAGAAATAGAATATCGCGCCTTTCAGCAAGTATCCAGCTGTTTGGAAACTTTCTATTATCAAATCAATGAACAGGAAAAAAAACAGAAATTATATCTTGCCCTTGACCAAATATTAAAAAAATATGAGTATAAGTTAGAAGAAAAAATCGCATTTTTAGAGAAGAGTAATAAAGAAATTGAGAATTGTTACCAAGATCAAAAGAAAGGTGAATTAATAATAGCAAATTTGTGGAAGATAAAAAGTGGCATCAACTCTGTCACTTTAACTGATTATACCCAACCCGGCCATCCCAAAATTAAAATTGAACTCAATCCTGGTTTATCACCTCTGCAAAATGCCCAACAATTTTTCCAGCGATATAAAAAATTAAGTCCTCAGAGAGAAAGAATAAAGAAGCAGCTTCTGGAAAACCAGAAGTCTCTAAGAAAATTAAAAGAAATGCAATTAAAGTTAGTGGAAAGTAGGGATTCATTGAGCCATTTATTAGTATTTTACCAAGAATTAGAACGATTAAATTACATCAAAAAGAATAAAGATAAGAAAGAAAAGAATAATGGAAAGAAAATACCTTCTATAGCAAAATTTACCTCTACTGATGGGTGGATCATCTTGGTAGGAAAGAATAATCAACAAAATGAATACCTGTTGAGGTATCTTTCTGGCAGTAATGATTTCTGGCTGCATCATCAGACCAAACCAGGTGCCCATGTTATCATAAAAAATCATCATAATTTATCAGCTCCTCCTTCTGATACTTTACACTTTGCTGCCCGCCTAACCGGTTACTATAGTAAAGTAAAAAATAATGAGATTGCTCCCATAGTCTATACCTTGAGAAAATATGTAAGAAAACCCAAGGATGCTAAAACAGGCAAGGTAGTTTACTCTCAGGAGAAGATTATATTAGTACTCATTAATCATAAACAAATAAGGGAAGATATTAGTAAACAACACACCAGCAAAAATGACCTGATTTAAAGAGAAGAAAGGTCTTTCAGTTGTTCCAAGAAATCAACTGGTAAGGGAGAGGTAAAGGTTAATAAGTGAAGACTTACTGGATGTATAAATTGTAAAAAATGAGAATGTAAAGCCTGTCTTTTTATGACTAACAAAGATTTATCTCCTTTACTTGTACCATAAATCTTATCGCCAACAACTGGATGTCCTAGATAATGCAAATGAACTCTTATCTGATGAGTTCGACCGGTATACAATCTCACTGATAATAAGGTAAAGGAGCTAAAATATTTGATAACCTGGAAATAAGTTACTGCTTCCCTACCGCCTATTTCGGTAATTGCCATTTTATTTCCATGTTGAGGATGTCTACCGATAGGGGCTTCAATAATCCCCTCCTCATCCTTTACTACTCCATGCACCAGAGTAATATATTTCTTTACCACTTTTCTTTCTTTTATCTGTTGACTTAAAAAATGATGCGCCTGTTCTGTTTTGGCAATCATTATCAGCCCTGAAGTATCTTTATCCAGTCTGTGTACTATGCCCGGACGATATACTCCGCCAATTCCTGATAACATTCCCTGACAATGAAAAAGAAGAGCATTAACCAGGGTACCACTACGGACCTTTCCAGTAGGATGAACAATCATACCAGGAACTTTATCGATAATCATTATATGCTCATCTTCATAATAGATATTAAGAGGAATATCTTCGGCTACTAAGGGTAATTCCTGATTATCTGGCATAACCAAGGAGATAATATCATTATATTTTAATATATAGCTGGACTTTACTGGACAGTTATTTACCGTGATATAGCCTTTATTTATTAATTCTTTAATTCTATTTCTTGATAAGTCTATCTTCTTTTCTTTAGCCAGAAAACTATCAATTCTAACCTTATTCTGCTCTAAATAACGGATGTTTCTAGTAATTTTTTGCGCACTATTTTCATTCATAACCTAAGAGCTCCATTATACTTATACTAATAAATTTATTAGAATAATAATTAAATATCATTAAATAAATCAGATACCGAATAAGAAGGCTGAACAAGTCTAAGTCTCCTCAACGGTATAACCTATATTGCGAAGAAGACCCAGCCTTCTGGATGATTAAAACTAAATAGTGTTTTCATCGCAAAGCAAGCAACTAAAATGGAGTAAGCTCATATCATCATTATTCGGCACCGGAAAAGGATTAATCATGGAAAAGAACTTCTATTTCATCGGCCTTGATATGGCCAAAGAGACCCTTGTCGCCAGTATCTATCATAAACCCAATGAGCCTATCTGGACCAAAGAGGACCTAGCTAACAACCAGCAAGGATACCAAGCGCTGCTTCTTAAGTTTCTTTTTTGAAAATTATTCTTCCCGATTTTCATCATTTTTTGCCACTTCTTGCTGGAATAATAAATGAATAATAAGAAGAAAGATTCCAATATTAATAGCAGAATCAGCAACATTAAAAATGGGCCATATCCTAAAGTCTAAAAAATCAATTACTTTTCCTACTCTCAAACGATCAATGATATTTCCTATAGAACCACCTAAAATTAACACAAAAGAGAAAAATACAATCTTATTGCGTTTAGCCATTCTGGATAGGAAAAAAATACCCAGAACAATAATTATAATTCCTATTATTATAAAAGTTAAATTACTAAATCTTAATAGGCCAAAGGCAGAACCAGGGTTCTGGATATAAGTAAAATGAAATATCTTGGGAATGATAGGGATAGATTCTCCTAATTCCATATGATTTACTATCCAGATCTTACTCCCCTGATCCAAAAAAATTACCAATAATACTGGTATTAGAAAACGCATTAGAACTCCTGTAATTATTTATCAGTAATTAGCTGGCACTGTAATTTATTTGACCTTACCTACTGCAAAATCTTTCAGTATCATGATAGTATAATTTAATAATTTAATAGATGTTGGTATAGTTCAATTATTTAGTGTTTAGTGTTTATTATTTATTAGATGTATGGTGATAATTTAGTCATTGATGTAAAGTCTATGGTTTTTTATTTTCTGAAAAATTTATTTTTTCAAGAATTTTTGTTTTCGGTAGAGAGAATTTTTTATCCACAAATCAAATATCTTTTTCTTTTTTCAATACTGCCACACATCTTTGACAAATAGTAGGATAATGTACATCTTTTCCTACTGTTTCAGAATAACACCAACATCTCTCACATTTTTGTCCCCCTGCTACCTTCACTACAACTGAAAGTTCTGGAATTTCCTCTCCCGAAAAGACATCGATATTAGGAATCTGTTTTTCACTGTAGTATAAATTTACCTTAGATACAATAAAGAACATCTCTAGTTTATCTTTAAATTGATGTAAATAATCATACAGGTACTTATCCCCGGTATAAAGATCAACCTGGGCTTGCAGTGAATTACCAATAAGATTATCTTGTCTTTTTATTTCCAATGCTTTTAAAACATCTTTTCTTACCGCCTGTATCTTATCCCATTTCTTTTCTAACTCTATCTGCACTAATTCCGGGTCAACTTGGGGCCACTTAGCTAAAAAAACACTCTCTTCTTGTTGGCAAATGCGGTTTAAGACTTGCCATATCTCTTCAGCTGAAAAACTCAAAACCGGAGCAATTAATCTTGTTAGATCATTTATAATTTTATATAAGACTGTCTGAGCAGCTCTGCGAGACAAAGAATTGGAATTCAAAACATAAAGCCTATCTTTAATTATATCCAGATAAAATGAACTTAAATTTAAGGTACAAAAATTATGAATATCATGATAAAGAGAATGAAATTCATATTGATCATAATTTTCGGTAGTCTTCTTAATCAAATTCTGGAACTGACTTAAGATAAGCTGGTCAATTTCTTCTAACTGATTATAAGGAATTGAATCCTGTTGGGGAATAAAATCATACAAATTTCCTAAAATAAAACGAGAAGTGTTCCTTATTTTACGATAAATCTCCACCAACTGCTGTAATATCTTTCTAGAAATCCTGACATCTTTTTTATAATCAGATGAGGCTACCCAGAGACGTAGGATATCCGCCCCATATTGGTCTATTATTTCCTGAGGTGGAATAACATTGCCCATAGATTTAGACATCTTTCTGCCTTCTTCATCAACAATAAAACCATGTGTCAAAACAGCCTTGTAAGGAGCCTGATCAAAAGCAGCAACAGCCGTTAATAGAGAGGTTTGGAACCATCCACGATGCTGGTCAGTACCTTCTAAATATAATTCACAAGGCCAATGCAGATAATTTCTACTTCTTAATACATAAGCATGGCTACAACCAGAATCAAACCAAACATCCATAATATCTTTTTCTTTTTCAAATTCTGTTCCTTGGCAATGTGGACAATGAAATCCCTTCGGAAGAATTTCTTCAGGGCTCATCATAAACCAGGAATTGGATCCTTTTTCTTTAAATAATTTTTTAACCACATTGATAGTCTCAGTAGTAACAATTATTTCTTTACATTTCCGGCAGTAAAAAGCAGGAATAGGAACACCCCATACTCTCTGACGCGAGATACACCAATCGGTTCTTTCTTCAACCATACCATAAATCTTTTCTTTGCCCCAGTCGGGAATCCATTGCACTTCATTGATCGCTTTCAGAGATTTCTCTCTAAATTTATCCACAGATACAAACCATTGCTCTGTAGCTCGAAACAGGATGGGATTCTTACATCGCCAGCAATGGGGATAAGAATGCCTTATCTTGCCAGCTTTTAATAAATATCCTTTTTCTTGCAAAGCGGCAATTATTTTTTTATTCCCTTCTCGATAATCAAGATCATGAAAAGGACCAGCATTTTCATTAAGTCTCCCCTTGCTATCCAGCACTGAAATGATGGGTAGACCATATTTCATACCCATCTCATAGTCTTCCTGTCCATGTCCGGGTGCGGTATGCACACATCCAGTACCTTCCTCCAGGGTAACGTGTTTTCCCAATATAAGAATAGAGTCCCTTTCTAATAAAGGGTGTCGACATTTTAGACCTTCAAAAACCACACCAGGTTGTTCAGCTAAAACCTGATAATCTGTTATACCAACTTCTTTCAGTACTTTCTCTATCAAACCAGAAGCAAGTATTAAAAAACCCTGCTCTGTTTTTATCAGACTATATTTTATATCAGGATTAAAAGCAATAGCAAAATTACCTGGTATAGTCCAGGGTGTAGTAGTCCAGATTAATACATAAGTATTTCCCGATTTCGCTTGTGGGAATATTGAACTTAAATCATCTATGACTTCAAATTTGACATAAATTGAATCACTTACTTCATCACTATATTCAATTTCGGCCGCAGCTAAGGCAGTTTCACAGGAGGCACACCAATAGACCGCTTTTAATCCTTTATAAATATACCCTCGCTGGTACATTTTTCCAAAGACCTCAATCTGGGTAGCCTCATATTCAGGTAAAAAGGTCAAATAGGGATTCTCCCAATCAGCTATAACACCCAATCTTTTAAACTCTTCCCTTTGAATATTGATATACTTTTCAGCATACTCTTGACACTTTTTTCTGAGTACCACTGGATCAATATCATTAAGTGTTACTTTTAACTCCTTACTTACTTTATACTCAATAGGTAAACCATGAGTATCCCATCCCGGTACATAATAAGAATTATAACCTCTCATCCATTTGTACTTAGGAATAATATCCTTAAGTATTTTGTTGTAGGCAGTACCAATATGGATATTACCATTGGCATAAGGAGGTCCATCATGTAAGATAAATTTTTCACTATCCTGATATTGGGCTAACAATCTCTTATCCAGTTCTATTTCCTGCCAAAATTTTAGCATTTTGGGCTCTTCTTTTGGTAAATTGGCTTTCATAGAAAAATCAGTTTTTGGTAAATTAAGTGTTGTTTTAAAATCCATAATTAACTCCCTTTTTTGCAATAAATTTTGTAAATATAAAAAATATCTTAAATACAGATTAATAAACTATAATCATAAAATAATAACCTCTTGCCGTTAAAGGGCAAGAGGTTATTCCTTCCTGCGGTACCACCTTATTTTTTCACTCTCATAGTTTCTCTTCTGGCAAGAATATATTAACATTTAATGCTTTTTGAAACTATTATTCTTTTTAGTAAGAAGAATGACAAACATTCTTCCCTATCTTGCTCTAACGGTGCAACCGTCTTGACTTACTTTAATCTTTTCAGTCAAATTACCAGAGGTGATTTTCGATATATTTAATTATCTACTGTTCCTCACTTTTTTTCCCAAAACAAAGAAGAAAAAGAACTTTTACTTATTATTTTATATTAATTAATTCTAAAAATAAATTGAACTATTTCTAAAAACTACTGTAAATGATTATAATATTTATCTTTCAAAAGGTCAATAATTTAGAGGGTATCCTTTTTATCTAGTCTATGTTCTTATTACGAATTTCATCAAAAACCTACTCTTTTTCAGGATAAAATTTCATTTTTAGATTATTGATCGGTCTTTCTGGAATATACTCTGCTCCAGGCTCTTCTTCTGGTTCTTCTAAAATTTCTTCCTCGAGCATACGAATATGTAGTTTTAAGGTATTTTTTAATTTCTCCAGAATTAGGAATTTCCTCTTCTTTAAAGCAGCAATTTCATTGTTTATCTCTAATATTTCTTGCTTAGCTCTTTGCTTGATTTTTTCAGCCTCAATTTTAGCGCTTTCAATTATTGCTTGAGCCTCCCTTTGTACACTTTCCTTAATGTTCGTAGCACTCTGCTGGGCATTAACTAAAGCGCTCCTTAGAGTCTCTTCCATCCTGGAGTACTCTTCCAATCTTGCTTGTAATTTTTCAATTTCTTCCTTGTTTTTAATGTTTTCATTGAGTACTTCTTCATAGTCTTTGGCAATTCTATCTAAGAAATTATCAACCTCTTCTTCATTATATCCACGGAATGACCTACCAAATTGTTGTTGTTCAATATCCATTGGAGTAATTCTCATTAATGCCCCTCCTTTTCTTGGCAATTTATTCCTTATTTTATATTTTTTCCTCTGACTAAAATTAATAATATAAATTCACAATAAGCCTTATTAAAGATGTTCTTAATAAATTAAGTAAAAAGAAGACAATAATGGGTGATAAATCAATTCCCATACCACCTAATGAAATAATAATGCGAAAGGGAGCTAAAATGGGTTCGGTAACTTTATAAATTAATCTCACAATAGGGTTAGAATAATCTACCGGAATCCAGGATAAAAATATTCTCGCTAATATTAGATAACTGTATATTCTGAATAAATAATTAATTATATTAATAATAAATATCATCTTGCCTTCCTTTTTATTCCATTTCCTCTTGGGAAATTATTCTCTGTTTGATTCTTTCTCCATTAACAATATATACCACTCTCTCTGCTAAATTAGTAGCATGATCACCAATTCTTTCCAGATTATCAGCAATAAAAATAAGATGAATCCCCCTGCTTATGGTATGAGGGTCTTCCAGCATAAAAGTAAGTAACTCCCTAAAAATCTGTTGATTCAACTGATCTACCAACTTATCTCTATCCCAAACTGATTTTGCTAAATGGACATTACCCCTGAGATAAGCATCCAGGCTATCTCTGAGCATATTTTGCGTTATTTCAGCCATTCTTGGTATATCAATTAAGGGTTTAACCAATGGTTTTGAAGATAGATACTGGCTTGCTGCAGCAATGTTTACTGCTCTATCTCCTACTCTCTCCAACTCAGAAATCGCTTTCATACCACAAGTAATAACACGTAGTTTTTTTGATACCGGATGTTTTAAAGCTATTAATTGCAAACAGTGCTCCTCAATATCCAGTTCCATGCGGTCAATTTTCTCATCATTGTCTATTACCTGCTGGGCCAATTGCTGATCTTGGTTAATCAAGGATGTTATAGCATTTTCCAAAGCAACTAATACTAATCTGGACATTTCTTTCAAATTATCTCTTAATTCAGATAGTTCACCACTGAATAAGGTAATTAATTCCCTATCTTCATTGTTATTTTGATTCATATCTCTTTACTTCCTGCCCAATATCTTGTTAAATGTAATTCAAAGCTATCACATTTAGAACATGCATATACTATAACAAAAAAGTATCCTTTTTTCAATTAATTTCAATCAACAGGATGTTCAAGGGGATTAGTTCACCTTGAAATCAGTATACCAGTATAATGTAGTTAGTCGTTGGTCGATAGAATTTGGTATTTCGTAGTGCGTTGTGCGAATTGCACTGTTAAATTCCGTATACCAGTATACCTGTATATCCATATAAAGTTGTATATTTTTATTTATTGTTATTTAGTATTTAGTCGTTAGTATATAGTATTTGGTATTTAGTATAAATTCACAACATTATTTTCTGGTTTAAATTTTCTTCGGGTAGAAGTGGATGAGATTACCGCAGCGCTGCGCGCTTCGCAATGACAAATTTGTCGTTAGTCGTTAGTCGTTGGTATTTAATATAACGTATTTAGTCGTTGGTCGACAGTATTTAGTATTTCGTGGTGCGTCGTACGTATGGCGTAATGCGTTGTGTATATTGCGTTATTTAGTTCCTTATATCAGTATATCAGTAAATCGTAGATAGTCGTTGGTATATAGTTTTTTGGTATGCGTAATGTGTGCTGTATCAATCACATCCAACAATATTAACCCAAAATATTCCACTAAAAACTATGAACTTCAAAGTCATTGCGAGCACTGCTGGGGCAGTGTGTGGCAATCTCATTCCAGTATTCCCACATAAGCTTATGCAGTATACCAGTATAAAGTATATCGTATAATGTAGTTATTCTTTAGTCGTTGGTATTTGGTATTTAGTATTTAGTATAAATTTACAATATTAGTTTTTAGTTTTCTTGGGTAGAAGTGGATGAGATTGCCTCAGCGCTGCGCGCTTCGCAATGACAAATTCGTCGTTAGTCGATAGTATTTAGTATATAGTTTAAATGGGCAACATTAGTTTCTTTATTAATTCTCTTGGGTAGAAGTGGATGAGATTGCCTCAGCGCTACGCTCCTCGCAATGACAATAAAGAGAAAAATGCGCCTCGCAATAAAAAATTGTTGTTCGTCGTGCGTATTGCGTTGGACATACTGCGTGGTGAGTATAAAGCACTTTATTCTACCTATAACTATACGGCAAAATGGTATTTCATAAAAATCTAATAAATTTTTAAATCAGGCTCTTATAATACTGGAAGAATTTGAAGCAAGTTTAAAAAGAAAGAGATAATGATAAACAAAAAACCATTGACTCAATCAGTGTCAATGTACTTCTTAAACTCCTGGTCAAAGGTTTTACCATTCCAATTGACTTATTAGTAAGTTAAACTATTAATTATCTTTATTCTTATTCTTTTTTAATGCTGCTCCACCCAGATAGGCCTCCTGAACTTTTTTATTATTCTTTAGTTCAGAGCTGGAACCACTTATGGTAATATTACCAGTCTCTAGGACATATCCCCGGTGAGAAATAGCCAAAGCCTTCCTGGCATTCTGCTCTACCAGCAGAATGGCAACTCCCTGTTCGTTAATCTCCTGAATGATCTTAAAGATCTGTTTTACCAATATTGGAGCCAAGCCTAAAGATGGTTCATCTAAAAGCAACAATTTTGGATCACTCATTAATCCCCTACCAATAGCTAACATCTGTTGTTCTCCCCCAGAAAGGGTACCTGCTAACTGAGTACTTCTCTTTTTTAAAATGGGAAATAGGCTATAAACGCGCTCTTTTCGCTCGGAAACAATTTTGCGATTAGCTCTTCGATTAAAAGCTCCTAAATTCAAATTTTCTTCTACGGAAAGAGTAGCAAAAACCCTTCTACCTTCTGGAACATGAGATATTCCATCAATAACGATTCGATAAGCCTCAATATTTTTTAAAGATTTATTACAGAAAAACATCTCCCCTTTATGAATAGGCAGTAAGCCAGATATTGCTCGTAACAAGGTACTTTTACCAGCACCATTTGCTCCCAAAACAGTTACAATTTCACCAGCATTTACTTCAAGGGAAATTCCTTTTAGGGCCTTAATAGAACCGTAACTGATATGAAGATCTTCGATTTTTAATAGATTATCCATCAGAATTAGCCTTCCTCCTCTTCCTCTTTACCTAAATAGGCTTCAATTACTATAGGATTATTGTAAATCTCTTCCGGTTTACCCTCAGCAATTTTTTTACCTTCATCCATTACGGTCACCCAATCCGAAATACCCATTACTACATTCATATCATGCTCAATTAGTAAAATTGTTAAATCATCTCCGAGTAGATTATCTAAAAAACTCATAAGATCTTCAGTTTCTTTATCATTAAGGCCGCTACTTGGCTCATCTAATATTAATAAATCAGGATCGCTAGCCAAGGCTCGAGCTATCTCCAGCATTCTCTGGCTACCATAAGCAATATTTTTAGCCAACTCATGTTTATAGCTGGATAAGCCCACCTGTTCTAATCTTTTTTCAGCTATTTCTATTATCATCTGCTCCTCATCTCTTTGAGATGATGTTCTAAATATAGAAGGCCATATACCAGAATTGCTCCTGGCATGCTGTCCTGCCATAACATTTTCTAAACAAGTCATATTTGGGAAAAGTCTAATATTTTGAAAGGTACGAGCAATTCCTTTTTTTAATATCTGGTGAGGCTTTAATCCAAATAACTTTTCTCCTTTAAAAAAATACTCACCATCATCTGGTTGATAAATGCCGGTAATTACGTTAAATACTGTGGTTTTACCAGCCCCGTTAGGACCAATAATACTGCTAATTTGTCCCTTGACAACTTTTAAATCAAATTGATTTACAGCAATAAGGCCTCCAAAACGCTTAGTTAGCTTTTTTGTTTCCAGTATAATATCATTTTTTGCAGTCATATATCTTTCTTCCCTATATCTTTCTATTAAATCTCACTCTTTTGCGCTCTTATTAACATTGCTTCGGTCTGCATCTTCCCCCTCTGTCGAGGCCATATCCCCCCCGGTCTAAACATCATCATAATAATCATTACTGCACCAAAGAAAAGCATACGATATTGAGCAAAAGTCTGAAATATCTCTGGGAAAAGAGAAATGGCAGCAGCTCCTACAAACACTCCAGGTATGGAACCCATACCACCTATCAAGACTATACAGAATAATAAACATGATTCCATAAAAACAAAACTTTCTGGAGAAACAATCATCAATTTTGTAGCATAGATATTCCCGGCTACCCCGGCTAAAGCAGCACCTATGACAAAGGCTAACAATTTATAATATCTAACATCAATTCCAGATGCCTCTGCCGCAATAACATCTTCTCGAACATAATTCCAAGCTCTGCCGATTCTGGAATTCTGCAATCTGATCAGGGCAACAACACTCATTCCAACTACAATCCAGATATAATAATAAAACTTGAGACAATTATCTATTATTAACCAGTTACCAATTGCTGGAAAACAAATTCCAAAAATACCATTGGGACCCCCGGTTAAACCAAATGGATTATTAAGTAAGGTTAAGCGGACAATCTCTCCCATTCCTATGGTAACAATACATAAATAATCTCCTCGTAAATGTATTATAGGAGAACACACTAGATAGGCAAAAATGGCAGCGGCAATGGCACTAACTGGCAATAGAACCAATACCGGGATACCAAAAGTGGTATTCAATATAGCAGTAGTATAGGCTCCAATAGCTGCAAAACCCATATGACCTAAATCAAATAATCCTACCTCACCCAAAACAATATTTAAACTTAATCCCAATAAAGTATAAATTCCAAAGAAAAAGGATACATCAATAATATAATCATTTTTTATCACCAGGGGAAATAATAAAAAAGATATTATTACTATTATTACAAACCAATTGCTTTTTATATTATTGAATTTATTTACTTGCATAATCTCATTATTCTCCGTTATAAAGCTATCTACACCTTCTCAGCAATTTTTTCACCAAGAATACCGGTTGGTCTAAATATCAATACCAGTATTAATACTAAAAAAACAAATACATCTTTATAAGCAGTTGAAACATAGGTCGAGCCAAGCATCTCCAATACCCCCAGAATTAATCCGCCAATCATTGCGCCAGGAATATTACCGATACCACCTAATATAGTTGCCGTAAACGCCTTTAAACCATAATTCCATCCCATAATAAAACTAATCTTACGATAATAAATGCCGACCATTACCCCAGCCGTTCCTCCTAGAGCAGGTCCGAGGGCAAAGATAAAAAAGATAATTAAATTAATATTTATACCCATCAAAGCTGCGGTCTCTCTATCTAAAGCTGCAGCTCTAATAGCAGCACCGAAGGTAGTTTTTTGGACAATATAATATAGAATTCCCATTAAGATAAAGGAAAGAAGTAGAATAATTATCTGCAATACATTAATTCTTAAACCAGCAACAGTTAATATAAAACCGGGAATAACTTCAGAGGTATAGGCCTGTGGGCGTGCCCCCCAGATAACCATTATGGCATTCTGAATAAAGATAGAAGCACCTAAAGCAGATACCACCGCCGGCAATCTGCCGGCTGGATAGATAGGCCGGTAAGCAATACGTTCTAATACTATGCCCAAAGTGCCAGTACCGATTGCGGCTACTAACATAGCCGCAATCATTCCACCCCACACACCTAAGGTAGAAGTAATATAAGCTGTCCCCATAACTAACAAGGTATATCCCAGATAGGAACCGAAAGTAAATAAATCACCATGGGCAAAATTGATTAACTTCATTACTCCATAAACCATAGAATAACCCAGAGCTATTAGAGAATAAAATGAGCCGATAGTTAATCCGTTTAACAGCTGTTCAATAATTATTTTCATAAAATAAACCTTCTACCTTTAATAATATATTAACCTAAATTAATTATCTTTCCACCAAGGAATAGCTTCCATCGGGGTTCACCACATAGAGATTAATTCCCGTACCTACACGATCACCTTTTTCATCAAATCCAATAGGTCCAGTAATACTGGGAAATTCTTTTAATTCATTCTTCAAATAATTAACCAAGACATCAGAATTAGTAGAACCACTCTTGTCAATTGCTTCGGCCAGTACCATTAAAGCATCAGCAGCATAAACAGACCAGGGGCTGGAAGGTAAGCTACCATAAGCTTCTTGATACTTAGCTTTAAATTCCATAGCTTCCGGATTGGTAAAGTATTGGATTAAGGCTTCTTGTGTCTGATAGCATCCGGCTGCATATTCCAAACCGGCTATTTTGATGAAATCTTCATTTATTGCCGCATCTCCTCCCACAAAGACAGCATCAATACCAATTTCTCTTGCTTGTCTTACAATGAGACCAGCCTCAGGGAAATAACCTGTAAAATAAAATACATCTGGATTTGTTTCTCTAAGTCTGGTTAAAGGTACGGTATAATCAGATTCTCCGGGAGTAATGGCATCAAAGTAAACCAAGTCAGCAGTACCTGCTTCTAAAAGAGCATTCCGGGCTTCTTCTGCCAGACCTAGAGCAAAGGAAGTATTGTCATGCATAATAGCTACTTTTTTTGCTCCAAAATAAGGAACTACCTCTTCAGCAAAGAATATTCCCTGTGTATCTGTCCGTCCACAGGTACGGAAGAAATATTGCAACCCTCTTTCCGTCAAAGAAGTAACGGTGGCTCCATAGGCGATATTTACCTTTTTAAATTTTTCATAAATATCGGAAGCTGGTTGAGTCACAGAAGAACCGTAAGTAGCAATAGCAGCTACCACCTCTTTCATAGAAACCAGTTTCATAGCAGCTAATGCTCCAGCTCTTGGTTGACAGGCGTCATCTACTACTTCAATCTTAATCATCCTTCCACCTAAAACACCACCTTTTTCATTGACCATCCGAGCTGCTGTTTCCACACATTGTTTTGCCATTTCTCCTTCAATTGCTGCCGCACCAGTCAAAGGTCCCTGTAAACCAATTACTATTGGGGCTTGTTGTGCAAAAACATTTAGGGATAAACATAAACTAAAAATTAATAATAAAATTATAATATGTTTCGTTCTATTCATAATCTCCTCCTTTTAAATAATTAATAAACAAAATAAGTAATAATTTTCCCCCTTATCTTCTAAATAATTATCACCTCCAATTTTTAATTAAAGTACCAGCAATCTTATTCTAAATGGTAAATTTATTCATACCACAGACGGTTCTAAAATTAATTCTCCCTTTTCAAATCTGGTTATATTTAACTTTTCTATGGGAAGTGCAGTTCTACCTTCCAGAATATACTCCGCTAACATTCTTCCAGTAACAGGAGCCAGCATAAAACCATGTCCACTGAAACCCAAAGACATATAATACCTTTCTAATTGCGGATGTTCACCTAAAATTGGTTGCGAATCAGGACTCATGGTATAAGAACCAGACCACTGTCGAACGACTCTTACATTCCTTAAAACAGGAATTAAAGAAGTCATTTTCTTAGCCATGGTAACGACGAACTGCCAGCTTGAACCCTGATCATGACCGATAATTTCATTCTCGGGATCACCATAACCACCAACAATACTACCGTGTGGAAGCTGCTGAAAATAAAAATTACGAGAAAAAGACATTAACATCGGTTCCCATAATGGTTCAATAGGTTCGGTGACCAATATCTGATGTCTTTGCGCATAAACTGGAATTTCGACTCCAGCTATTGCACCTACTTCCCGAGCATAACCTCCTGCTGCATTAACCACTGTATCGGTTAAGATAGTGCCCCTATTTGTTATAACTTTGATAATCTTTTGTTTATTAGTTACAATCTTTTGCGCTTCAGTAAAAAGATAAATTTTTACCCCTAGTCTTTGAGCAGCCTCAGCATAAGCAAATGTGGTGCGCATTGGATTTACATTACCATCAGTAGGACAGTAGGTTGCTGCCAATACACCTTCAATATTTAAAGCTGGAACTATTTCTTTTGCCTCCTCTGGTTTAATCAAGCGAGAAGGAATACCCAGACTCTGCTCTAAATATACATTCTTCTGAAATTGAGTAACCTCTTTTTCAGTATAAGCTAAAATGAGATACCCTTTTTGATTTAGTTCAATATCATATTCCAGTTCGTTACTTAGTTGCTCAAATATTTTAACACTTTCTCTAGCTAAAATGCAATTCATTTCGGTTCCAAACTGTTGTCGGAATCCAGCACCACATCTTCCTGATGCACCACTGGCAATAGTATTCCTCTCCAGAAGTACTATATTCTTCTGCCCTTTCTTTGCAAGATTATAGGCAATACTACAACCCTGTACTCCACCACCAATGACAACAATATCAGCTCGTTCAGTCATCCTGACCTCCGGCTAGTATTCCTAAAG
>CAZGKY010000005.1:0-39953 GCA_964525625.1 uncultured Atribacterota bacterium | reverse complement strand
AGAAGTGCTAGCCGAACAGATAGAAAAGATTAAACCCAATATTCTCTTCTATTCCCATCCTGATGACACACACAGAGATCATTCCACAGTGGGGAAGATTATAGAAAAGATTCTACAAGAATTAAAGGAAAAAGCAGACTTGATGGAATATTTAGAGGGACATGAGGAAATAGTAAAAGAAGAAATATGGGAAGAATTACAAGAAGTAAAAGAGATTACCCGTAAGCTTTTTTCTTACAAGTATCTGGTTCATCATAGCTACTTTCCTCATCCCAAAAGATATGCTCCTGATTTATATTTGTTACCTCCCTTAGACCTTATTACCATAGATGGTGGCTGGGAAAAATTCCTGCTTTCCAGTGAGACCAAGCAAACCAAGGAGAAAGCTCTTAAAGCCTATATCAGTCAGCTGAGAAATCCTCTACTGAAAAATCTTTTGGAAGCTTCCATAAGAGAAAATGAACTATTTGCTGTAAATATGTAATATTGAGGTCTTGAAGGGCAGGACAGTTGGTGGCAATATTATTTATTGGGATTATTTATCTGAGATACTATTATTTTTCCTCAAGCAGTGCTCTAAAATGGAAAAAATAGGAATAAGAAGATGAGGGGACCAGTAAATATAAATACAGAAATAAAAATAAAAAATTACCGACCAGAAGTATTAAAGGCTATCCGGGAAATCAGTATTACAAATAGCATTTTGGGAGCATATAAGAATCACCTCTTAAGTGAAGAGATAATTGCTGATTTACTGACTTCTTATTTTATAGAATATGAACCACAATCCTGTTTTGTGGCAGAGAAAGATGGTGAAGTTGTTGGTTATGTGCTGGGCAGCTGCGATGTACTGAAGATGCGTAAGATGATAAAAGGAAGAATTTTACCAGGACTAGCCAAAAAAATATTTAAAAATGGTCTTATATTTCGTTCTCATAACTTAAGATTGATTAAGAATATAGTGTATAGTTATGTTAAGGGGGAATTTAATGTACCTGATTTTTCTCGGGAATATCCTGCAACTTTGCATGTCAATATTGCTCCCTCATATCAGGGAAGAATGATTGGCTCACAATTGGTTAATCATTTTTTAGAATTGTTAAAAGAAAAGCAGGTAAGAGGGATTCATTTTGGAGTTCTTTCTGAGAGAGCCAGAGAATTTTTTACCAGATTGAATTTTGAGATATTATTTAAGGGGCACTATTCCTTTTTACGCTATTTAACCGGGGAAACGCTTCCTCATTATATTATGGGTAAAAAATTATAACAAAAACCATAAACCATAAACTAACAACTAAAAACCATAAACTGTAAACTAAAAACTGAAAACTAAATTCCAGAAACTTAACTTAATATACAATTAGCGGAATGCATTATAATATAATTATAACATTATACTATATACGGTATACTTATTCATTATGAGGGGAAGGCACATCTATTATAAATGTTATTATCACTTATCTTAATCTTTGTTTTGGGATACTTAGGTTATCGTGTTTTTAATTTTTTACATATTCCCGGAGGTGCAGTAACCGGTTCTCTGGTTACCCTGGCTATCATTACCAGTCAAGGTTACGAATGGCAGGCAATATCTTCTTATCTCTTAACTTTTTTTCAGGTAATTATCGGAGCTATGATTGGATGCCGGTTTAAGAAAGAACAGGTTCCTATCATAAAGTCTATTATAGGTCCTGGTTTACTATCTTCAGCCTGGATGATATTGATAAGTCTGGTAATAGGTTATCTGTTGTCCAGAATGACCGGAATTGATTTAGGAACAGCACTTTATGCTTCAGTGCCGGCTGGTTTATTCGAGATGGGATTGATTGCTCTTTCTTTAAATCTCAGTGTTCCTATTGTAACCCTTATGCAATTTGTACGTGTTATTTCCATAAATTTAAGCTTACCAGTGATTGCTTCTCATTGCAATAATTGGGATAAACATAGTCCCACAAACTGCCAGCTGGAGACTGATAAGGAGAAGATAAATAGCAACAAAATTACACTACCTAACCACAATAAAAAGGAAAAAACGCATCTCGGGGAGTTATTGTTAGTGCTGTTTATAGGCAGTATCGGTGGATTTACGGCAAAATTTTTAGGTATTCCTGTTGGTGGTATGCTTGGCTCAATGCTGGTGGTAGGTGCTTTGCGCATCAGTGGAATTCCTTTGAAAGAACTTCCCCAATGGCTAATCCTGATTACTCAGATTATTGTGGGAGGATATCTGGGTACTACTTTTGTTCCAGAGATGTTAGCTACTTTAAAGACTTTACTACTTCCTGTTATATTTTTTTCCTTTTTTGTGGTTTTAAATGGAATATTAATAGGAATTATGTTTCACAGAATTTTAAAGTGGGATTTAGCTACAGCCTTATTAGCTACTGCAGCAGGAGGGGTTACCCTGATGACTTTAACGGCTGTAGAAATAAATGCTGATCCAGTCAGGGTAAGCATTCTACAGAGTTTAAGAATTATAATCATATTACTTATTATGCCTGCTCTAATATTGAACATAATTTATTAATTTACTAACTAAGCATTTCCGAAATGACTGATTTCCTTATACCTGTGAAATTTTATTAATTTTCACACTACGCAACACGAATTGCCAACGAATAACAACGTTATACGGGTATACGATATACTGGTATACTGCATAAGCTTATGCGGGATTACCAGTATGAGATTGCCACGCACTGCTGGCGCAGTGCTCGCAATGACAGTAATGACATTAAGGGTTTATAATACTTCTTGTAATGTTTAATGTTATTTAGGATGGAATATGCAGGATTATATAATGCAATTTATCATAAGCATAATCATTGTAATAGTCGGTCTGGTAATGGGCAGTTTTAGCAATGTCTGTATTTATCGACTACCTCGCAATGAATCTATTATCTCCCCGGGATCACATTGCCCTCGATGCCATAAACCTATCAAATTCTATGACAATATTCCTCTGCTCAGTTATCTAATCTTAAAGGGGAAATGCCGGCATTGTGGAAAACCGATACACCCTCAATATCCCATAGTTGAACTGGCAACCGGCTTAATTTATCTGGCATTGTATCTGTTTTACGGTTTACAACCAATTACCATCGTTTATATGTTTTTATGTTCAGTTTTAATCATCATTGGCTTAATTGACCTAAAAGAAAGAATCATTCCGGATGTTTTATCTGTCCCACTCATCATCGTTGGCTTTGTATTAAGTTTTTTCTTAAGAAACTTATCCCCCATTGACTCTCTCCTGGGGATCCTGACTGGTGGGGGAAGCCTGCTTATTATTGCAGTTTTGGGTACCTATCTTTTTAAAAAAGAAGCCATGGGTGGAGGGGATGTTAAGCTGGCAGCTATGCTGGGAGCCTTTTTAGGCTGGCAGCTCATCTTACTTTCTCTCTTTCTCGGTTTCTTCTTAGGAGCTTTCGTTGGCGTGATAATTATGATAACAACGAAAGGAAAAAGTGATATCATTCCTTTTGGACCTTTTATTGCCCTTGGTGCTTTGATTTCCATCTTTTGGGGGAATACCATTATCCACTGGTATTTTATGATATAAAATTGGAAGTATAATTGGAAGAAATAAATTCTCAGTTTTCGGTTTTTCAGACAAAGAATGAGGGCAGCTCTCCCCCTCACCCTAACTCACCCTAACCCTCTCCCTCCAAGGGGAGATGTAAATAAGGGAAGTATGCGATTATTCTTCTTGAGGGAAAGAGAAGTTTTCGAAAATTCTCCGAGGAGAGAGGGTAATTTTATATCTTTTTTCTACATAATTTGCTAAAATTTGCTATAATAGGGAATAATAAAGAATAAAAGATGTTTTTATAATAAGTATTAGTAAATGAAATACTATTATAATAATATAAGAAGAAACACAGGATACACCCTCCTCGAATTAGTAGTCATAATAAGTATCATAGCAACACTTTTGGTAACATCATTTAGAGGTCTTTTATTAGCCAAAGAGAATTTAGACCTGAACCTGGCGGCACATCAGTTAGAGGCAACATTGAAAGATTGCCAATCTCTGGCTATGTACACTGGTAGTTATTATAAAATAGACTTTTACCCTTCTTTGAATAGGTATCGGGTATATCGAGAAACAGAACTGGTTAAGGATGTGCAGCTGGAGAATATAAATTTGCATTATACTAATTTTACTAATAATAAGGTCTATTTTTATAATACAGGAACGCCCAGTATGGGTGGTACAGTAACCTTGAAAACAAAAAATGGCAGGATACTATATGTAATTATGACACCTGTGACAGCACGAACCAGAATCAGCACAACCCCACCGGAAAACTGGTAGACCCTTTCAGGTAAAAACTTTATCCGAATGTTTTCTCAGGAAAAACAGCAAAAATTCACAGCTCTTGAGGTTGCTTTACATAAGAAAAAGAGGAAACAGAAGTTTTAATAAATGCTTAAGAATCCATAAAATGTAATCTTGAAGTAATGGAAAAGATATGGTGAGTTCAATTATTAAAAAAGCTGCTATTCCTATTGATGAACTATTAAAGGATATTATAAAGTTGTTTTTTGATTTTTGGTTGTATTTTGGAGGCAATATCCAATACAACTTTTTATTTTTAATTTTACTAAAAACTAAAAAAGTAAACTATACTCACACTTATCACCTACAAATGAAAGCAGGGAGGTATCCCAATGTTAAAACAAAAATATATTTCCCAAAACCAGAAGGGGTTTTCATTAATTGAGCTAATGATAGCAATTTTTATATTAGCTTTAGTTGCTTTCGGGATTTTCCAGGCATTTGGAACTGCATTTCAGAGTATGGCTGACGCTCGGGATAGGACTGTTGCTGTAAATTATTTACAGCAAAAGCTTGAAGATTTTAAAAATATGGATTTCAATAAAGTAAAAGATGAGCCTGTTACCTTAATTCCTGGTACAAAATTTCATAGGGGTTCTATTGTATTAGATTTAGAAAAACAAGGTGAAGAAGTTACTTTAAAAAGAGTAATTACTCAAATTCGCTGGATGGATAGAAATGGAAATATAAAAATGGAAGAGGCTTCTACCTTGCTATATAATAAGCCGGGTACCAGTCAGGTTGGTACTACGCCTGTAGAACTGGTTTTATATGCTGAATCTTATTATACTGTATTGCCAGAGACTACAGTTAAATTAATTGCAGAAATTAGAGATGAATACGGTAATATATTTAATTATAATGGACCTATTACTTTTTCTATTATTACTGACCCGCCAAACGATCCGCCAGTTGGCAGTATTACGACAACTCAACCGGTATTAGCTATTGATGGAGTGGCAATTTGTTATTTTCTTGCTGTTGAAGGAGAAGTTGTAGAAGGAACTGAAAGAATTCAGGCTGCAGCAAATGTTGAGGGGAATGATTTATTGGATACAGTTAACATAAGAGTTACCACAGGTCCTGTGGGTATTATAATAGAACCTGCTACTGAAAATGATAAAACTTTACCTGCTTCTTTAGATTCTATATCAACAATTAATCTTAAAGTAGTTAAAGCAGATTATATAGAGTCTGTTGAATATGATAAGCCTATTACTTTAAAGGCAGTAGGTCCAGGAGCTTTATCAACAACCACGATTTCTTCAGTACCAACAGAAGGAACTACATTTACCATTACATCTAATGGTACTCCTGGCATTGTTGAAATAACAGCTTCGGCTACCGATTTAGATATGGGTTATACAGAAGTATTATTTACCGGGCTACCGAATGCTATATTGGTTAATTCTTCAAAGCATTCAATTTATCCCAGTGAGGAAACTACTATTACCATAACCATTGTAGATGCATATAATACACCCGTTAGTTTTGGTGAGATTGGTAATCCCAAATATGTTGTTGTTAGTGATGATCCAGATGATTTTGGTGCTTTAAATAGCAATTCAGGTTCTATAAATATTTTATTTGAAGGTGAAAAAACACGGACCTGCAGCTTCCAGGCTTCTTCGACTGGAGAGTTTCCGCAGAGTGTTACTATATCAGCTGTTGACAATTCGGGAGAATTAACTCAGGGTTCGGTGATACTTAATATTTTAAGCCCGATTATAGCACATCATCTTTTTGTTCCTTCCCCAGATCCCTCTATTGTTGAATTAGACAATGATCCGGATACTCTCCTTGAATCAGAAAAGTCCGCAATTATCGCCATTATGTATTCAGAAGAAGGAGATGTTGTTTATGGCAAAGAGATTACATTTGCAATAACGAGCGAATGGGGTTCATTTTCTAATAGCGGGGATATGAAAACAATTGTTTTAGAAGGAGGCATAGCCAATGCAACATTATATCCTTATGGACTTGCTTCAACACAGAAATCAGTTATTTCAATATATTCAAATGATTTACCATTTAATGAGGAGGGGCCACCTGGGAATCCTGCTAATCCAATAGAAATAGAAGTTCTATTCCATCAGGAATCAGCGCCGCATCATATTAATTTGACTGCTGAGCCTTCCATAATTTACATAGGTGGTCAAAATAGTACCTTAACGGCAAAGGTAGTAGATGAATATAATGTGGTTTATAACAATTATAATGGAAGGGTAAAATTTACTATTGTGGATTCTAATGATGCTGTTAATTACGGAGTTTTAGAAGTGAATGCTATAAACGGAATTGCTGCCATAGACATAACATCTACTAATAACACAGGAATAGTGAATGTAACTGCTGATACTATAGATTTGCTAAATGACTATGGTTTTGAGGAAGTAAGCACTGCTTCTCCGACTATTGTTCAGGTTAAAGCAGTTGATATTGAATTGGTTGATGATTCCGTTGAGTATTTTGATAATGAAAAAATTATCATGTTTAATATTAATGTAACAGGTCCCGAACTAGATTTGGAAAGCATGCTTATTGAATGGGATCTTTTTGATTCAAAGCTAAAAACTATTGAAATTAAAAGTCCTTCTACCGCAGGAAGCTACAATCCTATATTTGATGCAAAAAATGCTAGCACTCCCTTTACTCAAAATAATATTAATGCAAAACTTTTACCTGGTGAGTCAACTATTAGGTTTACTTTCAGTAAAAAAATGAATGGTAAATTAGATGTTACCTTTTATACTCAATATGGTTTGAATGAATATAGCGAAAAAATAACAATTGTCGAATGAATAATATAGACATTTAATTTATAAAACTCTATTACAAAAATATTTAAAATAAATAAGGTAGATGGAATGAGAATTTTTTATGGTCAGCTCAAACAGGATGGATTTAGTTTAATTGAATTGATGGTGGTAGTACTTATTTTAGGATTGATTACTATTGGACTGGTTACTTTCTTTTCAGGTGGAGTTCGTTCCTGGATTAGCGGGCAAAATCAGCTTCTGGCTCAGAGAGAAGCTAGGCAGGCAATGGATAGAATGGTAAGAGATATTAGAGAAGGTAAAAGTTATGTAATTGCTTCTGATAACACCAGTATTACCATAACTTATCCTGCTTCTTTTAATAAAAATTCGGTTACTTATAAATTATCTGGTACTAAGATTGAAAAAGAGGTAAATTCAATAGCTAATTCATTAATCGATAATGTCACAAAATTATATTTTGATTCTATAGATTCATCAAAAGTTAGAATTATACTGGAAGTAGATGTTGATAATGATAAAAAACCAGATATTATTTTGGATTCAGATGTCAATTTAAGGAACTATGGTTTAGGTTTGTAACTATACTATATAATATTAAATGATGAAATTATTTAAATTTAATATATCAATAACTTGTGAATTTATGCTCTCGTAATTTTTAAAAGTGATTTAGGGAGTGTGATATTAATGAAAAGGAAATTGATGAAAGAAAATTATAGAATAACAATATCTAACCAGAACGGGATGGCTTTGATGGCAACAATTATTTTGGTTTTTGCTATAGTATCAATAGGCGTGGCTTTACTTACTATGACTAATAGTGATACACAATTGTCAACTCTGCAAAGAGCTTCCAATAAGGCTTTTTATTTAGCAGAAGCCGGGATAGAAGAGGCTTTCTGGAAACTAAATTCAAGTATAATTAATAAAGAGTTAGATATCAAAAGTGAATATAGTATTGCAAAGTGGTGGTCTTCAAATCAGATACCCCCAGGTACTGCTATAGAATACTATCAGGTAACTATAGAAGATGATGGTGTTAATGATGAAAATGATCCTAAAATAAAAATATTTTCTAAGGGTTTTGTTGATGATGGTAAATACTCATCGGGAATGCGAGAAGTAGTTGTAACAGCTGAGGTTAGTTATAGAATAGAAACTATGTATGATTATGCTATTCTTTCTGATAAAATAATACTTTTTCAGGGTGATCCTGGACCTGATGTAGTTGGTGATGTTCATTCTAATGATGATATTCTTTGTTCGCCACCTGATGGTACTTTTGTAAATAATTATCCCGGTACTGCTACCAGCTCTGGAGATACGAATGATCTTAATACAGAAAATGTTGGTATTGAACCGAAGCCCATTCCTGAAGTGAAGTATACAAGATTAAAAGATAAATCCGATGCAGCGGGTAATACGATTACTGGAGGAAAAATTTTAGATAATGGTGAATCTTGGGGTACAGAAGAAAATCCTATAACTGGAATTCATTTTATTGAAGGTGATTTAGAAGCCAAAAACGGTTCCCAGATATGGCTGGAAAATGGAGCAATTATTGTAACAGGTAATGTAGATGTTAAAAAGGGGGCAATTTTCGAAATTCATAATGATGATGATTATATTGACCCAACTGATCCTGATACTGCTCTTTGCTTAGTAGCACAAGGAAATATTAAAATTTATGCCAAAGCCACTATTGAAAAAGGAGTAGTGCAATCAGTTCTGGCAGATGGTGTAACAACTGAAGGTTTTATTGAATTGAAGAACGGAGCAGAGGTGACTGGTTCACTAATTGCTAATACAGTATATTTACGTAACAAGACAACTGTTAATTATCCACCCTCCGGCATAAATGAATTTACCAGGAAGGGCGATCCATTCTTTGTAATGACTTCCTGGCGGGAAATATAAATAAGCTTGATTATACTCTATTTAGCATAAAAAAAGGGAAATGAAGTTTAATTAAGTAGGTGAATATTTTATAAAAAAATTGGAAATTTGATAAAAAAATTGCCATTTTAAAAATTATTATATATAATTAAAAAGAGTATTTTAAAATAAATATTACTCAAAGATTATATTTTAAATAAAAATATCTAAAAAAGAATATAATTTCACTAAAGTAAGAATATTAATGGAGCACAGTGGAAAAATAATATTACCAATATATACTTGCATATATAATTGTTTATTCAACAGATTTTATGCTAAGTCTATATAAATGAGGTTTTATTTTTAATTGCAATATTTTCAGAATTCGATAATTGATATAATTATTTTAGATACACTACTCAATAAGGACTGCACAATACGAATAAAGGAGTATAAATGCTGGCTATAGATTTTGGGGCAAGATCAATTAAAGCAGTGAAACTTAGCAGATCAGGGAGTGGATATCATCTAGATAATTTTGGTATGGTTCTGACTCCTCCTGATAGTGTTTTGCATGGAGAGATTAAGGATATTGATGCGGTGAGTCAGGCTTTATACCAAATGCTTCGCAAAAAGAAGCTGTACGACCGAGGAAGTATTATTGCTATTACCGGTCAGAAGGTTATTATTCGTGAAATAACAACCCCCTTGATAAGTGAAAAGGAACTGCTAGAAGGAATACAGTGGGAAGCTCCTAAGTATGTCCCCTATGATTTAAAAGAATCTTTGCTTGATGCCAAAAAAATTGAAGAACTGGAAGAAAAAGAAGGGACTAAGATGATGAAGGTTTTACTGGTAGCAGCTCCTCGAAGTCTTATTGACCAGCAAATATCAGTATTAAAAAATGTCAAGATTCAGCCTAAAGTTGTTGATATAGTTGCCAATGCTCAGATAAGGGCTTTCGAAGGCTATCTTACCCCATCTTCTCGAAGTACTGAAGATGGCACCATGATTGATATTATTCTTTCTATGGGAGCCAGCACTACTGAAATTACTTTACTGGAAGGAGATCGCTTAAAATTTACTAGAACTATTCTTAAAGGTGGAAATGATATTACTAGATTGATTGAAAAAAAATTCAATATCCCTTTTTCAGAAGCAGAGGCGCTTAAACGTCATATTGGACTTCCCTTGCCAGAGGAAAAGAAAAATTCCCAGAGCCATATAAAAGAAGAAGATAAAAAAGAAGAGATGGAAAAAACTTTATACCAAGCAGGAGAAGAACAAGTTAGTCCCAAAATAGAGAAGAAAGAGGATTCATTGCCTGCCGAAGAAGAGATAGCTGATTTGGTTCGCAGCGGTGTCATAGAGATTTTTAGTGAAGTCCGTAAATCATTGAATTACTTTAAGACCCAGTACCAGAAAGTAAACTATCAGAGAATTATTTTATGTGGTGGGATGACTACCTTACCTAATCTGGGACCAATGTTGAAACAACAATTCGGCATTACCGTAGTGATCGCTAATCCCTTAAAGGGCATTACTGTTAATGAGCGGGAAGTAAATATTAATCATCTTGATAAATATAAATCTGCTCTAGCCACTACCATTGGATTAGCAAAAAGAGAAAGGTAAATATTAAGTCATGGCTAAAAACAAAAATATCATCAGGGATATTAACCTGTTACCACCGGAATATCGAGAAAAAGAGAAATTTAATTTATTGCGAATACTCCTCACTGTCTTCATAATTTTACTCTTCACTAGCTCAGCTTATTTGTATTTTCATCTGGAAAATGAAATTTTTACCAGAGAAAATGAAGTAAAAAATCTGGAGACTCAGCTAAAAGCAATTGAAAAAGTCATTCAAGAAGTTAGAAATCTGGAAAGAGATAGAGAAGAATTGGCCAAGAGGGTAGTAGTTATTGAAAGTTTAATAAAAAATCAATCCCGCCTAACCCGTGTTTTGGGTGATTTTAGTAGTACTGCTTTACCTGAAGTATGGTTAAATAATTTAAGTGTGAATGCCAACCAGACTTTTAGTTTTTCTGCCAATACCTTTAATAATTACTTAGTTGCTCAATATATGAATACCTTAAAAGACCACGAACGTTTTGATGCCATTGAATTACAATATATCCGCAAACAGAGTACCAGGATTCCTGAACAGAATCGAAGTATAGATACCGTAAATTTCCAGTTATCGGGAATTTTTATACCGTATCGTATAGATTATGATACAAAAAATACGGGAAAGTGAATAGAGTAAGTAGAGGTGGATAGTTTTGAAGTTATCTAATCTAAGTAAGAGAGCTAAAATCATAATATTCTTTATTTTTCTCCTTGCTTTTACTTATATCAACTATGCCTATATCTATTTACCGAGAAATGCCAGGATAGAAGAATTAGATCGTAAAATAACTAGTCTTCAAAATAGAATTGTTGAAGGAAGAAGAATTGCGGCTCGTCTGGAAGATTTAAAAAAAGAATATCAAGAACTTACTGAAAAGATGGAGTTTATGGAGGTGCTTCTACCTAAGGAAAAAGAAATCCCTGAATTCTTGGTTATCTTACAAGAGACGATGGATGAATTTAATATTGACTTTTCCAATTTTTCCCCGCAGAGTATAGTACAGGAAAGAGATGCTATTTATGCTCGATTACCAATCAATATGACCTTTACTGCCAATTATTTTGAAACAATCAGGTTTTTGGATAGATTAGAAAATTTTCCCAGAATTGTTGATGTTAGAGATTTAAAACTAAATCCCACTGGTGACAATACCGAGAATGTTAATGTTACCATGACTATGTTTACCTATGTTTTGATGAAAGGAAATTAATAATTTGAGCAGGTTAAACCGTATATTATTAATTATTGTTATAATTCTGGCTGCTGTAACTGCATTGGTCTGGTTTAGACCAGATATATTATCTTCTTTTTCTTTATCGACATTGAATCCTTTTAGCGGGGAAAGAACTATTAAGGTCACAACCGGTACCCCCACTGCTCAACTCGCACCTTCTCAAAGAGCTACTACAGTTTCCACACCAAGCTCTCAAAGTGGTACTAGTGTTACTACGGAAAGTTCTCTTTCAGAGAAGGAAGAAGAAGTACTAACACCTTTTGAGAAAGAGATTAAGCAGAGACACCAAAGCTATCAAACTAAAATTTACACCTATGAACCGTATGAGCCATCGGTTATGCGTAACCCCTTTCAGCGCATAGTTAGTACAGTTTATATAAGTGAACAGGAAGAGCAGTTAGCACAAGAGTTAAGCACTGAAGAAGCTATTCGTAGATTTGTCCAGCCCGAGCTACCCCCGGGAACAAAATTTACCGGGATAATATCTTCTGGAGAAATTAAACTGGCTATTATTGAAATGGAAGATGTAACCTACATTGTTAAAGAGGGAGATGTAATTCAGGATAAGTATTTTGTCAAGAGCATTCAGGATGATAAAGTTATTATTGCAATTAACAATTATGAGATTGCATTAAAACTGGGAGGTGAGGAGGCAAGTAATGATTGAACAAATGAAAAAAAGATTGGTGACTAATGAACGGAACAGAGTTGAAGTTTTTTGTTTGGAAAATAATATACTTGATTCTGGCAGAAAGAAAGTTTTCCTTGTTTTGATTTCTTTATTATTATTTTTCTTCTTATTTGATATTTGTCTAGCTCAAGGAAATATAATTATCACTAATATCTGGTATAGGAAAATGCCTAATTTTACCAGAGTAACAATCAAAGCCAACCAGCCCATTCAAGGGTATGAATCAATGTATGTGGGAGACCCGGATAGAATTGTTATTGATATTCATAATGCTGATTATAATATTACTGGATTGGTAAAGAATACCCTTTTTCTGAATATGGGTTCGGTTAAACAGGTGCGCTGTGGTCAGATTGAGCAAGATAAGGTTAGATTTGTTATAGATTTATTTCAACAGGTCGATTATGACATGGCACTGGATAGCACCAGGCAGTTGTTACAAATAAATGTCTATGATTATAAAGAATTCCTCGCTCCCGAAAAGCAAATATTTACTGTTGAACCACTTGCTGCAGAAGAGATTAGGAAGATACGAGAGCAAGAAATGGCTATGGTACCCTCTTTAGTGGATCAGGTTACCACTCCTATTACTATGAACCTTAAAGAGACTGAGGTTGTTGATGCTATTCGAACTTTATCAATATTGAGCGGTATCAATATAATAGCAGATGATTCAGTATCTGGAAAAATTACCCTTAGTCTAAATAACGTATCTTTTAAAGAAGCCCTGAACTGGATTTTGACCTTGAAGAGGCTCAGCTATGCTCAGGTAGGTAATGCCCTGATTATTGGTACTGATGATATTATTGAGACCTATCGCGAAAAGATTACCCGTATAATTCATCTGGAGAATGCTAGTGTAGAAAATACCAAGAGTGTTCTGGATAATTATTTTGGCGCAAATAGTAATATAAGGATAACCACTGATACCCGCCTAAACAATCTCATTGTGGAAGGAACCCAAGAGTTGGTATATAAAGCTGAGGAATTAATTAAGCAGATGGATGCAAGTTTAATTACCAAAACCTTTAAACTAGATAATGCTATATTCACTGAAGAAGTGGAGGCAATTAAACGGATGCTTAGGATTATAATTCCCGATGAGGATAGAATTATTATTGATAGTCGCCAGAATGAAATTATTGTCAAGGGAAACCAACAGGAAATTGCCAATGCCCAACAAATGATTGAAGGACTGGATAAACGAGCTCCTCAGATTATGATTGAATCGAAGATTGTAGAGATTGCACTGGATGCTGAAAAGGATTTAGGTATATCCTGGAGTTCTGGGGCAACTACAGACGAATCAGGAAATCTTATTCTGGGACAAATTACTTTTGGTGAACTTACCTTAGGCGGTTCTTTTGAAAGAAGGGGGTTAATACAAGCCAGATTGGATGCCCTGATGAGAGAAGGTAAAACCAATATACTGTCCAATCCCAAGATATTGACTCTGGATGGTAAGGAATCGGTAATTCTGTCTGGCTCTAAAATACCTATTCGGGAAAGAACCGAAGAAGGAATTGAGACTATCCGTTATATTGATGTGGGACTTAATATGACTATCACTCCCCGCTTGAGTCAGGATGAGAAAATTACTATGGATTGTGATATTAAGGTAGAATCTTTAGGATCAGAATTAATTCAAGGTTATCCAGTGATTAATTCTCGTCAGGAAAAGGCTATTATTCGGTCCCCTCTGGGTATCACCAATGTAATCGGTGGATTAATAACCTCTGAAGAGATTGAAACGATAAGAAGAATACCAATATTAAGTGAAATACCGGTTTTTGGTGAAATATTTAAATTTAGAAACTTTACCAAGAAACGGACAGAAATAATTATTCTTATTACTGCTCATAAAATTGAATATTAAAAAATAGTATACTTTATAATATAGAGTATATAATATGAATACGGTGAGAATTACTGGGAAAAACAGTTGTTAGTTGTAGTGTCTGATAATTGGTAAAAAGAATGGGAATTATGTAAAATTGTTAGGATCTAGTGAACAGTATTTAGTTCAAATTGAGAAAAAATTGAAACAAAATAAATTGTGTGTGGAAATGCTAAAAACTAAATACTAACAACCAGAATATCCTTGCGAGGAGCGCAGCGACGAAGTAATCTCCGACACATATACTTATCTCTTTTAACTGAAAACTGTGAACTAAAAACTTTTTATAAAAAAAGGAGGGGAAGGGATTGACTGAAAAAATATCAAAAGAGAAAAAGACCACTATTCTGTTCTTATCCATTTTTATACTATTTTCTATAACAATTTCTGGTTGTAACTGGTTTGCCGATGGTATTCTGAATGTTTTTGACCCCAGAGCCCAATTGAGAGTACTATCTGTTGGCTTCAATGAAAACAAAACTGTTCTAAATTTAGAAATAGCATCCTTAAATCAGGTTGAATTTATTGGTTCTGGAGTAAAACTAAAATATTATAATAATGGAGTAAGATTTGCTTCTCTTGATGCTACAGCCAGTGGCAGTTTTTATATATATCCTTCTGATAAGCCTGGTCAACCAGGAACAGCAACTAAGATATCTGATATTACTTTATATACTGGTAAAGTGCTTAATTACGTAAGAGATAATAAAGCTTACAATAGAATAACCTGTGATGTTTATCTAATTGGCACTGATGGAGCAGGACATTACTTAGAAGTGAAAGTAATAGAGAACATTCCTGCTTTGGGAATTGATAATAAAAATCCGGTAGCAAAGATAAATATTCAACCAAAAGAAGGCGAATGTCCTTTGACTGTAACTTTTGATGGTTCCGAATCTTCTGATGAGAATTTTGGTATTGCCTCTTATGCCTGGCAATTGCCTCAGGTGCAATCAGGTATTATTTCTACGGACAGCGTCTTTACCCATACTTTTGCTTGTAGTTTCCTAACTGATACTCAGGAAGTGGTCAGTGTAATATTGACAGTAACTGATTATCATGGCAATCAGGATTCTGCAATTGATACTATTACAATTACTAAACCAGAAAGCGATGGCAATGGCGGAGGTTGCCCCAATTCCAATTCTTAAAAATGTCACAGGGACGGTTCTTGTGACATAAAAGGGAAAGCTTTGTAGACTGAATAGACCCCACTGGTATATCCAAATACCAGCGGGGTTTTCTATTGGCAATTTACACTTATTAAATTTGACTTGATTTTACTTTACGGTAAAATAATAGTTAGATTAGAAAAAAATTATTCTGAGTGTACCAAAATGAATACTAATCAAAATGGTGAATATCAAAAACTAAAAAGAAAATATTTCTGGCTACGTGTATTAATGCATATTCCCAATTTTTTTAAATTGGCCTTTCGTCTGGTTAGAGATAAAGAAGTCCCTCTCTATTTAAAGATAATTTCTTATGCTGCCTTTCTTTATGTCTTATCTCCTTATGATTTAATTCCGGTGGTCTTGTTGCCCTTCGTTGGCTGGATTGAAGATGTTATAATTTTTTATGTTTGTATGAAATTACTGATAAATTTAAGTCCTCCTGAAGTTGTAGAGAAACATGTAAAAGCTATCGATAGGGAAATGAAGCAGAGATTCAGCCAGTATTTTTATTATAGATAAGTCTTCCGTTTTTTAGTTCTCAGTTTCAGAAAAATATCATAGTAAAAGTCGCCCCCAGAGAAATGATTGAATTATCTTGAGAATAACTATACAATATAATCAGGTAGTTTAGTTTTTAAGTGCAGAAAATAAAAATTATGAGGAGGAATATTCTATGCAAGAAGTTACAAAAAAGGTAATGGAAAAGCTTATCGCTGAACAAGAAGGTCCATGTATTTCTATATATATGCCCACCAGAGCAGAAGCAAGCGCTGAAGTAAAAAAGATGCCTATCCAACTAAAAAATCTGCTTAGTATTGCTAAAAAGGAATTGCAGGAAAAGTGGAATAGGGATATTCGTGATATTGAGGAGTTATTACTTCCAGCTACCAATTTATTAGGAGATCGTATATTCTGGCAAAATCAGAAAGAAGGATTGGCTATCTTTATTAATCCCGGACATTTTCATTATTTTCGGGTAAACATTGCTTTGGCAGAGAAGTGTGCGGTAAGTCAATACTTCCATATTCTACCTTTAATACCAGAGGTTATGTTTAACAATATTTATTTTGTTCTGGCTTTAAGTAGAAATAAGAATAGAATATTTCGTGGCACTAAAGGCAGTATTGAACAGATAAATATTGAAGGTATTCCAGCAAGTTTACAGGAGATTGCTAAATATTCCGAAAGTGAAAAGAGTCTTTCTTCCCATTCCTCCGGCTCGGAAGGAGCCCGAGCTATATTTCATGGAGTTGGAGAAATTGATGGTGATAAGAGAGAGGAGCTATTACAATATTTACGGCAGATAGACCAGGGTTTGAATAAATATTTGGACAAAAAAAATAAATCACCTTTGATCATTATGTGTGTAAAGGATCTCTTCCCAATTTATTCTGAAGTTAATTCTTATCCTTATTTATTAAAGGAAAGCATTGAGGGTAATCCCGATGAAGCTTCACCTGATTACATTCATAAGAATGCCTTACCCATCGCTACAGATTATTTCCAGAGTCAATTAGAAAATATTAATTTCACCTATCATAATATAAAGGGCACGGGCAAAACTTCCACCCAATTAGAAGAAATTGTCTCGGCAGCATATTTCAGTAGAGTGGAACAATTATTAATAAAGAATAATGTCTCTCAAGAAGGGAGTTTTAATCCAGAAGAAAACCGAGTATATCGGCAAGGAGAAGGAAAAGATCAATACGATCTGTACAATTTTGCCGCCCTGAAGACCATTGGCAATGGTGGACAGGTATATGTTCTAGAGGAAAAAAATATGCCGGATGGAGAAGATATTATTGCTTTTTATAGATTCTAACAAGAAAACAGTGGAAAAATATTTTCATGTATCTTAATTGTTTACAACATTTTTTTTCGATGATAGAATAGGCAAAGTATTATTTGTGAGTTATTTATAAAAGTAATCATTAAGATGATAATATTTTCATTTCAGAAAATATTTTCTTTGTTTTTTATAAATAGGTATAATTATGCGCATAAGCATCCAATCATTGGGTTGTCCGAAAAATTTAGTGGATAGTGAGGTTATTTGCGGTTATTTATTAGAAAATAATTATTCTATTACTAATGATATAGAAAATTGCGATATAGCCCTGATAAATACTTGCAGTTTTATTGAGCCAGCAGTAGAAGAGTCTATTGATACTGTTTTACAGGCTGTGCAATTAAAAAAAGAGGGTAAAATAAAATATATTATAGTGGCAGGTTGCTTATCCCAGAGGTATAAACAAGCAGAGCTGATAAAGTCGTTACCGGAAGTTGATGCCTTTATCGGTATTGATGAGATAAATAAGATTAATGATGTAATTGAAAAAATTATCAGGGGAGAAAATATCTTCCAGGTAACCTCAAAACCGAGCTTTCTTTATGATGAAAAATCTCCTCGTTTTCTTTTTACTCCTGGTCACTATACCTATATAAAAATTGCTGAAGGTTGTAATAATGCCTGTACCTACTGTCTTATCCCCCAGATTAAAGGTCATTACCGCAGTAGAACCAGGGAGTCGATATATTCAGAAGCGCAGAATTTAATAGATAGATATCCTTTAAAAGAAATAATTCTTATTGCTGAGGATACTACTTATTATGGTACAGATCTTTATGGGAAAGTGTCTCTAGTAGATTTGTTACGAAAATTGTCTCACTTAAACTGGCCAGAAGAAAATCGTATTAGAATACTCTATACTCATCCTGCTCATTATAGTGATGAGTTGATCGATTTCCTGGCAGAAAATAATCGCTTTTGTCCCTATCTGGATATTCCTTTGCAACATATCAGTGATAATATTTTGCACAGGATGAATCGTAAAATTAAGAAAAAAGATATCATAACACTTATTGAGAAATTAAGAAGTAAAATACCTGAATTGACTTTGCGTACTACTTTTCTGGTGGGATTTCCTGGAGAGAGGGAAGCTGATTTTCAGGAACTATGTGATTTTGTGCTGGAATATAAATTGGAGAAGATAGGAGTATTTACTTATTATAATGAACCCCATTGCCCGGCAAGTAAGTATCCCGATCAAGTACCGAAAAAGATTAAAAAAATAAGATTGGATACCTTAATGAAGATACAGCAAAAGATTGCTTTAACCCATCAACAAAGCAAGATTGGCCAGAAGATGAAAGTATTGATAGATGGGGTTTTGGAAAAAAAGAAAGATATTCTGATCGGTCGTTCCTGTGCTGAAGCACCGGAAATAGATGGTCATATATTGGTAGTAAATGGGAAGAAAAAAGATATTGGGCAATGGGTTAAGTTAGAAATCACTAAAGCTTATCCTTATCATCTGGAAGGGAAAATTTGTTAGGAATAAGAATTAATTATTTGCAGAATAAGTAAAATTGTGTATATAATAACTTATAAACATTATTTCAGTAATTTTTTATATGATAGAGAGTGCTATATAGATATAATTTAAAAAAGATATTTAAAGATAATTTAAATTAGTTTATAAGGATATAAGGATAGTTATTAATAGAACAGGTAACCAGAGTCTAATTTATTAGAAAAGGCTAAGATAAAGAAAGGGAGTTGTTCTTTGATAGAAGAGAGAAGGAAAAAATTATGGCTGAAAATTGGTAAAAGTGCAGTACAGCCACCTGCATTTCTTATTAGTAATCCCAAGAATATCTATTTTCTAACCCATTTTACCGGAGAGGGTATTCTACTTTCTACTCCTGATAAAAATTATCTTATTACTGATTCTCGTTATGCTATTCAAGCTCAACAAGAGGCTGATTGCTGTGAAATTATCATTCAGGACTTGAAAGAAGATGATGCTCAGAATATCTCTTTATCACATCTACTGGCTCAATTAAAGATTACCGAATTAGGTTTTGAAGCAAATTCTCTAAAAGTAAAAGATTATTTAAAGTATCAACAGATTATACCCCATTTAAAATTATATCCCTTTACCAATGTTATTGAACAAATCCGTATGATTAAAGACCCATCTGAGATTGATTTAATAGCACAAGCAGCACAAATTGCTAATAAGTCTTTTCAGGAAACAATGACTTGTTTATCAGCAGGAATTTCCGAGATAAATCTGGCTAACCAGTTGAATTATAATATGCGCAGAAATGGTGCTAAGAAAGAAGCCTTTGATCTAATTGTAACCTCAGGGGAGAGGGGGGCATTAATCCATGGTGAACCATCAGCAAAGCAAATAAAGGAAGGTGAACTTATCATTGTTGATTTTGGTTGCCTTTATCAGGGGTACAATTCCGATTGTACTCGAACATTGCTTTTAGGAGAAGCTGATAAAAGGCAAAAAGAGGTATATAATATTGTCAAAGAGGTACAGGAAGAGATATTACAGAAAGTAAAAGCCGGTATAACATGCTACCAATTGGATAAATTAGCTCGCTTCAGTATAGAAGCGAAAGGTTATGGTGCTTATTTTCAACATTCCTTGGGTCATGGTGTAGGATTAGATATTCACGAATTACCTTATCTGAATTTGCACCAACAGACTATATTGCAGGCTAATATGGTGGTGACCATTGAGCCGGGTATTTACCTACCAGATATAGGCGGTGTTCGTATTGAAGATACGGTAGTGGTAACAGAAAAAGGTTGCCATATTCTTACTAATTTACCCAAAGAATTAATGATTTCATTTTATCTTTAAAAATAAATTTTAAATAAGGAGAAATGAAATGAGTTTAGAAAAAATTGATTATGAAATATTCCAACTAATTAAACAGGAGGAGGAACGCCAGAAATTCACTTTAGAACTTATAGCTTCTGAAAATTTTGTTAGTGAGGCAGTACTGGAGGCCCAAGGTTCTGTGTTAACTAATAAATATGCTGAGGGCTATCCTGGTAAAAAGTATTATGGTGGATGCCAGTTTATTGATGCAATAGAAAATTTAGCTATAGAAAGAGCAAAACAATTGTTTTCTGCTGATCATGCCAATGTCCAACCTCATTCCGGCTCCCAGGCTAATATGGCAGTATATTTCAGTGTATTAAATCCTGGTGATACCATCTTATCTATGAATCTGGCTCATGGCGGACATCTCACCCATGGCAGTCCCGTGAATTTTTCCGGAATGCTCTATACTATAGTACCTTATGGAGTAAATAGAGATACAGGATGTATTGATTATGAGGAATTGAAAAGATTAGCTTTGCAGAATAAGCCAAAAATGATTGTGGCTGGTGCGAGCGCCTATCCCAGAGAAATAGATTTTAGCCAATTTCGCAAGATAGCTGATGAGGTGGGAGCTTTCCTCATGGCTGACATTGCTCATATTGCTGGTTTAGTGGTGGTCGGAGAACATAAAAGCCCAATTCCCCACTGCCATTTTGTAACTACTACCACTCACAAGACATTTAGAGGACCACGGGGTGGTTTAATTCTCTGTCAGCAGGATTTTGCTAAACAGATTGATAAAACCATATTTCCTGGTATCCAGGGAGGTCCATTGATGCATGTTATTGCTGCTAAGGCGGTATGTTTTAAAATGGCTATGCAGGAAGATTTTGTTACCTATCAGAGACAGATTAAAAAGAATGCATTTGTCCTGGCTCAAAAATTGATGGAACTGGATTATCAACTGGTTTCTGGAGGTACTGACAATCATTTATTACTGGTCGATTTGAGAAATAAGGGACTTACCGGTAAACAGGCTGAAAAAGCCTTAGAATTAGCCGGTATTACCGTAAATAAGAATGCAGTTCCCTTTGATACCCAGCCTCCTATGATTACCAGCGGTATTCGTATCGGGACACCGGCTATGACTACCAGGGGGATGAAAGAAAAAGAAATGATTTATATAGCTGAATTAATTGACAGAGTATTAAGTAACATTGATAATGAAAAGATACAGCAAGAAGTAAAAAAAGAAGTTAAAAAATTATGTCAACAATTTGTATCATAGCCAATAACTGGTAAAATATTGTTCATAATAAATTAAATAAATAAATAAAGATAACATATATTTATGATTGATGAAAAATATTCTTCAATGATACCAAATTTTATTATATTATTGTTTTATTCAAGAATGATAAGGAGGAGTAAATTTGATTTCTACCAGTGATTTTAAAAATGGATTGAGCATAGAATTAGATAATGAATTATATACTATTATCGAATTTCAACATGTTAAACCGGGCAAAGGGGGTGCCTTTGTAAGAACAAAATTAAGAAATGTTCAAACAGGGGCAGTTATAGATAGAACCTTTCGTGCGGGGGAAAGATTTGAACAGGCCATCATTGAGCGTAAAGATATGCAATATATTTATAATGATGGTCACAATTATTATTTTATGGATAAGGATACCTATGAACAAATACCCATTGGTATTGAGAAGATAGGAGATTCAGCTGATCTATTAAAAGAAGGAATTAATATTGAAGTTATTTTCTATAAGGGGATGGTTATTGGCATAGAACTTCCTACTACAATTGCTTTACAAGTAGTAAAAACTATGCCGGGAGTAAAAGGTAATACCGTCTCTGGAGCTATGAAGCCGGCAACATTGGAGACTGGTGCAGAAGTACAAGTCCCTCTCTTTATTAAAGAGGGTGATATTATTAGAATAACAACCATTGATAAAAAATATCAGGAAAGAGTATAAGATATAATATATGGAATTTGCCAGTATTGTCACCGATAAGGGATGTATTAATATTTCCCGGATAACCATAGAGACAATAATTCATCTTATCCTGCAGGGAATAAATGGTCTCATTTCGACCAAGAAGACCAGTTTTAAAAAAGCACTTCAGCCTTCTGCAGGGGATGATGATCAAGAAAATACTCATATCACACCAGAAGTTAGAGTAGAAATAAAAACTGATTCGATTCTGGTGAATCTCTTTTTGCACATAAATTATGGCTTAAGAATACCTAATTTAACCTGGGAAGTTCAGACTCAAGTGAAGGAAAAAATAAAACAGATCACTGATCTGGATATTGATCAGATTAATGTTCATATCCAAGGAATACGTTTTCCTAAGAGATACCATAATAGAAGGAAGTTAGTTGCTTCTAATAGTTTTTTAAAGATATTCTAAAGAAGAAGTACAGTTTGATAACAAAATATTGACTTGAGGAATCTATGGGAAATAGAAGAATAGCCAGAGAGATAGCTCTGAAAATCCTATTTCAAGTTGATCTTGTTCATTGCAATGTAGATGAGGCAAGTTCATATACCTTTCAAGTTGAGGACCTATTACAGTATAGTGATTCTGAGGCTATTATCTCCTTTTCCCTGGAATTAGTAAGGGGAGTACTAACCAATTTATCTGAGATAGACACCTTGATTAAAAAATATGCCAACAACTGGTCTTTAGAAAGAATGGCCAACATTGATCGCAATATTCTCCGTATTGCTATTTATGAAATAGTTTTTCTTGCTAGTATACCAAAGAGTGTTTCTATTAATGAGGCAGTGGAATTGGCTAAAAAATACAGTACTGAAAATTCATTCAGTTTTGTCAATGGTGTATTGGGTAAAATAGAAAAAAATACTGATTAACAGGAATTATTGAAATAAAGATTAAGGTCTTAAATGTTGATAAACTCTACTCAAGAAAAGATATTTACGGTAAGTAGTATCACTCATCATATTCAAATGATGTTTAATACTGATCCTCTCCTGCACAATATTACCATAATTGGTGAGATAAGTAATTTTAAATATCATTCTTCTGGACATATGTATTTTGTGTTAAAAGATGATCAATGTCAGATAAAATGTGTGATGTTTCGTGGTAACAGTCAAGGACTTGGTTTTGAACCCACAGATGGAATAAACGTAAAGGCAAAGGGAGAGATTAGAGTTTATGAACGAAGGGGAGAATATCAATTCTATATAACTCAAATGACTGAGGCTGGCAAGGGAGCCTTATTTGCCGCTTTCGAGGCCTTAAAGGAGAAATTAAAAAAAGAGGGGTTATTTAGAACTGAAATAAAGAAGACAATTCCCCGCATTCCTCACAAAATTGCTATTATTACTTCTCCCACCGGAGCAGCGATCAGAGATATTATTTCAATTAGTTTAAGGCGATTTCCCAATCTTCATATTATTGTAGCTCCCGCCCCGGTACAGGGAGATGAAGCAGCTAACCAGATTGCCGAAAATATTGATTTCCTTAACGAAGTGCTCCCAGAAATAGATTTTATTATCATCGGTCGAGGGGGAGGTTCTATCGAAGAATTATGGGCTTTTAATGAAGAGAGATTAGCTCGTTCGATATTTTCCTCTAAGATTCCCATTGTCTCGGCAGTTGGTCATGAAACTGATTTTACTATTGCTGATTTTGTAGCCGATCTTCGTGCCCCTACACCTTCGGGAGCAGCTGAAATGACTATACCGGATAAAGAAAATTTAGTGAAACAACTCAGATTATGGCAAGGGAAATTAAATCGCATTATTAGGCATATTTTAGAATTAAAAGAGCAGAGATTTGTAAATACCATAGAAAATTTAAGATATCAAAGTCCAAAAAACAAAATTCTTCAACATCTACAAACCATTGATGATCTAGTTGGCCGACTGAAATTGAATTTAAAACATATTATTAATATTAATGAGAATATTTTAATTAAATATAAAGAAAAAATTATTACCTTAAGTCCTAAATCAATATTAAGTAGAGGATATAGTATCTGCCTGAAAATACCAGAGAAGGTGGTAGTTAAAAATATTAATCAAGTGGAAACAAATGATAAATTAGATATTGTTGTACAAGATGGCACCATTTCGGCTAATGTTTCTGGAAAGGAGGAAACAAAGAATGACCGATAAGAAAAAAAAGATAGAAGATATGTCCTTTGAAGAGTCATTAAAAAAACTGGAAGAAATTGTTGAAGAACTGGAAAAAGGAGAACTAAATTTAGATGAGGCCTTAAAATTATATGAGGAAGGAATGCGCTTTTCTGACCGTTGTTTGGAGAAATTAAATGAAACCAAACAAAAGGTGGAAAAGTTAACTAGAGAAGGAGATAGAAATTATCGCACTGAACCTTTTTCCTTAAAGAATAGCGAAGAGGATAGTAGTAAATAAATGCAATTAAGAGTATATTTACAAGAAAAAAAGAAGATTATCGATCAATATCTGGAGGAGAATCTTCCTTCAGAACAAGAAAATCCTTCGCTAATCCATCGCTCCATCCGTTATAGTGTTTTAAATGGTGGTAAAAGATTAAGACCAATTCTAACCTTGATGACGGCAGAATTATTGGGCAAATCTTTTCAGCTGGTCTTACCTACTGCTGCGGGAATTGAATTAATTCATTGCTTTTCACTGGTGCATGATGATTTGCCCTGTATGGATAATGATGATTATCGTCGTGGTAAGTTGACTAATCATAAAGTTTTTGGTGAAAGTATGGCCGTATTAACTGGTGACGCCTTGTTAGTCATGGGATTGGCTTTTATTTGCCGTAATGGCCAAATACCAGGTGTAAACCAAGAATCAGTACTGAAGGTAGTAGAGAGGGTACTGGAGATGTTGGGAACACAAAATATGTTAGGAGGACAGGTAGAAGATATTAACTGGCAATCTCAGTCCGATGCCCATAAGATTAAAGATATTTATTTAAAAAAGACTTCAGCATTAATATGTGCTTCTCTGGAAGCTGGAGCTCTGTTAGCTGAGGCTGATGAGGAAGAAATTTTGGCACTGAATAAATTTGGTGAATATATTGGACTTGCTTTTCAGATAACAGATGATATGCTGGATTTGGAGCAAGATAAGAAGATTAGTGGCAAGCCAGTCTATCCAGCAATTTTTGGTCTGGAAAAATCTGCTCATGCTATTAAACGATATTGCCGATTAGCACAGGAAAGTTTAGCCATTTTTGGCAATAAAGCTGAACTTTTTTCTCAGCTGATAGATTATATTCAATTCCGAAAAGAATAAAATAATGGGTATAATAAGTCTGATAATTCTTATATGATAACTAATATAATATTTTTTTAAAGGGAGGTAGCTTACTTTAGTTTTTTAAGAAGAGATAAATGGAGGAGTCATGCTTAGAGCTTATAATCGCCGTTTTGATGAAATAAGGCCAATAAAAATAACCCGGAATTATATTAAATATTCTGAGGGATCAGTATTAATAGAAATGGGGGATACCAGGGTAATCTGTACGGCAAGCGTAGAAGAAAAGGTGCCCGCCTTTTTAAGAGGAACACAGCAAGGTTGGATTTCCGCTGAATATTCTATGATTCCCCGGGCTAATCAAATTAGGAATATAAGAGATTCAGTAAAAGGGAAGATTGATGGAAGGTCACAGGAAATCCAACGTTTGGTAGGTCGATCACTAAGAGCCGTTACTAATTTAGACAGTATTGGCCCGAGAATGATCTGGTTAGATTGCGATGTATTACAGGCTGATGGGGGAACCAGAACTGCATCTATCATCGGTTCTTTTATTGCTTTGTTAGATGCCTTTCAATACTTAATAGCTGAAAAGAAGATCGAAACTATGCCAGTAAAATATTTTTTGGGTGCGATAAGTGTAGGTATTGTAGATGGAGAAATGTTATTAGATTTAGATTTCAAAGAAGACAGTAATGCTCAGGTAGATATGAATATAGTAATGACTGAACGAGGCGATGTGGTTGAAATTCAAGGAACTGCCGAAGAAAGACCTTTTTCTATGACCAATTTGCATAAATTGATTAAATTAGCAGAAAAGGGTATTGAACAGGTTATTAAAATAGAAAAGGAAATAATTGGGGAACTATGTTGAAGTTAGTTCTGGCTACTCGCAATAAGGGTAAAGTAAAGGAAATTAAAGATAAGTTAAAGAAATATCCATTGGAAATAGTATCTTTACAGGACTTCCCTCACATTTCCGAAATTAAAGAAAATGGTAAATCATTTTTAGAAAACGCCGTTCTCAAAGCAACCTTGGTTTCTCGTTATACCAATTTACCAACTTTAGCCGATGATTCGGGTCTGGAAATTGAATATTTAGGTGGGATGCCTGGTATATACTCTGCCCGGTGGGGGGAAAATGATCAAGAAAGAATAGAAACAGTATTACAGCAGTTGCAAGGTGTTTCTGAGGAGCTAAGGAAGGCTCGTTTTATCTGTATTATGAGTTTGGTCATTCCAGGAGATACAGTCTATACTGCCCAGGGGGTGTGTTGCGGGAAGATAACCTTATTTCCCCAGGGGGAATCTGGTTTTGGTTATGACCCAATTTTTATTCCCGATGGATATAAACTTACTTTTGCTCAATTAGGTGAAGAGGTAAAAAATAGGATCAGTCATCGAGCTATGGCTTTACAAAAGATAATTCAAAAAATGATTGATTATTATCATTGGACATAGCATAGGCAAACATTGTCAAAAGTAAGGAAAATTCTAAGACTTTTTTAAATTCTGATAAAAATATTTCCCTGCAGTTAGGTTATTAACTTTACATATTATTGTGCTTATGATAAAAAAATTGCTTCCCAAAGAGCAGGAAAAAAGAAGGATTACTTTGTTGACTTCTATCCTGATATACTATATAATACTTTTGTTTCGGGGTGTAGCGCAGCTTGGCAAGCGCACCTGCTTTGGGAGCAGGGGGTCGGAGGTTCAAATCCTCTCACCCCGACCACGGGCGGGAATAGCTCAGCAGGTAGAGCACTAGCCTTCCAAGCTAGGTGTCGCGGGTTCGAAACCCGTTTCCCGCTCCATTTTTTAGAAAAGCCTGCGCCTGTAGCTCAATAGGATAGAGCAACGGACTTCTAATCCGTAGGCTGGGGGTTCGACTCCCTCCGGGCGCGCCATGACAGAGGATATTTCGTGGTGGGCGTAGCTCAGTCCGGTTAGAGCCCTGGATTGTGGCTCCAGTGGTCATGGGTTCAAATCCCATCGCTCACCCCTTATTTGTCAGCGCTCGTAGCTCAACTGGATAGAGCTGTGGACTTCGGATCCAAGGGCTGGGGGTTCGAATCCCTCCGAGCGCGCCTTTTAATGGGTTATTTAGCAGATGATTAACTAAAAATTATTAAAACTATACTCATTATGTTATATAATACGGTATACTGTTGATAAGGGCCGTTAGCTCAGGTGGTAGAGCACCTGACTTTTAATCAGGGTGTCACAGGTTCGAGTCCTGTACGGCCCACCAAATTTTAATAAAGCGAGGGTGGTGGAATTGGTAGACACGCTGGATTTAGGATCCAGTGGGTAATTCCATGCGGGTTCGAGTCCCGCCTCTCGCACCAGAAAAATTTGCCGCAAAGTTATTTGCGGTTTTATTTTGATAGGTGAACGTTTTGGAGGAAGAGCGATATGATAAATATTGAAAAAGATAAGATAGAAAAGAATAAAATAGAAGTAAAGGTAACTGTAGAACAGGAAAAGGTAGATGAAGTTTTTAAAAATGTCTACCGGGAGTTTTCTCAAAGAGTACGCATACCTGGTTTTCGAACCGGGCGGGTACCTCTTAATATATTAGAAATGAATTTAGGGAAAGATTACCTCAATCAACAGGTTGCGGAAAGACTCATTAAGGAAACTTATAGCCAGGCTATAAAAGATAGTGATCTTGATCCCATCGATGTCCCAAAAATTGATTTAGTGCAGATTGAAAAAGATAAGCCCTTTATCTACAAAATGATTTTAGAATTGAAGCCCGATTTTGAAATACCTGCCTTAGATAATATTACTATAGAAAAGAGACAGCCCCAGGTTGACCCAAAGAAGGTAGATGAGGAATTGGAAAAGATCAGAGAGAGTCATGGCCAGTTAAAGGCAGTGGAGGATAGAGAATCAAAAATAGGTGATTTTTTAGTTTTGGATTATACTGCTTTTCTTGATGGAAAACCCTTAGAAAATGGTAAACGAGAAAAACAGATTATACAACTGGGTGAACGAGTACCACCTGAATTCAAGGAAAACCTTACTGGAGTTAGGGCTGGCGCAGAAAGAGAAATAAAGGTAAAATTTCCCGAAAACGTAAATGATAAAAATTTAGCCGGGAAAGAAGTAATTTATAAAGTTAAAGTCCTGGAAATAAAGGAGAAAGAATTACCAGAATTAGATGATAACTTTGCTCAGAGTATCGGTGATTATCAAAAGTTGGAAGATTTAAAGGAACATATTAAAAAACAATTATATGAACAGGCCAAATATGAAATTGAAAGAGAATTCCAGGATTTATTGATGGAGGAAGTTTCAAAGAAGTGTATTTTTGAGGTACCAGAAGTACTAATTGAGAAACAGTTAGATAAGATGATGAATGACTTAACAGAAGATTTAAAAGCAAGAAATATGAGCTTGACAGAATATTATCAACTAATTAAGGCCGATGAAGAAAAGGTAAAAAAAGAATATCGCTTAATTGCCGAAAAACAGATAAAACAGGAGTTGATTATTGACAAAATTATTCAAGATGATAAAATTACTGCTAACGAAGAAGATGTGAATAAGAAAATTGAAGAGATTGCCAAGAGTACTAACCAAAAGGCATTAAAGGTAAGGGCTATGCTGGAAAAAAACAATACTTTAGACAATTTAAAAGAACAGATTAAAAGGGAAAAAGCAATAGCAATACTAGCACAGAAGATAAATATTGTGGAAAAATAAAGGAGGTTTTTAAAAATGTATTTAGTTCCTATAGTAGTGGAGAAAACTCCTCAGGGAGAAAGATCCTATGATATATATTCAAGATTATTAAAAGAGAGAATAGTTTTTTTAGGTAGTCCCATTGATGATCAGACAGCCAATATTATTATTGCTCAATTATTATTTTTAGAAGCAAGTGATCCGGAGAAAGATATTTATATTTATATCAACAGCCCCGGTGGTTCAGTGAGTTCAACTATTGCCATTTATGATACTATTCAATACATTAAGTCTGATGTTTCCACTACCTGTCTTGGTATGGCTGCCAGTGGTGCTGCCTTGATTTTGGCTTCAGGAGCTAAGGGTAAGAGATTTTCTTTACCAAATTCCAGAATTATGCTGCATCAACCTTTAGGTGGTGCCCAAGGACAGGTTTCTGATATAGAGATTCAAACTAAGGAATTATTGAGAATTAAGAAAAAAATAAATGAAATATTAGCTTATCATACTAATCAGCCTTTGGAAAGAATTGAAAAAGATACTGACCGTGATTTTTATATGACTGGAGAGGAAGCCAAAGAATATGGCATTGTAGATGAAGTGATTAAGAAACGCAGTGATATTGTGAAGAAATAGACAGAGGTGTGCCATATGAAATGTTCCTTTTGTGGAAAAGATCAAATTGAGGTAGGAAAGATTATTTCTGGTCCCAATGGAGTTAATATCTGCTCTGAGTGTATTCAGGTTTGTAATTATATTCTAAGAGAGGATAATATTCAGAAAACAAATAGAGATATTTCGCTAAAGAATATTCCTACTCCTGCAGAAATAAAAAGATATTTAGACCTCTATGTGGTTGGACAGGAAAGGGCAAAAAAAATACTTTCTGTAGCTGTTTATAATCATTACCAGAGAATTAAAAATAATCTTATCAAAAAAGATAGTAAAAGAAAAAAGAAAATTGCTAAAGACTTTGTAGAACTAGAAAAAAGTAATATACTACTTCTTGGTCCCAGTGGTTGTGGAAAGACTTTGCTGGCCAAAACTTTGGCCGAGAAGTTAGAGGTTCCTTTTGCCATAGCTGATGCTACTACCCTTACCGAAGCTGGTTATGTGGGAGATGATGTAGAAAATGTTTTGTTAAAACTATACCATGCTGCTGAAGAAGATATTCAAAGAGCGCAGATAGGGATTATCTATATTGATGAAATTGATAAAATAGCTCGCAAATCGGAAAATCCCTCTATTACGCGAGATGTATCGGGAGAAGGAGTGCAACAAGCTTTATTAAAAATACTGGAAGGTACCATTGCCACAATGCCTATGCAGGGGGGAAGAAAACATCCTCATCAGAAGAATATCGATATTGATACTACTGAGATACTATTTATTTGTGGTGGATCCTTTGAAGGATTGGAAAATATCATTAGAAATCGCTTACAAACCCACCATATAGGTTTTAATGCAGATATTTCTGGGAATACACGTCTTCAGGAAAGTAATAATATCTTAAGAAAAGTATTACCAGAAGATTTAATTAAATTCGGCTTAATTCCTGAATTAGTTGGCCGGTTAACTATTGTTGCTACTATTGATAATCTTGACCGAGATGCTTTAATGGATATATTAACAAAGCCGAAAAATGCTATTACTTTACAATATAAACAAATTTTCCGTAATCAGGGTGTTGAATTAAAGTTTACCCAATCTGCTTTAGAGGCAGTTGTAGAAAGAGCTTTGCAAAGAAAGACTGGAGCTCGAGGATTGAGATCAATAATTGAAGAGTCCATGCTTGATATTATGTATGAAATTCCCTCTCATAAGAATATCAAAGAGTGTATTATTACTGATAAGGTTATTGTAAATAATGAACTACCTATTGCCATAAAAGAAAATGAGGATAAGAAAATAAAAGAAACTGCCTGATGATCTGGAAAATACTTCTTAGTGTTTGTTTCGCTTGACAATTTTAAGTCAAAATAGTAAGATAGCAAATAAATATATGAGCGTAGAAAGGACGGAGTAAATAAAACTTTTTTAATCAGTTTTATTGAAGGTCTTCCTGGAGCTTTTTACTGAAATTGAAGTAAGTTTCAACGGTTGTGCCGTTAACACTTTCTAAGTGCCTGTTTATTATACTTTTTATATATAAACGGGAATTAAGGTGGTACCACGAACCCTTTTCGCCCTTAAATAAGGTAGAAAAGGGTTTTTTATTTATGTTCTTTTTATTTTTTTTGTGGTAAAATCAATAGTGTTCAGGAGATACTTAAATGAAGAAAAATCAATGGACAGAGAATAAATTAGCCAAAGTTTATAATCCTAAGATAGTAGAAGATAGATGGTATCAATTCTGGCTGGATAATAACCTTTTTCAGGCTAAGAATGGGCAAGATAGACAAAAAAATTTCTCCATAGTAATGCCCCCACCCAATATTACCGGTTCATTACATATTGGTCATGCCCTGAATAATACTCTGCAGGATATCATTATTCGCTGGAAAAGAATGCAGGGGTGCAATGTGTTATGGTTGCCCGGCACTGATCATGCCGGTATTGCTACTCAGAATGTAGTAGAAAGAGAGATTGCTAAAGAGGGGAAGACCAGATATGATCTGGGTCGGGAAAAGTTTTTAGAACGAGCCTGGCAATGGCGAGAGGAATATGGCTCCAATATACTAAATCAACTAAAGAAAATGGGTTGTTCCTGTGACTGGTCTCGGTTAAGATTTACTCTTGATGAAGGTTTATCTAAGGCAGTAAGGAAGGTATTTGTAACTCTTTTTCAAGAAGGGCTTATTTATCGATCTAATTATGTTATTAATTGGTGTCCTCGCTGTCAGACTGCCCTGGCAGATATTGAAGTAGAGCAGAGAGAGGAAAATGGGAAATTATATTACCTAAGATATCCTCTTTTAGATTCTAAAGAAGAATATATTACTGTTGCTACCACACGCCCGGAGACCATGCTTGGTGATACAGCTGTGGCAGTAAATCCTGATGATTCAAGATATAAACATTATATTGGTAAGGTCGCTCTGTTGCCTTTAGTGGGTAGAGAACTGCCCATCATTGCTGATAAATATGTTGACCCAGAATTCGGAACAGGAGCGGTAAAAATTACTCCTGCTCATGATTTAAATGATTTTGAACTGGGCAAGAGACATAAGTTACCAGAAATCAATATTATTAATGATGATGGCTCTACTAATCAAAATGCTGGCAAATATGCACATCTTTCTATAGAGCAGGCCAGAGAAAGGGTGGTAGCGGATTTACAAGAACAAGGTTATTTGGAGAAGATAGAAAATTATAAACATTCTATAGGCCATTGCTATCGCTGTGATACTATTGTGGAACCTTATCTCTCCCAGCAATGGTTTATCAAAATAAAGGATTTGGCTGTACCAGCAATTAAAGCCGTGCAAGAAAGGCAAACTAATTTTATTCCGGAAAGATGGTCTAAGGTTTATTTTGAATGGATGTATAATATAAAGGATTGGTGTATTTCCAGACAACTATGGTGGGGACATCGTATTCCCGTATGGTATTGTCAGGATTGCCAGGAATTTATTGTGGAAATGGAAGAACCTCAGGAATGTTCTAAATGTCACAGCAAGAACATAATCCAGGATAAAGATGTTCTGGATACCTGGTTTAGTTCAGCTTTATGGCCTTTTTCTACTATGGGTTGGCCAGAAAATACTATTGATTTACAAGATTTTTATCCTACCAATCTACTGGTTACTGGATTTGATATTATTTTCTTCTGGGTAGCCCGAATGATGATTATGGGGCTAAAATTTATGGGTGAAGTGCCTTTCCGGCAGGTCTTCATCAATCCTTTGATTAAAGATATTGAGGGGAAAAAGATGAGTAAGTCAAGGGGTAATGTTATTGACCCCTTAGTAGTGATTGATCAGTATGGTGCAGATGCCCTGCGAATGACTTTAGCCTCTTTGACCATTCAAGCCAATTATATCCGTCTTTCTCAGGATAAGATTGAAACATTTCGCAATTTTACTAATAAGGTATGGAATGTTGCCCGATTTTCTTTGACCAATTTACAGGATTTTAATCCCTGGACCATAAAGGAAGAAGAATTAATATTAAATATTTATGATCAATGGATATTAGCTCATTTAAATAAATGTATCAAGAAGGTAACTGCTAATTTAACCAATTACAAATTTAGTGAAGCAACCATGGCTTTATATGAATTTACCTGGAATTATTTTTGTGACTGGTATATAGAATTAGTTAAAGAAACATTATATCAAGAAGATAATAATGCTAAGAAAAAATCTACTCAATATGTTCTCTGGTATGTTCTGGAACATATTTTAAGGTTACTACATCCCTTTATGCCTTTTATTAGTGAAGAGATATGGCAAAAAATCCCTCATAAAGGTTTGAGCATCACTATAAGCGATTGGCCTTTATGCCAGGAGGAAAAATTTAAACGAAATATAGAAAAGAAAGTTATTTTTATTCAGAATGTTATCAAGACTATTCGCAACATAAAGGCAGAAATGAATATTGCCTTGACTAAAAATGTTGATCTTTTTATCAGAGTAGTTGACAATAAAAAAGAAAAGTTATTACAGGAAAGCCTATCCTATATCAGAAATTTAGCCCACATCAATACTATGCAAATAGGGAATTCTATAGAAAAACCTGAATATTCAGCTACTGGCGTGTTAGAAGATATAGAAATATTTATTCCCTTACGAAATGTCATTGACATTGAGGAGGAAGTAAAAAGACTGGAAAAGAGGTTAACCAAGGTTGAAAAAGAGATAGTTACTATCAATAAGAAATTAAATAATTCTGATTTTATTCAGAAAGCACCAAAAGCGATTATTGACAAAGTAAGAGAAAAAAAGAAAGAATTAGCCGATATAAGAGATAAAATTATCCAAAATTTAAAAACAATTAAACCAATATGAGCAATAGTTACCGAAAAGCAATTGAATATATATATAATCTCAATAAATATGGAATAAAATTAGGCCTAAAAAATATTACCTTTTTACTCTCACTTTTTGATAATCCGCATCTAAAGACCAAAGTAATTCACATTGCAGGAACCAATGGCAAAGGCTCTACCTCAGCAATAATCTATTCTATATTGCAGAAAGCCAAATATAGGGTTGGCTTATATACTTCTCCACATCTGGTTGAATTTCAGGAAAGGATGAGAATTAACGGGAGATATATTACTAAAGAGGAAGTATGCAGTTTGCTGGAGAGAATGAAGCCAAAAATTAATAAGGTTGCCCATACTAAGGGATATCAACATCCCACATTTTTTGAAGTGATTACGGCGATGGCTTTCCTCTATTTTTATGAGCAGAAAACCGATTTTGCTGTTATCGAAGTTGGTTTAGGAGGGAGGTTGGATGCCACAAATGTTTGTCAACCCGAAGTTTCAGTGCTTACTCATATTGATATTGATCACAGGGATAAACTAGGTAATACCTTAGCAGAGATTGCCGGAGAGAAAGCAGCTATTATTAAAAAGAATACACCGGTGGTAAGTGCTCAGCAATTACCGGAAGCTGCTGAAGTAATTACTAAGATAGCTCAGGAAAGAGGAGCTACTTTATATCATTATGGTCGGGAAATAAATACCACCCTGCTTAGTTCTATGCTAAAAGGCAATTATTTTAATTATAGCGGAATTTACCATAAAATTGACAATTTATTTGTTCCTTTAGCTGGTGAATATCAACTGGAAAATGCTGCTTTAGCGATAGCCACAGCAGAATTACTTACCAATATGGGTTATATGATAACCATAGATGATATTTCCCATGGGGTAAGAGATAGCCAGTGGCCTGGTCGCTTTGAAATTGTCAGAGAAAAGCCCTTAATTATATTGGATGGAGCTCATAATCCTAATGGAGTGTATCAGTTTATTACTAATTTAAAGAAATTAATACCCAATAAAAAAATAATTGCTGTTTTAGGTGTTTTTCAAGACAAAGATTATCCGACTATAGTGAAGATTATTGTTCCGCAGGTAAACCAGGTTATTCTTACTATGGCTGATAATCCACGCGCCACACCTACTGCCTTATTGGCAAAAGAAGCACTACATTATATCAAGCAGGAGAATATTATAGAAACTGATAAAGTGGCTACTGCTATTAATAAATCACTACAAATAGCTCAAGATGATGAAGTGATTTGTATTACCGGTTCTTTGTATACTGTAGGAGAAGCAAAAGCTTATTTTTCTGAAAGGAAAGAATAGAAAGGGGATAGATCCTTGTTTATTTTATCCAGACAGGAGAAAATAGTTTTGATATCCATAGTTTCTGTTTTATTGGCTATTTTCGGTTGGAAACTATACTTCCAGGGAAAGGGCAGTCTCACTATTATTCCCGCTCAGCAGGAAAGTTGGGAATATAATCAAAGCTCTGCTAAAATAGCTGAAGAGGAATATTGTATTATTCATATTACTGGTGCTGTTCAGCAACCAGGTGTTTACCAGCTGGCCCAGGGTAAGCGCATAATTGATGCAGTACAGTTAGCTGGCGGAGTAACAGAAAAGGCAAATATTGATGCGGTAAATTTAGCCGCTCCCCTCTATGACGGTCAGAAGATAATTATTCCTTATTTGCCAGATAATTTAGAAAATGAATTAACCGCAAGAGGCGAATTATATATGATTTCTCCAGAATACATCTATTCCAGTAATAGTGGCTTAATAAATATTAATACCGCTAATGTCCGAGAATTAGAATCATTACCGGGCATCGGTCCAGTTCTGGCTGATCATATTGTGGAATATCGTAAAAACAATGGAGTGTTTCGTAAGGTGGAAGATATTAAAAATGTTCCCGGTATTGGTGAGAAAAAGTTCCAGGCCATAAAGGAGTTGATTACAGTCTATTAAAACAGTAAATCCCTTAGTTAATTTTCAGGTACCGCTACTGGTGGTATTGTTATTTTATGTACCAGGAATAATACTGTACAGAAATTATCTGAATTTTATTAACCATCAATCAATATTTCTGTTTTGCCTGATAATCCTCTTTCTGGGTCTTATTTCTTTTTATCAGAGATGGAAGATAACAGGTATTTTCTTGTTATCCTGTTTTATGATAATAGGAATGTTAAATACCGCCTATCAGACTAGACCACAGGGCTCTGACCATATTTACCGGTTTGTCCTTAGACCAGGCATTTTAATAGGTAAAGTTCTGGAAGCAGAATATAGTGTAGCTAATCAATATCAGGAAATAGTGCTTTCTGCACAATACTTTCAAGAACAGAATAAGCTTTATAGTTCTAAAGGTAAAGTTTTACTAAGAGTATATGGCGATGAGACTTCCTGGCAATACGGAGATTTACTTAAAGCAATAGTACGATTACAAGAACCGTCTTTACCCAATAATTTTGGTGAATTTAATTACCGAGAGTATTTAGTCCGGCAGAAAATCTTTGTAACAGCCAGTATAGCTATAGATCAGGTAGAATTAATAGGTAGAAGTAAGCAGTTCGGTTGGCGTTATTTTGTTAATTATGTGAAAAACAAAATAGAGCAAAATATTAATGCTATTTATCACTATCCCCATAGTGCCCTCATTAAAGCAATACTAATTGGAGATAGAACAGATATTCCTTCAGAGTGGGAGCTTATTTTTCAAGATGCTGGCATTATGCATATTCTGGCCATCTCAGGATTACATATAGGAATTATTACTGCCACTCTCTTCTTTCTTTTTAACTTGCTACCGTTTTTTCGTAGAAAAAAAGGTTTAAGTTGTATTATTATGATCAGCTTGCTACTGGGATATGCCGCCTTAACCGGCTTTCGTCCGCCAGTAACCAGGGCTGTTTTTATGTTTATTACACTTCTGATAGCTGGATATATTAACCGACCTTATCACCTCTATAACAGCTTATATTTTGCAGCTTTGATGTTACTATTGTATCAACCATTATTATTATTTGATGCAGGATTTTTACTTTCTTTTATGGCAACTTTTTTCATAATATTTCTTTACCCTTTAATAGAGAAGAAGTTAATAGTGCTTCCTTCTTATATTTCCAAACCCTTAGCTGTCTCTCTGTCAGCCTGGCTGGGAATAGCTCCACTGTCGGCTTATTATTTTTATAAGATTTCTTATCTTGCCCCGCTTTCCAATCTGCTTATAGTTCCTTTAATGAGCATTATTTTAATTTTAGGCCTATTATCCCTTATTTGTTCCCTAGTCTTTCTTCCCTGGGGAGCACCCTTGGCCTTAGTAAATGAGTTATTTATCAATCTAATTATATTTATAAGCCGTTTTTTTTCATCTTTACCCTTTGCTTATCGCTATCTGGCTCAACCTCGACCCTATCAAATGCTGTACTATTATTTCTTTCTTATCTTAATAGCCTGTACTCTTTATGTCTGGGTAAACTTAGATATCTACCAAAAAAGAAGAATATTCTGGATGATGACTGCCTCTTTGGCGATATTCTTATTTATTGAGCTTTTATTTTCTTACCCCATGCTTTCTGTTCATTTCCTTAACGTGGGACAGGGAGATTCTATTTTAATTCAAACACCTTATCAGCAAAATATTTTAATTGATGGTGGAGGAACACCCTTTAGTGATTTTGACCTGGGTAAAAAAGTAATACTGCCCTATTTGAGAAGATTGGGAGTTAATGGTATTGATTTAATGGTGTTAAGTCATCCTGACTTAGATCATATAGAGGGGCTGTTACCTGTTTTAAGGGAGATGAAGGTTAATATGGTTATCGATAGCGGAATAAATGCACCCCATATTCAGTATCTTGAGTATCTCTCTTTAATTAAGGATAATCCCGAAATAGCATATTATCAAGCCCAACCAGGGGATATTATTAGATTGACACCAGATCTGGAAATAATTATCCTTAATTCTTTAAATTCACTCAAGTATAGCCAGGAAAGTAATTTTAATAATCATTCAATTGTGCTAAAATTACTTTATAAAAATACCAGTTTCTTGTTTACCGGCGATATTGAAGAAAGAGTAGAGCTGGAATTATTATCCCGGGGTGACTTATTAAGGAGTGATATATTAAAAGTAGCCCATCACGGCAGTATAACCTCCAGCAGTATGGCATTTCTAGAGAAGGTTAGGCCGGAAGTGGCAGTGATTTCGGTAGGTGTCAATAATTTTGATCATCCTCATCAGGATGTTATGGATAGATTGGCAAGTATTTGTCAGAAAGTACTAAGAACAGATGTCCAGGGAACTATTTTAGTGAAAAGTGATGGACAAAAATATTATATAAATACATTGAGGTAGCAGTAATAAGATGATTGCTCAGAGTAAAGTACTTGATTTTTTTGCGATACAAAAAGAAATAGAAAAAGATGTAATAGCACCTATATATTTAATCTATGGAGAGGAAGATTATCTGCATAGCATCATTATTAATAAATTTAAGTCCTACTTCTTAAGGCAAAGGCAGCAAGTAAACTATGAGCTGTTTTATGGGGAGGATTTAGATTTTAGTCGACTGGCTAATTCAATGCAAACACTACCCTTTGGTGCGGATAGGCAATGTATTATTATTAAACAGGTGGAACGAATAAAAGATTCTTCATCTCTAAAAATAAATACTTTGATAGATAGATTGTCTGGCAAACAGGATAACCTATTAATTCTACTTTTTGCTAACGAGAAAAAAATTCCCCAGAATATAAATACCGAAAAAATAGCCAATCGGGGGAAAATTGTTTTTTTATCCAAACCAAATATGTCTGAGACAAGAAAATGGATTAAAATGAGATGTCTGGAAGCCCATAAAGATATCAGCGAGGAAGCCATCTATTGCCTGCAGAGGCTAACCGAAAATGATTTGGTTCAGATAAGTAATGAGCTGGAAAAAATGTTTTGTTTTTTAGGAGACTCAACTATTAAAATTAATAAAGATGACCTCATCAGAAACTTATATGGACTTCAAGAAGGAAATATCTTTGATTTGGTGGATGCGGTGGGTGAAAGAAAAACTGGAGAAGCTCTCTCTCTGCTTAGAAAATTGATGAACAATAGTGAATATCATCCTTTACAAATTTTAGCTATGCTTAATCGTCAAATATTATTAATTTTTAAGGCAAAAATATTTTCTAACCAGGCGAAAAAAATAAAGGGAGATAAAAACCTCCCTCTTTTTGTGATAAATAAACTTATTGCTCAATCTCAAAAGTATAATAGAGATGAATTGATAAAAGCCTTTCAATACTTACTTGGTGCTGAAATTGTCTTAAAAACAAGTTCATTGTCCCCAGATGTGGTATTGGAGCAATTAATAGTGCAAATAACAAAATAAAATAAAATTATACCTTTTCATCATTTTGAGTTGTATCGCCTTTGACGTTTAGGGCTTGAAGTTTTAATTTTTTTGCTAATAAAGATTTTTTTCTGGCTACTGTATTTTTAGCCAGAATACCTTTTTGGGCAGCTTTATCTAGAGCAGATACACATTGACGGTAGTATTGCTGAATTACATCATACTTTTCAGCAGTAAGGGAACTTTCCAATTTTTTGATTAATGTTTTTACTTTCGATTTATAGGCAGAATTTCTTTTATGTCTTTTTTCCGAGGTTTTGACTCTTTTTTTAGCTGATTTTATTATTGGCATAATTGTTTTCCTTTCTGAAAAATTTTGCTGGTAAATTTTAACATCTTTTCACATTAAAATCAAGAAGTCGAATTGCCTCATCAAAAATATAAACAAAAAAGTATCGATGCCTCATATAAAAA
>CAZGKY010000004.1:0-41256 GCA_964525625.1 uncultured Atribacterota bacterium | reverse complement strand
ATGCCTATAAATTAAGAATACTTAATATTGGGGCAATATATGTTACCCTGGGAGTAAGTTTGAATTTAATATATGGATTTACTGGGCAGTTTTCTCTTGGTCATGCTGGCTTTATGGCTATTGGTGCCTATGTCACTGCTTTATTGGTTCTTCCTCCCTATTATAAGGAGATAATTTTTATACTGGAACCTTTAGCGTGGCCCTTTACCGTACTTCAGGCTCCCTTTATTGTCGCCTTATTCTTAAGTGGCTTGTTGGCAGCCTTGGCAGCTTTTTTAATTGGTTTACCAGTCTTAAGATTGAAGGGTGATTATTTAGGAATTGCCACTTTAGGATTTGCTGAGATAATTAGAATTATTGCCAATAATCTTCCTCATATTACCAATGGTGCTCTGGGCATTAAAGGCATTCCTGAATATACTAATCTTTGGTGGACGGTAGGAGTAGCTGCAGTAACTATTTATATAATAAAAGGATTAATCCATAGTAGTTATGGAAGGGCTTTAATGGCTATCAGAGAAAATGAGGTTGCTGCTGAGGTTATTGGAATAAACCTAACTTATCATAAGGTAATGTCCTTTACTATTAGTGCCTTTTTTGCTGGAGTAGCCGGTGGTCTCTTTGCCTGTTTATTGACTACTATAGATCCTAAAGCCTTTATGTTTGTAATGACTTTTAATATTTTGGCGGTAGTAGTACTGGGTGGTTTAGGAAGTATAACAGGAACAGTTATTGCCGCCTTTCTTTTTAATTTCTTTCTGGAATATCTTCGTCCTATTGAGGCTGGTTTTAGTTTTGGACCAATTAAATTTCCCCCCATACCAGGATTAAGAATGGTTTCCTTCTCAATATTACTCTTAGCTTTGATACTTTATAAACAAAGGGGTTTAATGGGAGGAATAGAATTCTCCTGGCGAGGGCTTTTCCAATTTATCAATAGATTGTTGGCTAAGAAAAAACCGACTGAAGGGAGTGCCTCTTGATGGAAATATTAAATGTCGATAATGTTACCATAAATTTTGGCGGTTTGACTGCCGTAAAAGATTTCCAGTTAAAACTGTTACCAAGAGAATTGGTGGGATTAATTGGTCCTAATGGTGCTGGCAAGACTACAGTCTTTAATATGATTACTGGCATATATTCTCCTACCCTAAATAAAATATATTTTCAAAATATTGATATTACCGGAATGAAACCAGACAGAATTGCCAAACTAGGTATTGCCAGAACTTTTCAGAATGTTAGACTTATGGAGAATTTAACTGTTCTTGATAATGTTATGATTGGTTTTCATCTCCATTTACAATCAAATCTTGCTTCGGCCATTTTTAAATTTCCAGGTTATGTCCAGGAAGAAGAAAATATTTACCAGAAATCAATAGAGTTATTAAGGAAGGTTGATTTAGAAAGGTGTAAGTTAGAAAAAGCGGGTAGTCTTCCTTATGGACAACAGAGAAAATTAGAAATAGTTCGAGCTCTGGCTACCGGACCCAAACTCTTACTTTTAGATGAACCAGCAGCGGGAATGAATCCCCAAGAGACTAAAGAGCTTATGGGTTTCATTCAAAAAGTTCGGGATGATTTTGATTTAACAATTTTATTAATTGAACATGATATGAAAGTAGTAATGGGCATATGCGAAAGAATAATAGTGCTGAACTATGGAGTGACCATTGCTGAGGGTAATCCGGAAGACATCCGGCGGAATCCAGAAGTTATCAAAGCTTATTTAGGGGTGGAGGCTCAATATGCTTAAAGTAGAGAATTTAAATGTTTTCTACGGTGGAATACATGCTTTAAAAGGTATTACCTTTGATGTCCCGCAAGGTAAAATTACTACCCTTATTGGTGCCAATGGTGCCGGGAAAAGCACCACTTTGAGAGCCATATGTTCTCTGGTTAAAACAAAGACCGGGAAAATATTATTGCAAGATAAGAATATTAATAATTTATCAACTGATCAGATTGTTAAAATGGGCGTGGCGCTGGTACCGGAAGGTAGAAAGATATTTCCCAATTTGACGGTAAAGGAGAATTTAGATTTAGGTGCCTTTACCCGTGAAGATAGAGAAGGAATAAATAAGGATTTAGAGTGGGTTTATGAGTTATTCCCTCGCTTAAAAGAGAGGCTTTGGCAGAAGGGTGGAACACTATCTGGAGGGGAACAACAAATGCTTTCAGTAGCTAGAGGATTAATGTCTCGTCCCAAACTGTTGATGCTGGATGAGCCTTCTTTGGGTCTGGCTCCATTATTAGTACAGGAAATTATAGAGATTATTCAAAAAATCAGTCAGGAAGGAATAACCATTCTTCTCGTAGAACAGAATGCCTTTGCTGCTTTAAAGATATCTGACTTTGCCTATGTTCTGGAAACAGGTCGACTTGTTTTAAAGGGTAGCGGAGAAGATTTACTGAATGATGAAAAGGTAAAAAAGGCCTATTTAGGTGAGTAAGAGTATATAGTAGTATGTTAGATATTTTTAATTTAGAAGGTAAAATAGCCCTTATTACTGGCTCCAGTCGTGGGTTGGGTATGGTCTTTGCCCGAGGGTTAGGACAAGCTGGAGCCCGTGTAGTTTTAAATGGTAGAGATAATAATAGACTCAGTCAGGCGGTACAAATATTGAGGGGAGAGGGCTTAGACGCTTATGGTGCTTCCTTTGATATTACTAATCAAAGGCAAATTAAAGAGCAAATTGCTAAAGTAGAAGGAGAGATAGGATTAGTTGATATACTGGTAAACAATGCCGGGATACAGATAAGGAAGTCACTGGAAGAATTTACTGAGTCAGCCTGGCGAGAGATAATTGATACCAACCTTACTGGAGCTTTCTTGGTGAGTCAGCAGGTGGTAAGAGGGATGATAAAAAGGAAATCGGGAAAGATTATCAATATTTGCTCTCTAATGAGCGAAATTGGTAGAGAGACTATAGCTCCTTATGCTGCAGCTAAAGGTGGTCTGAAAATGTTAACTAAAGCTATGAGTGTAGAATGGGCTAAATATAATATACAGGTCAATGGCATTGGTCCTGGTTATTTTATTACCGAGATGACCCTTCCCTTAAGTCAGGACAAGTCATTTGATTCCTGGCTGAAAAGACGCACTCCAGCTCAGCGCTGGGGACATCCTGAGGAATTAATTGGTACCATTATATTTCTCTCTTCTGCTGCATCTGATTTTATTAATGGTCAGATTATCTATGTAGATGGGGGTGTCCTGGCTTCACTGTAAATATCTATTCTAGTTTTTGAGGCCTCCTGGGCAGGACTGATATGATAGTGATTATCTTGAGAAAAATATAAAGAGAATGGTAAATTATCCATGAGGTTACCGGTCTGGTTATCAGGTTTTTTAGGTTTTCTCGGTTTTATAGGATTTCAGGGATTTGCAAATCATAATCCCTATGAATTATTATTCTTTACTTTCTTTGCCTTTTTTGCCTATTTTAAATTTATACGAAAAGAATTGGAATATCTTGGTTTGTTGGGATTTGTAGGTTTATTTGTTGCTCTTCTAGGAATATTTAGAATTATTACCGTGTAAACTTAAATGCTGCTGTGCTGTTATGAATAATATTTGTATATAATAAAAAATTTATTTCATTATTTTGTTATTTATTTTCTTCTACCTTATATTTCCAGCTAAGGTCCAGGCTTATTTTGTTGCTCAGGTATTAGATGGCGATACCTTGATTTTGGAAAATGCAGATTTCCATAGTTGAGATAATAAATGAACAATAGTTTTTAGAGGTTTTCTACTACCTCCTCGGGAGGATTTATCATGGAGCATATACCAATTTCCCAAAAAGATACAACGGTAACAGGTAAGAAGAGACCAATGGCTGCTTTTTTTTGTTCCTATACTCCTCAAGAAATAATAGCAGCTTCTGGTTTTCAGCCACAAAGAATAATCCCCTCAGGCTATGATCCTGCTCTAGCTAATAGCTTTCTGGATAGTAATTTTTGTCCTTTAGTCCGTAGTATTTTAAGCTGGGTTATTAAACAGAATCACAAGAAGAACTTGGGGCCAGTTATTCTGGTTAACTCCTGTGATGGTATGCGTCGTTTATATGATGTGATGAAATATTATTTTAAAGATCCCTTTATCTATTTTCTGGATTTACCCAGAAAGAGAGATAGGTCAAGTGAAGAATTGTTTAAATCGCATTTGTATGATTTGAAAAACAGTTTAGAAAAATATACTGGTAAAGTGATAACTGATAAAGACTTACAGAGAAGCATTAAAGAGAGTAATAAATTACGCATCATGGCAGCAAGATTAGCTGAAATGAGACAACAAGAGAAGATTACTCTTTCCTATTATGATTTGTTAAAACTAATTCAGGATGGAAATCCAGCTATGAAAAGTATTTACCAAAGTTACTTTGTCAGCGGTCTGCTTAATAAAGATAGCTCTATAAAAGCCCGGTATAAAAAAGCACAGGAAAAGAAAAACTCACTGAGCATATTATTAACCGGTACCGTTCTGGATAATTTTGAGATTATTAAGGTAATTGAAGAATATGGTGGTTTTATTGAAATAGCCGATCATTGTAATGGTTGGCGTTATTATTTTAACCAGATGGAGGAAAATAATCCCGATATAATCGGCTCTATAGCCCATTTTTATTTACATAAAATTTCCTGTCCCAGAATGCTGGAAAGTGTAGAAAGAGAAGAAAAGCTTCTGGAAATTATTAAGACCAGAAAGATAGATGGGGTTATATTCTATACCCAGAAATTTTGTGACAACACTCTGCTGCAAATACCTTTATTAAGTGATAAGATTAAAATGTTAGGTGTATCCTTGCTATATTTAGAAGGGGAATTTAGCAGTCATCTTAGTGGACAAACTAAAACGAGAATACAGGCATTTATGGAGGCACTCGAATTTGAAAGATAAAGAAGGTAATATAAAAGACCAGATTATCTCATCACTGGCTGGTTCTTCCTTAACTTATCTTCTTTTTAAGAAATTGGGACATTATTATTTTAGAAAATCGAAGAATAGTTTTCTATTCTGGTTAGATTTTATTACTAGGCAATTAGAGAAAGCTTATCAAAGAAAGAAACCGGTAGTATGGGCTAGTATTTTTACTCCTTCTGAATTACTCTATGCTCTGGATCTTATTCCTATATATCCGGAAATGATTTCAGCTACAGTAGCCTCTCTGGGTCTGGCTGATTATTTTATTGGCACGGCAGAGGCTAATTTTTATTCACCAGATATATGTTCTTTTTACCGGGTAGCTAGCGGAATGTCTTTGAGGTACTGTCTGCCCCGACCAGACCTGGTAATTTCTACCTCTCTATTATGTGATGGCTCGGTAAAGTTCTTTCAAAATATTAGTAGATTCTACGGCTGTGATTATTTTTTACTTGATCCTCCCTATCAGAGGAAGGAAGAAGCAAAAAGTTTTTTGGCTAAACAATTGAAGAATCTGGCAAGAAAAGTAACTAAGAATACCGGTAATTACTTTTCCTGGGATAAACTTAAAAGTTCTCTGGAATTAGCCAATACTACTGCATTGTACATAAACAAAATTAATCAACTCAGAGAAAATATTCCTACTCCCTTATCTGGTTGGAATGCCCTGGCTTATCAATTGTATATGTATTTTGCCTCTTTGGGCTCCAATGAAGGATTAAATTTCTATCAACTATTAAACCAGGAAATAGAAGATAATATTCAGCAGGGAGAAGGAGCTATAGCTAAAGAAGATATCAGAATCCTATGGCTGCATCAGTTAAGACCATATTATCCTAATATTATCTGGCAGACCATGGAGAATTATAATGCAGTAATTGCCTTTGAAGAAATTAGTCAAGTATATTGGTCAGAACATAACCTGACTAAACCTTATTTAAGTTTGGCTGACAAAATATTGGCTAATCCCGGTGCCGGACCCTTAAGTAGGCGTATTTCAGCTATTGACAATCTGATAAAGAAATACCAGATTGATGGAGTGATTCATTTTAATCAAAGAGGATGTCGCCAGAGTTGCGGAGGAGCTTCCCTGATAAAAGAATATTTAAGAATAAAGAAAGTCCCAATGCTTATTCTGGATGGAGATGGTATTGATAGACGTAATTATTCCGAAGGTCAAACTCGAACCAGGCTGGAGGCCTTTTTGGAAATGCTTAGTCAAAAAAATTAAGCATTGTTAGCCAACCGTTTATACTTATAATAGAAGAAAGACATCACAAAAAAAGGGGGAAGGAAATGGTTGTAGCTGGTATTGATATTGGTGCTATCACTACTAAGGCAGTGATAATGAAGGAACAGAAAATTAAAAGCTATATTATTAGAAAGAGTGGAGCAGACTTAAGAAAGATAGCCTGGGATTGTCTGGAGCAGGCCTTACAGAAAGCTGGTTATCAGCTAGAAGATGTTGAGACAATTGTGGCAACCGGTTATGGTAGAATAAGTATACCGTTTGCCAGAAAGCAGGTAACCGAGATTACCTGTCATACCAAGGGAGCTCATTGGCTGAATCCAGCAGTTCGCACTATTATCGATATTGGTGGTCAGGATAGTAAGATTATCTCAGTTTCTGAGAGTGGTCAGGTTATAGACTTTGTTATGAATGATAAATGTGCCGCAGGAACTGGTAGATTCCTGGAAGTAATGGCTCAAGCTTTAGAAGTAAAGCTGGAAGATTTAGGAGACCTTTCCTTGCGGTCAAAAAAGAAAATAGTGATTAGTTCTATGTGTACTGTCTTTGCCGAATCTGAAGTTATATCACTGATTGCTGATGGTTGTCCTAAAGAAGATATTATTCGTGGATTGCATGAGGCCATAGCTAATCGTATCTATTCAATGGCAGTTCGCTTACCTATTCAGTCTACCGTTACTTTTACAGGAGGAGTAGCTAAGAACAAAGGAATGATCTTAGCCTTGCGAAAGAAGATTAGGAAAATCGTGTATCTTCCTCCTGAACCCCAAATAGTAGGAGCTATAGGTGCAGCCCTTATCGCTCATAACCTGCTCAATATTGAGAAGCTACATTAATTTTATCAGCAAATTTCTCAGGGTTAGTTAACGTTCATTTTGGGTTAAGAAAAGCAGAAATAATATTATTAAGTACTATTACCAATCAGAAGCCAATAGCCACAAAAATACTTGCTGGTTAGTAAGTATTAGGATAATTAATTAAGAATTAGCTGCCAGGATATAAGTTAAAGAAAGATGCCCAGAAAATTGACGTCTTTAAAATAGCTCAAGTAAAACTAGAAAAGTTAGCTGGTAAAATGAAATTTACATTCATCGGTTTACATTTATGCCATAAAACAGGTAGAGATAGCTATAAAAGCCAGAGGGACATGGCCATAGAAATTATAAGGAATATTTATAACAAGAAAAAAGAGGTAGCTAAATGATTGCGATAATTTTTTCATTTCTGTCTGTAGTAATTTTATTTAGATAAAGTATATTTAATGTTATAATTTAGAAGAGTTCTGAAAATACCTGAATAATTCTATGTTTAAAGAAGAAAATAAATCAGGATGGTTTATTTAAAAATGTCTCATTATCTAAAAATAAAGGAAAGTGTAATTCAATTGTTAACTGATTATTTTAAAGAAAAGTCCTCTTCCTACCATATTGAACTGGTTTTTCTTTATGGTTCTTGGGCAATAGGTTTTCCTCACCAGGATTCTGATGTTGATTTAGCCATATTGTTTTCATCCTATTTCAAAAATGAAGATATTCTATTTGATATAATAAATAGTATTTCTTATGAATTAAGCATAAAGATGAGTAAAGAAGTTAATATTATTCATCTTAAAGAAGATTTTCCTCATCCCATGCTTTATTATAATGCAATAGTATTTGGCATACCCATATATATTAATAATGAGGAGAATCTTATCAAAATAAAGTTAGAGGCGATTAAACAGATGGAGGATTTTAAAATATTTGGAATTCCCTGGCAACAGGAGGTAACAAAAAAGGTTTTAAAGGAGATTGGACATGCCTGAATTTAATTACGCCAAAGGTAGAATTGAAGATTCTTTACAATTTATAGCAATAGAAATAAAAGAATTTGAGGAGGATTATACTTCCGTAGGGTGGAAAGAATACAAAGAAAATCGTAAATTACAAAAATTAATAGATAGAACAGTGGAAAATATATTTACAGCCTTAATTGAAATATGTGGAACTATTCTAACAAGAGAGGGTATTCCAGTGGAAAGCTATGCACAGGTTTTAAGCGAATGTTCCAAAAAATTAGGCTTTTCCAAAGAAGAACAGGAAGTTATGGCTAAAATAGCCCTACAAAGAAATAGATTAGCCCATAGATATTTGAATTTTAGATGGCAATCTATCAATATGTTTAAAAAGAATAAAGAACTTATATTGAGGCTATTAGAAAAAGTCTCAGCATTATCAGAAGAATAATTGGTTTTTATTTTCAAATTTTTGTGATATAGTCTGCAGGTTCTCAATGGGGTATAAAGAGGTAATTTTTTCATTTCTGTCTGTAGTAATTTTATTTAGATAAAGTATATTTAATGTTATAATTTAAAAGAGTTCTGAAAATACCTAAATAATTATATGTTTAAAGATGGAAATTAATTAGGATGGTTTGAGGAAAAGTAGTAAAAAAATATTACAATGAAAAGCTGGATTAAGCGAAAGGTATCTATAAGTTATTTAGTTTTTATTTTTATAATCTTGCTTATGGGATTAATTTTTACTGAAAAATTTAAAACAAAGGCACCCACTCCTTATTATCATTTACAGTTTCAAGCAGCTCAAATTATGTGGGAATCGATAAAGGCCATCAGGGAAGGAAGAGAAGAGAAAGGAATTCCTATCAATATATCATTAGATCCCAACAGAACCGGTTTAATTGGTGAAGAATACACTCAATTGACTACCACTTTAGGTAATCTCAGTGCCAAAAGGACTTCCACTAATCCTGATTTTGCTGCCTTGATGGTTAAATATTTTCAGCAAGCCCATCTAAAACCTGGTGAGGTAATAGCTATTGGTTGTAGTGGTTCCTTTCCCGCTTTGATACTGGCTACTTTTTCTGCCTGCCAGGTAATGCATATTACACCCATAACTATCTATGCCCTGGGTGCCTCTGAATATGGTGCCACCATTCCCGATTTTACCTTTCTGGACATGTTAGATATTTTAAACAAGAAAAATATTATTAACTATAAAATAACAGCTATTTCTATGGGTGGTAATCAAGATCAGGCTGAAGGGATGTTTTTTCCGGACTCCAAACAGACTATGGAGCACATTGCTGAGCGAACCAATATTACTATCATCGATACCGGGAGTTTAAGAGGCAACATAGAAGAAAGATTAGAAATATATAAAGCAGAAGCGGGAGAAAGACCAATTAAATTATTTGTTAATATTGGGGGAGCGTCTGCGAATTTCGGTACCACCCTTAACTCTATTACCTTTCCTAATGGTTTGGTACAGGGAAAAGTTGATATTCCTGTTCATCTAGAAAGAGGATTAATGTTTGACTTTCTCGCAGAGGGGATACCGGTGATACATCTTTTGAATATTCGTGATTTAGCTTTAAAAAATGGTATTCCCATTGATCCTATACCTTTACCGGAAATCGGTCAATCAGCAGTTTTCTTCCAGTATAGATATCACAAGGCACCTATTATTTTGACTATTTTGGTGGTCTTAAGTTTATTAATATATTACTATAGAGCAAAGCCCATAAGACCAAGAATATAACAAAAATAATAAAGATAAAAAATTGTATAAGATTATTGCTTTTTTTGGAGAATTGATTTAAAATTTGACTAATTAATTTTTTAATACAAGCAGGGGTTTTATAAAGTGAGTAAGGGAAATAAAGATAAGACTAAGATCATTTTAGTCCGTCATGGAGAATGCCAGGGCAATCGGGAAGGATTATTTCGAGGAAGAAGCGATTTCCCTTTAAATGAACTTGGTCTAATGCAAGCTAAAGAATTAGCAAGAGAATTAAAATTATTTCAACCAGATAAGATATTTACCAGTCCGCTTAAGCGAGCTAAACAAACTGCCCAGATTATCGGTCAAGAATGTGATATTAAAATTGAAGAATGTGAGGGATTCAATAATATCGAGTTGGGTCCCTGGGAAGGGAAGGCTAAACAGTTTATTGCTTTAAATTACCCTCAGCAATGGAAAATTTGGTTAAATGAACCAGAGAGATTAACAGTACCTGGTATAGAAAATTTAGATGAAGTCCAAAAAAGATCAAGAAGAGAACTGGATAAGATTTGTAATGATTTTTTTGGTAAGACTGTAATAATTGTCACACATCGTGCTGTTTTAAAGCCTTTAATTGCTTCCTGTTTAGAAATTGTTAAACCTTATTTTTGGCGTATTCATATGGATACCGCAGCCTATAGCATATTACATTTTGAAAAGCAACGTGGTTATATCCTGGTTCAATTAAATCAAAACAAACATCTCAGTTCTTTTATATCGGAATGGGAATAGAATCTAAGTGGGGGAATTGGTAGGTGTATCGCAAGATAAGGATTTATAGATGAATAAAATAGACTTAAGTCCTATTAAAAAACCTTTAATAGTGTTTCTTATTCTTATTTTGATTAGTATAACTATCCCCTTTTTATTACCAGCAACTTTTTGGGGAGCTTATCTAATGTGGATATTTTTATCCCTGGTAGTTATAGTCTATGGATTAGTAGTATTAGGTAGGGGAAAATAAAATGACTAAACCATTTATTATGCTCTGGGGTTTGGCAATATGGTTTCTTCTGGGTTGTGTGATTTCTTATGCGGCTAAGAAGAAAACAGGGTCGGGTATAGCAGAATATTTTATTGCTAATCGTACTATTGGTGGCTTTGTGTCAGCAATGACTTATAGTGCCACCACCTATAGTGCCTTTATGATGGTGGGTTTAGTAGGGATGACTTATTCGGTCGGCGTGAGTGCCATGGGTTTTGAGCTATCTTATTTAATGGGCACTATATTATTATTGGTATTGTTTGCTCCCTCTTTCTGGTCAGCCGCAAAAAAATATGATTGTATTTCACCAACTGAATTATTAAGTAAGGTATACCAGAGTCCCTTACTGGGAGGTATGGCTACTGTCTTTTCTATGTTTATGTTAATTCCCTATATGTCGGTGCAATTTACTGGGATTGGTTATTTACTGGAAACCTTAACTGGCATTCCCTATCAGGTGGCAGTGTTCTTAACCTTAATTATAGTATTAGTTTTTACCCTCTGGGCTGGTATGCGTTCGGTAGCCTGGACAGATTGTTTACAGTCAATTATTATGTTAGTATCTTCGCTGGCACTTTTATTTTATGTTCTAAATAATTTTTTAGGAGGATTTAGTTCATTTTTTCACATTATCCAACTTGAACATGGTGAACTATTAGCTGCTAGTAAAATGCCCTATCAAAGATTTTTGGGACTCACTATTCCTTGGCTTTTCTTTGCCCTGACTAATCCTCAAGTAGCGCAAAGAATGTTTATACCTAAAGATCAAAAAAGTCTCAAGACCATGATTGTTGGTTTTGCAACCTTTGGCTTACTATACACTCTTATTGTAATCCACCTGGGATTGGCAGCTCGGCACATCTTTCCGGGAGTTACCAATACTGATAGGATTACTCCTTTACTGTTAGATAAGATACCCATTTTTTTAGCTCTGATAGTCTTTTTGGGTATTGTGGCAGCTTCCGTTTCCACAGTAAATTCTATTATTCTAACTCTAAGCTCTATGTGTACTGTAGATATATTTAGTCATTTATATAAAGGAGAGGAAAAGACTAAATTAATCTTTGGGAAGATCATGGTTCCGGTTATCGCCATATTAGCCTTTTTCTTTTCTTTAGGTCGATTTGGTATTATAGTAGAGCTATCAGTTATGTCTTCTGCCGGTTTATTAGCTTTGGTGCCAAGCTTTTTTGGAATTTTCTGGTCCAAAAGAGACTTGATTGCCGCTCTGACCAGTATTATTATAGGAGGATTAAGTACTATTTTGATGTACTTTACTGGTTACTATCCTCTCGGTACCTGGCCCGGGGTATGGTGTATTATTATTTCTACTGTGGTTTATGTACTGATTAGTAAAATAAGATTTTCAAGTAAGACTATCTGAAAAGAATTGATAAAAGACTCATTTTTGATAGCTCTGGAAATATTGTTCCAATCGATCCATTCCTTCTTTGATATTTTCTAAAGAGTTGGCATAGGATATTCTTAAATAACCTTCGGCATTCTTTCCAAAATCGATGCCCGGAGTAACTGCTACTTGGGATTTTTCTAAAATATCAAAGGCCATTTGAAAAGAATCATTAGTATATTTTTTTACATTTGCCAGAGCATAAAAAGCTCCGGTGGGTTCAGTCTGACAGGCAATACCAATTTCCTTAAGCCTTTTAAGCAGGTATAAACGCCGCTGGTTATATATTTCCGCCATCTTTTTAACATCTTTATCACATTCTCTCAAAGCTACTCTACCAGCAGTCTGAATAAAGGCATTAGCACAGATAAAAAAGTTTTGCTGTATCTTCTGTAAGGGTCTGATATATTCCAGTGGAGCAATTAAATACCCTAAACGCCAACCGGTCATGGCATATCGTTTGGAGAAACCATCTAAGACGAAGGTGCGCTTACTGAATTCCAGCATAGAATGTTCTTTACCTTGATATACCAGACCATGGTATATTTCATCGGAAAGAATATAATAATCCAAATTGGCGATAGCTTCCAGATCTTCTTTACTATAAACCATACCGGTAGGATTGGCAGGAGAATTAACCATAATTAATTTGGTTTTCGGAGTGATATATTTTTTAATAAGATCAAGATTATATTTAAAACCATCCTCTTCGTATACTGGCACAAAAATGGGATTCCCACCCAAGAATTTTATTATTTTAGGATAGCAGGCATAATAGGGATCAGAAAGAATAACCTCATCGCCATGCTCTAAGGTTGCTGCAAATATAAGATAGAGAGCAGGAGAAGTTCCCGAGGTAACAATAATCTGCTCAGGAGAAATTTTTACCTGGTATTTTCTCTGATAGTAATGGGCAATTTCTTCTCTAAATTCCAGTTTACCCATACTGTTAGTATAATGGGTATCACCGCTTTTAATTGCTTGAATAGCTGCCTTTTTAATAGCTGGGGGTGTTTCAAAATCAGGTTCACCTACTTCTAAATGAATAATATTTACTCCTTCTTTTTCTTGTTGCTGGGCTTTTTCCATTACCTCCATAGCTATAAATGGTTGCATGTCATTAGCTTTATTGGTAATTTGAAAATTTGATTGAGATACCATATAGACTTACCTACCTTTATATTAAAAAATATTATCGAAAAAATTATTTTAAAGAATAATTGATTTTATATTTTAATATATTTTTGCAGAAATAAAAAGGAAAAATTACCTATTTCTGGAAAAATTGGTAATGGTTACTTTACTGAAGAATATTTTTGAAAATAGTGGAAAATAAACTTATTATATGTTAAATTATGGTAAACCATTATTGTTGAAATTCAATTGCTGGTTGTAATAGAGGATGTCAAAAGCAAAAGTTATTATTGTCTATGAGTCTTATCACCATTTTAACACTGAGAAAGTTGCTCGTATAATAGCCCAAAGGCTACAGGCGGATTTGTACAGATCCAGTCAGGTTAAAATTCCAACATTATTAGAGTATTCAGCTATTGGTATTGGTACGGGCATCTATTGGGGCAAACCACATAAAAAAATTCAATTACTCTTAAATAAATTACCAAATTTAACTGGTAAAAAATCTTTTCTTTTTATCACTAGTGGTATTATATATAAACATTATACTAGGAGAATTATTAATAAAATTAGTCATAAAATGGCAGAGAAGGGGTTAGCAGTAATTGATTTTCTTTCTATTAAAGGTTGGGATACCTTTGGTCCTCTGGCTCTGTTGGGTGGCATCAATAAAGGACATCCTGATTTAGAAGATTTACATCAAGCAGAATTATTTGCCAACCGGGTATTAAATGAATTATAATATTATTTTTAGTAATAAAGTAATTGCCTAATTTACTACTTAATTGAGATTATGATGTTAGTGTGAAAGGAGATTTCTTATGAAAATAAGTTTTTTAGGGGCTAACCGTCTGGTATCTGGTTCCTGTTATCTGATTCAAACTAAATATAAGAAATTTTTAATAGATTGTGGTCTATTCCGAGGAGAAGAATCTATTACCCGTTTAAATTACTTACCATTTTCTTTCCGACCGGAAGAAATAGATTTTATTATTCTGAGCCATGCTCATATTGATCATTGTGGAAGAATACCACAACTTTATAAGGAAGGTTTTCATGGACTGGTCTATTGTACTAAAGCTACCATGGAGCTTTGTTCTATTATGCTTCCTGATAGTGGACAGATACAGGAGGAAGATGCTGAAAAGGAAAATCAAAGGAGGCTTAGAACTGGAGAATCATTTGTAGAGCCCCTTTACAGTATTGAAGATGCTCTGGATTGTTTATTATTATTTCGAGCGGTACCCTATCAATATAAGATTAGTATTGATGAAAATATCAGTTTTAGGTTTCAGGATGCTGGACATGTGTTAGGGTCAGCTTCTATCGAATTATGGGTAAAGGAAGAAAATGAGACCAGTAAATGGTTATTTTCAGGTGATATTGGAAGAAAAAATAAACCCTTTTTAAGAAATCCTCAACGTATTCCAGAAGCAGACTATGTTGTTATTGAGTCAACTTATGGTGCCAGAAGACATCGCCCTTATCGTCAGGAAGTGAAGAAATTTTTTTCCATTATTGATAAAACCTTAAAAAGAGGAGGAGATGTTATCATTCCTGCCTTTGCCTTGCAGAGAACACAGGATATTATTTACGAATTAAGTCATTATTATAATTTACAACTGAAACGATTAACCAGTAAAGATAAAAAAACAAAGAAACTGAGATTTTATCTGGACAGCCCTTTAGCCATTGCTGCTACTAAGATTTATCGGAATAATCCTCAGGATTTTGCCCAAAAAGATTTAAGTATTATGGAAAAGAGAAATCAGCTACTGGATTTTCAATCTTTGAGATTAATCAATACGGCCCGGGATTCTAAACAGATTAACCGTTCCAAAAGAAGTAAGGTAATCATCTCGGCCAGTGGCATGTGTGATGGAGGCAGAATACAATACCATTTAAAAGAACACCTTTGGAAGAAAGAATCTTCTATAGTATTTGTTGGGTATCAGGCTGAAGGAACATTAGGCAGAAGAATAGTCAGCGGAGAAAAGTATCTGGATATATTAGACGAAATGGTTGAGGTAAAGGCGGAGATTTATCATCTCGATGGTTTTTCTTCGCATGCTGATCAAGAAGAGTTATTATGGTGGATAAAAGGATTAAAAAATAAACCGAAAAAGGTTTTTATAGTACATGGGGAAAAGGAAGAATCAGAATGTTTTGCTGAGCAACTCAAACAAAAGTTAGGTTTTGATACCTATATCCCGGTTATTGGCGAAACCTTTCAGGTCAAAGATAATGAAATTATCACTCAGGGAATGATAAAGGATAGTAACAAGGAATTTCAACTTGATGAAATTTTAGCTGATTTAAATAAGATTAAACACAAATTTTATCTGCTCCTGGCAGAAATGGAACTTTCTAATATGGAAAGTAGACAGGATAACTTGTGGTATAAGATAAAACAAAAGTTGGATGAGTTACAAAAGGATATTCGTAGAGTCAAACATCTCATTAAGCAAAATGAATTAGAAGTGTAAGGCAAAAAGTAAAGTAGAAGTAAGGTTTATTAGCAATAGGCTAATTTGAAAATTGTTTTAGATTTAGAAAGGGAAAATAATGAGATATGATGTGCTGGAAAGTCTAATCAGTGTTTCTCTCAAAGCAGGCAATTTTATTCGCCATTATTATGAGAATAGAGATTTTACCGTATCAGAAAAAAATGACCATCATGACCTGGTAACTAATGTGGATAAGCAATCGCAAAAAATAATTGTTGATGAACTCTCCAGTAGATTTTCCACTATCCCTATAATTTGAGAAGAAGTTAGTGATATATTAATAATAGAACAAGCCTTCTTTATTGATCCCTTAGATGGTACCTTAAACTTCGTCAAGCAGGTACCCTTTTTTTCTGTATCTATAGGTTATTGGAGAGATAATAAACCCTTCTGTGGTGTAGTTTATGACCCACTTCGTCACGACATTTTTTATGCCCGTAGAGGAGCTGGTGCTTATCGCAATGGTCGGAAGATAAAAAATACAGATAACTCTGGTCAATATCAATTATTAGCCTCAGATTGGGGTCATGAACCTGATTATTATAACAAGAATATTCTTATCACCCAACGCTTACTTCAAGAAAATCTGTTCTTATTTCGATTTATGGGTTGTGCTAGTTTGGCTATTTGCTATGTAGGTGCGGGTGTTTTAGATGGTTACTGGCATTATAAACTTTCACCCTGGGATATGGCTGCCGGTGTATTAATAGCTCTGGAAGCAGGAGCCAGTGTAACATTAATTGATGGGGAACCATTTGACCTATGGCAAAAAGATATACTAGTTTTAAACCCAAAGATAAAGAATAAGGTTATTCCCATATTTAAGGCGTACCAATAAACCACTCATTATCTACTAAACTCTATATATTATATACTATGCTCGCTATTACAGATTATAACTTATTTTAAGGAGTTGTTCAGATGAAATTTTTGCAGAAAAAAAATTCTCAGGGTAAAAAGCAGAGAATAATTAGAGAACAAATTCCCAAAGAGTTTTGCTGGGATATTGATTCTCTATATAGTCAGGATGAGCTGTGGAAAGAGGATTGTCTTAAGGTAACAAATTTGCTGGACAGGCTGGAAAAAGAGAAAAATAATTTTTCTCGGGGAGCCAACTCATTATTAGGTTGCCTGCAATTAAAAGACGAAATAGGCAAATTAATTCAAAAAATCTATACCTATGCGCATATGCGCAAGGATGAAAATAATAAAAATAATCTTTATCAATCGTTTTTTTATCAGGCTGGAATTTTGTTAACTAAAGTAGAGGAACACCTCTCTTTTCTAGAACCGGGGATTCTATCATTAGATTTTGATAAAATATATAGCTGGATGAAGGAAAATAAGCAATTAAGAGTCTATCAGCACTATCTGGAAAGTATCTATCGAAAGAAAAAACATATTCTTTCACCAGAGGAAGAGTTAATCATCGCTCAAAGTGGGGATATGGCTCAAGTTTTTGAATATTCTTATGAATTATTGAGCTATGCTGATCTTCGTTTTCCCAAAATAAAAGATGAAGAGGGCACCTTAACTCCAATAACACATAGTAATTTCATTTCTCTATTGAGGGATAAGAGAAGAGAATTTCGTCGCTTGGTCTATAAGAAATACTATCAGGTTTACCAGCAGCATCGTAATATCTATGCCGGTTTATTAGCGGGAAGTATAAAAAAGGATCAATTTTATAGTACGGTAAGAAGATACCAGAGTAGTCTTGAAGCAGCCTTATTTAAAGATAATATACCAGTTGTGGTGTATACCAATTTAATTGATCTGGTTTATAATTATAGACACTTGCTTCATAAGTACATTCGCTTAAAGTGTAATTATTTACATTTAGAACGATTGGGTATGTACGATCTATATGCACCCTTAGTAGAAGAAAAGTTTTCAGTGGATTATCCAGAGGCCCAGCAAATCGTTTTAGAAAGCCTGAAACCTTTAGGGGAAACATATTTAGCTATTATTAGAGAAGGTTTTCGGGAAAGATGGATTGATGTCTATGAAAATGATGGGAAGACCAGTGGCGCTTATTCTACCGGTAGTTATGGTAGTAAGCCCTTTATTTTAATGAATTATCAAGGTACACTAGAAGATGTTTATACTCTCGCTCATGAATTAGGTCATTCGGTACATAGTTATCTCACCAACAAGAATCAGCCCTTTGTCTATAGTGATATTTCTACCTTTTTAGCTGAAATTGCCTCTACAGTTAATGAAGTATTATTGACTTATTATCTTCTTAATCAATGTAAGGATAACAAAAAGAAGATTGTGATTCTGCATCATTTTCTGGAACAGTTTAGAACCACTTTCTTTCGACAAGTAATGTTTGCTCAATTTGAACTTTTAATACATCAGGTTCAGGAAAAAGGAGAAGCGCTTACTGCTAAGGTTTTTAATCAGCAATATGCTGAACTAAACCGCCTATATTATGGAGATAACGTTATAATAGATAGAGAGATCAGTTTAGAATGGGCTAGGATACCACATTTTTTTAATCATTACTATGTTTATCAATATGCCACTGGTTTTGCCCTGGCTATTAACCTTTCTGGCAAAATACTCCAGGAGGGAACATCCTGGAGGATAAAATATCATGATCTTCTCAAACGGGGAAGCTCTGATTATCCATTGTCCATTTTAAACAATATAGGTATAGATTTAACTGCTTCTGATTATCTTAAGGATTGCTTAAATTTATTTGCTGAGCTATTGGAACAGTTGGAAAATATTTAAAACACTATTTATTATCCTAAATATATGAGGATACAGTATATTTATTGGAGATGTGCTTTCCTAAAATTAAAAAAGATAATTAGAGAAGAATAATGAACAAAAAGAAATGGTTTAAATATTTTTTTCTGACCATAATCACTCTTCTTTGGTTATTACTGGTTAGTTGCTGGGATAAAGGTGAATTAATTTCTGAAACAATTATTGTTGAATTAGGCCAAGCTCAAAAGGTTGATGTTACTATTGCTCTATATCAAGGAAATATTTTTCTTCAGGGGGAAAATCAATCATCATTACTTCTATCTCACCTAGAGTATAATTTACAATATTGGCTTCCTCAGATTGATTATCAGGTGGAAAATGAAATAGGAAAGCTAAAAATTTTTCAGGAAAAGGAAAAAAATATTTTTCGTCCTTTAATTAATAATTGGTCTTTTTTATTTAATATGATGGTTCCCCTTTCCTTAGATGTAATTATGGGTAGTGGGGAAAATCATCTGGATTTCAGTTCTATTAATTTGGCTGGTTTGAAAGCAGTCTTAGGTACAGGTGATACCATTCTAGATTTGACTGGTGATTATCCGGATAATATAAATATTTATCTATTTGGTGGAATTGGGCATACCACTATTAATCTTTCTCAGGATAGGGGAGTGGGAATTTGGATTAGCGGGGCATTGAATAAGATAAATTGCAATGGTTTTAGTCATATTAACAATTTTTATTATAATAAAGCCTTTTATAATGCGGAAAAGAAAATTTACCTTACCATAATATCTGGTATAGGTTTAATTGATATTAAATTGATATAATCACAACTGTTATGGGCAAAATTATTTCTTTAGTTAGAGTTAATAAGTGTAAGAGATAATATGTATAATTAATAAAAAATATATATCAGGAGGTCCGGGGAGTATGAAAACAGAACAAAAGATAATGGTGTTAGTAGTGATACTGGTAATGTTGCTCTGTACTTCTGCTGACAGCAGTCAGTTGGTAGAAGGAGAAAAAACCACAGCAGCAGGTTGGTCCTCAATAGATGCGGTGTTCTTTTGGCAAGAGGAAAACCTTATGGTGAAAAAAGTGGGAACTGGACCTGTTAAAATTGGTTTTACAGTAAAGGAAGTTCAAGAAGTTATGGGAATTCCAGACAAAGTAGATGAAGAGGAATTTATTTTCTATTACCATCATTCACCGATTTATTTTGGAAGTAATTGGAGGGTGAAATCCTGGGATAATCGTTATGGAAATCTTAAGGTACTGCCAGAGCGGGAAGAAGTAAAGTTAGGATATTCGATCAGAAGGGTTTTTCAAGAAAAAGGCTTTCCTCTTAGTGTGAAAAAGATTGGCCATAGCTACCAGCTGGATTATGTTCAACAATTAATTTATGTCAATGAAAGATGGATAGTTGAGGCAGTACAGGAAAAGAGTGTTGCTGAAAGGGAAAAGGATAGAACAATGATGAGTATAGAAGATTTTTTGTCAGAATGGGAGATTTCTTTAGGGAAAAAATAATTATATGGGGAGATGTCTTTACCATTAGCAATTTTATATAATTTTTCTAATTCCTATAAGGTCAGATTGGTTTTCAGTGATATTTCCCTCTCGAATTCTCTTTACTGCCAGAGGTAAATAATCTAAAATATCCTGAGCCGTAATTCCATCTGGTCCCTTTTGATCGGCAGCTAAATCACCAGCTAAACCATGAACCAAGACTCCTTCTCTTACTGCCCACTCAATTGGTAAACCCAGGGTAAACATGGCTGCTATGGTACCGGTTAGTACATCACCGGAACCAGCAGTAGCCATACCACTATTTCCAGTCATATTAATATATATTTGGCCGGAGGGTAATCCGATGATGGAATGTGCCCCTTTTAATACCAGAATAGCCGGATAGTTGGTACAGAATTCTTCTGCTATACCAACTGGATCTTTTTTGATTTGGAAGATAGATTTTTTCATTAAGAGGGACATCTCACCAGGGTGCGGAGTTAGTATGGTTGGATATGAGCGTTCGGTTATAATAGAAATATCCTGGCTCAAGGCAGTAAGACCATCTCCATCAATGAGCAAGGGTTTTTTTATCATAGTGATTAACTTCCTGATCAAAGATTGGGTTTCTTCTTGTAAGGAAAGACCAGGACCGACAATAACAATATCCATCTTTTCTGACCATGTTAACAATTCTGATAAAGCCTCTAATCCTATGGTGCCCATTTTTGTTTCTTTTTGGGGCAGGAAAACAACCTCACTTGCCTTACTGCTAATAGAAGGAATAATAGTGGCAGGAGCAGCCAGACGTGAATAACCACCTCCGGCTTTAAGGAAAGATAAAGAAGCAAAATAAGGAGCACCATAATAGTTCGGTGCACCAGCAACGAAGAGGGCCTGACCAAAGGTTCCTTTATATCCTTCAGGTTGGCGCTGGGGTAAAACTAATGGTGTATTTATCTGAATACTGAGTCGATCATTATCATAAATTGTGGAAGGGAAAGAGATATGAGAGAGGAACAATTTTCCCCCATAGTAATAGCCAGGATAGAGTACATTTCCTACTTTGGGTAAACCGAAGGTTATGGTATAATCGGCTTTGATAGCAATACCCATAATTTGACCAGTATTACCATTTATACCGGAAGGAATATCAATACTGATAACCTGATTGTCTTTTTCATTTATTAATTGGATTATGGAGTAATAGTATCCTGAGATGTCCCTGGTCAAGCCGGTACCAAATATAGCATCAATAATAATATCTCCAGGATTTATTAAGGAATTTAATTCCTCCGGGGAAGGACTTATAAATATTGGTAAATTAAATTTTTTAATTATCTGCCAGTTTTTTTGGGCTGCACCGGTAAACTTTTCGGGGTTATCTAAAAAACAGATCTTAACATAGGCACCACAAGAATGAAGCTGTCTGGCTACTACCAGACCATCTCCACCGTTATTACCAATTCCGCAAAAAAGAAAAAAGTGGGCATTTTTAATATTAAATTCTCGAGCTAAGGTATAATATACCGCCAATCCGGCATTTTCCATTAATAATTCATCACTTATTTCATATTTTTGTATGGCTTCCTGATCCATATTTTGTATTTCTGATACCCGAGCAATTTTCATTTCCTTTTCTCCTTATCCTGGTGATACTTTTCTGATGATGTGGTCTTTTAAGGACCACCGATAACTAAAGTACCCTCCTTTTTCAACTGGCAAGTTTGTTAAAAAAGGTAACTAAATAAAATAGCTTATAGTCATTAATGACAGGTGGAACAATTTCCACCTCTACAACTGGCACAACTTGAGCTACTGGAAGTTGAAGCTCCAGTGCTTTTCCAAAAACCAAAACCGTTAAATAATCTTTTAATATTTTTACTCCCACATTTTGTACAGGAAAAATTGCCCCTTTCCATTTCCTTAATAGATGCTCTTATATCGAAAACAGAACTGCAGTCCTGACATTGATAAGTATAGTTGGGCATAACCTTATCTTCCTTTCTATTTCCAAATTAATATGTAAAAATAAATTATCTCTTTTCTTAAGGGCAAAAATACAATATCAACCGTAATTTTTAGAATAATGTAGAAAATTCTCCAGAAACGGCTTTAGACATTATCAGCTATTAAAAAATATTTTTCCACTCCCACTATCCCGACCATACTACTTATTATTTTTAAGTAACTTAATTAAAAACAATAATTGTTAAAAATCTTCTACTCTAAATTATATTTTAACATATATTTTTTCTTAGAAAAAAAATATTATCTTTTTAGGTAAGACAAAAGAAAAATATGGTAAAATATTTTACCATATCTTTAGCTTAAAACCAAAGGTATTTGTTCTTATTTTTAATGACCAGGGTTGGATTAACAGACTAAAGATAGTAAAATATTGTATAATAATTATAATCGTTTTCAGTTAATTATCTTTACTATTGATGGGATAAGTATGAGTGAAATAATAATTGAGCAATTATTTACTGAACTGGCAAAACGCAATCAGTTAATGCTTTATGAACTTAATCAGGAAGATATTCAATCATTACAAGAAGATGATGATTTTAGAGAAAAGTTGTTAGAAGTGATTGATCAGAAGAATTTTAGTGCAGTAAAGATATTGGATTTATTTTGGAAGAGAATATTGGATATTGGCCAGGTGGAGAGTAGGGAAAAATGTTTAAAGAATATTTATCATTTCTGTCAATACCTCTCTTTTCCAGAAAGTAGACCAGAGCTGGACTCCCTCTCTTTAGCTCATAGAAAGCTATTTTCTCTTTTTTTATTGACTTATCGTTTTTTCCTTCCCTGGCAGTTACAAAATGATAAAAGGTCCTTTCTTGCTCAATATCCACTTACTTTCTTAACAGCTAAGGAAATTAAGGCTTTAGAGCAAGCTGAGGAATATAGTAATTTTCTGAAGGCATTTAACTCTCTTTTTGTCTATGAAATGATGTCCTTAAGTAAAGAGATGTATAGATTTAATACCCTGGAGCATGTCTGTGGTGTTCATGCTCTGGCCTTAAGCATTGCCAGGCAGATAAAAAAATTGGGACTTCCTATTGATTTAGGGGTAATTTCTGGCGCAGCTGCCGGTCACGATATTGGAAAATATGGATGTCGTTACCGGGAGCAGAAAAGGGTTCCCTATCTACACTATTATTATACTGATAAGTGGTTTCAGCGACAAAATATTCCTTATATCGGGCATATTGCCGTCAATCACTCCGTATGGGATTTAGAATTAGAAAACCTTTCTCTGGAGTCACTGATTCTGATTTATTCTGATTTTCGGGTCAAGAATAGAGAAGATAATAATGAGATGTTTATCCATAACCTAAAAGAATCTTTTCAAATTATCCTGAATAAATTAGATAATGTAGATGAAGTTAAGGAGCGAAGATATCGCAGGGTGTTTGAAAAGCTAAAGGACTTTGAAGATTTTCTAAAGGAAAAAGGAGTAGAAATAAAGGCACATCCCTTGCCGGCTAAAGATTATCAACCGATAAGAAAGGAAAGGTATTTTGCCCTCCTGCATGGTAATGAGGTAATTCAACAGATTAAGTATCTTTCTCTGGAACACAGTTTCCAGTTGATGTACCAGCTGAGGAATGAAAATTCTATTAACTCGATATTAGAAACGGCCAGGAGTGATAGAAGCTGGCAAAATATTCAGGAATATTTGAGGATTTTTTCCGATTATACCGCCTATCTTAACCAGAATGAGAAGTTGTTAGTATTAAATTTTTTATATGAACAACTTATCTTTCCAGAAGAAGGGGTGAGAAGAAGAAGCGCCAAACTCATTGGTTATCTTATTGCCAATTTTGATGAACAATATCGGAAAGAAATTCCTGAAGATAGACCTCTAAATACACCCCGGATGAGAAGTACAGAATTGCTGGAAAAGTATCTTGTTTTATTCCTGGAACCGTCACATAAGACCTCTGAACTGAACCAGAGTAGATTGCGAGATAATCTACCCCTTATGCTGGAGACCTTATTTGAACATAGTCCAGTAAGACAGAAAGCTCAATATCTGTCTATTATCAAAAATTTTTATCAAAAACAAATAAATCTACAGTTAAGCCGGAATCATATTATTTGTTTATTACAAGCTCTAAAAAGCATTCCCATCCTTCCGGAAGAGAACTTTGCTCCGACCTTTAGTGATTTTATTACTAAATTTATTTTTCATCCAGAATACAACCTATCTATTATTGCCCTTGAGGTTATAAATGAAATATTAGATAAAGTAGCGGAGAAGGACCCCTTTCGCCAAAAGTGTTTTTCTCTTTTACAAGCAAGGCTGGATTGTTCTCTTGTTCCGGCAGAAAATTATCTGAAATATAAGATTATCCGAAAATTAGCCTTAGATGCAAAGTTAGAAGATCATTTTCATCGGTATTGCCAGCAGGATGAAGAAAAGATTGATCGAATGTATTTGAATAATCTGAAGTCTTCCACCGATGCCATTATTAAGAAAATTCAGATTGATATGCTCAAAGAACGAGCAATAGAAAATAAAGAGGAGACAGTCTATACTGCACTGCATTTTTGTAATATCTTAAAGGTGAGCAGCCATGAATCAATTCGTATCTACGCTGGTAATGCCCTGATAAACATTATTCCCTATTTAACCGTAGAACAGAAGAATGATATTGCTATTGAACTATTAAAAGCTTTGGAAATAGATGACTATCATTATACCAAATATATTCCTTATTATTTAGGTCAATCTATTCCATTTTTACCGCCGCGCGAGATTGATGAATTTATTGCTGATTTGGAGGAAAAGATAAAGATTGCAGACCAATGGAACTGCACCCTGCTTATTCGTACCATTGCAGTGGCCATTAGCCGCTATGCCCCCTATCAGAATAGATATGGAGAAAAGCCAGATGTGTATCAAAAAAGGCTAAATCGAATGCTGGGAATTTTAATGAATGGATTAGCTCATCATAATCCTATGGTCAGAAGGGTTACCTCTGGAGTTATAGGTAAAGAAATATTTGCCTCCGACCATCTTTCCTTAAATGAAAAGGAAAAGATCTTCAGACTTATTGCCAAAAAATTACTGAATTTGATTACTCCTGTTGCTTATCAGGATAACCTGTTGTTTTTTGTTAATGCAGTTTCTTTACATCAGATTTATATTTTTATTGCCAATTACCATTTTTATGAAGGGGCTATGAGCCTTTCGGTTCCCAGATCTATTGCCTTTTTCCCTGGTACCTTTGATCCCTTTTCCTTGAGCCATAAACAGATAGTCAAAGAGATTGAGAAATTAGGAATGGAAGTATTCTTATCAGTAGATGAATTTTCCTGGTCTAAACGAACTCAACCCCATTTATTTCGTAAACAAATAATTAATATGTCTATTGCTGATGAATTAAATGTCTATCTCTATCCAGAAAACTTGCCCAGTAATATTGCCAATCCCTTAGATTTAGAGGACCTCCGGAAGAAGTTTCCAGACTTTATAATATATATTGTAGCCGGGAGCGATGTTCTATTAAATGCTTCTGCTTACCAGGAAGGGCAAGATAATAGCCTGATTTTTAATTTCCCTCATATTATTTTCGGCCGAAAAGAATATTATCTCTCAGAAAGTGAACAGAAAAGATATCAACAAATTATCAGTAAATTTAACTCTGGAATTATTCATCTCACTCTGGAGGCGCCTTTTGAAGATATCAGTTCCAGCCAGATCAGGAAGAATATTGATGAACATCGCGATATTTCAGATCTGGTTGATCCTTTAGTAGAGCGCTATATTTATCAAATGGGCTTGTATCAAAGAGAACCTCAGTATAAATCAACATTACAGAAGGTGTATACCAAAATAGAGGTAGTGGAACATTTTGAAGACTCCTTTTTGGAAAGATTAGTTCGGGAGATATTCCCGGAAGAAATGAGAAGGGTAGCTCTAAAGAGTTTACAAAAGTTTAAACAGAAACTAAATCCTCGGCTTATAATTTTACAGGATACGCATAAAAATGGGGGAATATTGGGATTTGCAGCTGTACATTGGGTTCGAGCAAGTGAATTTTATTATGAATTTGAGGATAATATTATTTCCCAGTATATTCGTGATATAGCCAGTGGACGTACTATTATAATTGATGGAGTATTTGTTAATGAAAAAATTGGCAATAAGAACAGGTTTAAAAATTTTAAACAGATAGTCTTAACTGAAGCATTGGCCTTCTGTATCAAAAAGGATTATGACTATGCTGTTTTTAAAAATATGCTCCCGGAAACTGATAATTATGAACTTAAAAATACCCTGGAACTTTTTGGTTTTACCAAATTACCAATAACTAATACTCCTTTTCCTATCATAATGACTGTAGATATTCGTAAGCCCTGTACCATCAGTTTAGACTTAGAAACTTTAATTAAGGAACCATTTATTCACCAAGTCCGAATTTTAGAGACAATCACTGTTGCTCGACAGAGGTTACAGAAGGTTATGACCCAACTATATCCCGGACATTTGCTAATCCCCTTTGATATTGATTTGATTAACCAGTCCATCGTAGCTAAAATTTGTCAAGAAAATGGTGTCCCAACTGAACAGGACGATAATAGACAATTAGGACCGCTGATGTGTGTTCCCTTTGGAAAGATTTTACATAAAATGGTGGTCCCCAATACTGTTACCAAATCCCTGCATACTGATAAGATATTTACACCGGATATGAAGCATTTTAAGATAGATTCTTATGGCTACTATATGAGCTTAGAAAATCAGGTTAAAATGATTAAATCCTTTAATCGACCAGTCTTGTTGATTGATGATTTACTTCATAAGGGTTACCGCCTCAAAGCCTTGAGCCCGATATTGAATAAAGAAAATATTACCGTGCATAAAATAATAGTGGGTTTATTATCCGCCAGAGGTAAAGAACTGGCTATGATCTATAATCGTTCGGTTGATAGTGCTTATTTTATACCAAATCTTCGAGTATGGTTTAACGAAAGTGATTTATGTCCTTTTCTGGGAGGTGATGGATTGTACCGACCGGAACCTGATCAAGGCAGTCTGGTTAGATCAATCAATATGATTCTACCATATGCCTATCCTGTTTTTTTAAAAGGGGTAGACTTAGAAACAATTTATAGATTTTCAGAAATATGTATTGTAAACACTATTGAGATTATTAAGGCCTTAGAAGAGGAGTATCAGGCCAATTATCATCGTAAACTTACTTTAAATAATTTAGGTGAAGTGCTGATTTATCCACGATTTCCGGATCATGGTAAGAATATGAATTACAATCTTTCTTTATCAACCTCTATGTATTTAGAAAATGATTTGGAATTGTTACGTAGAATTTGGGAAAAAGGGACCAGGAATAAGCAAGGAGATTTGTTACGTTTTCCCTATTCTCAGGAATTTACTATAAGAGGGGAAGAATTATGATTTATTTTTATAGATTCCATAGAAAAATACTTTTTTCCATGCTGAAAGTGGATAATTTTCAGAGAATGGAACCGGAATGTCCTGACTTAAAAAGAAATAAATTTATTTATTACCTGCAAAAAAGAGATTGGCAGAAATTCAGCTCCTTGGATGTTTTAATTCATCCGGATCAGTTATTGAACAAGAGGCAAGAAATTAATATCCTGCAAAAACCTGATAATTTTAAACAGAGATTATCTGAATTTCCAGCCTGGATTATTAAAAAAATCGCAAAAAGAGAAGTCGGTCTTTGTAATTATAATTCCCCTCGCTGGAAAGATAGATTAGACTGGATGGTACCAGAGCAATGGGATATTAATATTGTAGGATTGGGAAATGTGGGAGGAACTTTATTAATTGCTTTACGTACCCTGGGTGAAAAAATGGTCAATAGAATGGGCATATTCGATACAAATGAGAAAGCTATGATGCGCTGGGAGCAGGAGGCCAACCAGATTATCGATGGTTCCGGGAAGAGAAAATTTCCTCCAGTAAGGATATTAAAACCTGAGGAAATATTTCAAGCAGATCTGGTAGTATTTTGTATCTCGATGGGAGTTCCAGAACCGGAGAAGGAAGTTAAAGATGTCCGGATGATGCAATTAGAAGCCAATTCTCGAATAATTAACTATTATGCCCAGAGAGCTAGAAAAAATAATTTTAATGGAATTTTTGCCGTTGTCTCTGACCCGGTTGATTTACTGTGTCAGAGCGCATTTTTAGCCAGTAATCGCAATGAGGAAGGAAAATTAGATGGAAAAGGTCTTGCTGCTGACCAAATTAGAGGATTTGGATTAGGTGTTATGCATGGTCGGGCTGCTTATTTTGCTGAGCAAGAAGAATCTATAAGAACTTACTTAGATAAGGGAAGGGTTTTTGGGCCTCATGGTAATTATTTAGTAGTAGCTGATAATGTAGAACAATATGATCAGGAAAAGTCACGTTACTTAACTGAAAAGGTATTGCAAGCTAATATGGAGTTGAGAAAAATTGGCTTTAAACCTTATATTGCACCAGCTATTTCCTCAGGTGCTCTTTCCCTGGTAGCTTTAATGGAAGGGGAATGGCATTATAGTGCTGGATTCTTAGGTGGAATTTTCTGGGGTTCTCGAAATCGTCAAACACCAGTTGGTTTAGAGTGGGAACAATTTAACCTTTCCCAGGAACTTCTTACTGATTTAAAGAAGAGTTATGCCAATATAAAAAAACAGGCTAATTGTCTGGAGAAATAGATGAGTGAATTAATGGTTTTAATGCCCGGAGAGACTTCTTTATCATTCAGAAAAATAATTAGAGAAGCAGTTCAGGGGTATAGAAGTCAATTTTATAGAAAGGGAAAAGATTTACCATCTTTACAGAATAAAAAGATCTTATGGGCAGTAGAATTAAATAAATATGGAATTAATATTGCTCTGGAGTATATGTTACAAGTAATAAGCGCCAGAGGCTCCCAGGCATTAGAAAGTTCAGCTGCTGCTATCATTATTCAAAGTCCACTGGAGTTGTGGACTAAAAGTACTGCTTATCGTATTATATTACATACTAATCAATTGGGTTGTCGTTATATAGGACATTCTGTAACTGAGGCCGTTGCTAATTTAAATAACTTTTTAACTTGGCAAAAAACCTTAAAAATACCGTTGGTTGATATTTACCAAAAAATGTCTCATGATTTGGTCTGGAGACTAATGCAGGATAGAATTAATATCATTACTGAACCCAAAATTTTGGTGCTTTATTCTAATCCTAAAAAGACTTCCAATACTATGATGCTCTGGCAAATGGTAAAGGGATATTTCCCGGGGGATAGAAGGTTACACTTAGAGGAGAGATATATTGAAAATGGTACTATAGTTGATTGTAGGGGTTGTCTTTATAAAACTTGCCAGCATTATAGTGAAATGAATAGTTGTTTTTATGGCGGGATTGTGATTCAGGAGATATTACCAGCTATCGAAAAAGCAGATTATTTAATCTGGTTATGTCCTAATTATAATGATGCCCTTTCTGCGAAAATGATGGCCGTTATTAATCGTTTGACCGTTCTTTACAAGAGGATGGATTTCCGTCAGAAGACTATCTTTGCGATTATTGTTTCAGGGAATTCGGGTAGCGAAAATGTTGCTATGCAACTAATAGGTGCTTTAAATGTGAATAAAGGATTTCAACTTCCACCTTATTTTTCACTAATGGCCATTGCCAATGATCCAGGGGCAGTGGAAAAAGTGCCTGCTATCAGAGAGGGAGCGGCTTCATTTGCCCAGAATATATATAAAGAGATATTTTTAGCAATAGAAAAGAAGATACAACCAGAAATTATTAAGGAATAGGGGAGGAGTAATAAGATGAAGGCATTATTGATTGTTGATGTACAAAATGATTTTATAAAGGGTGGAGCTTTGGCTGTACCAGATGCGGAATCGGTTATCCCTGTTATTAATAAGTTGATGGATAAATTTGAGATAGTATTAGCTACTCAGGATTGGCATCCCCGGCATTCAGTTCATTTTGAAAAGTGGCCGGTGCACTGTGTGGCAGAAAGTAAAGGCGCCGAATTTCCTCCCGATCTGCAAAGAGAAAAAATTAATCAGGTATTTCATAAAGGTACTGGAGATAGGGATGATGGATATTCGGCCTTTGAGGCAACCAATATTAAACCTGCTGCTTATCTAAAACAAAGAGGTGTCTCAAAGTTGTATATTTGTGGAATTGCTCTGGAGTTTTGTGTAAAATCCTCAGCCCTGGATGCCTTGCAGGAGGGTTTTGAAGTCTTTCTGATCAGGGATGCTATTGCTAATTTTTCTAAAGATGAACAGGAAATTGCCCGAGAGTATTTAGAGTTAGAAAAGGCCGGTGCGCATATCTTATCATCCCATGAAATTTAAGTATTTTTTATTATTTTTTCTGCAGCTTATTTTTTTAAGTTATAAGTTAAGGAGGGAATTTTGAAGAAGAATATCAAGCAAGATGTAGTAAAATACTGGCAGGAGAAAGAAAAAGAGATTGGGGAGGAAATCAGGGGAAAAGATATGAGTGAATATCTGGGGGGATACAGTGGTTTCCAGGAGAGAACCTGGGGGTTATTGTATTACACTGATACCTCATTTTATTTTCAGACCTTTCCTAAGAAAAATTGGTGGACATCTTTGCTGGGAGGAGGAGAAAATGAATATGGTGGCGTGACCAGGCAATTTCAAATCCCCTGGAGTTCGGTTATAGAAATTAACCTATCACCCAGGAAAAAATCTATTTTGTCCATTCTATCTCCGCCTGATTATCGGGTCTTTATAAGATACCAACAGGATAGTATGGAACAGACACTGGTATTGTTAATATATTCTCGTTCTACTCAGAAACAGTTTGGGGAGTGTTTTCAAAAATATCACCAGAGATGGTCCTCTTAATTGGTATTTATTTATGGAAGTCAGGGGAAATTTTCAAACTGTAGACCATAGTATTAAATTTGAGCATAACATAAAAAAGAGTCATTTTATTGCCCTGATCCAGGGGATAGAAAGTGAATCAGAGGTAAGGTCTTTTCTGAAATTGGTTCAAAATCAATATCCTGATGCTACTCATCATTGCTGGGCTTATCACTTGGTGTACCAGGATGAGGAAAGGGAACAATTTTCTGATGGTGGTGAACTCTCTCATTGTGCTGGTCTTCCTATCTTACAGGCTATTAAACAGGAGGGGGTAAGTAATGTTCTGGTGGTAGTGGTTCGTTATTTTGGAGGTATCAAATTAGGTAGAAGTGGATTGATTAAAGCCTATAGAGATACAGCAAGAATGGGCTTACAACAGGCAGGTAAGAAAAAGAAATATGCCTTCCAGGAATTTATGATAGAAGAAATTCCCTATAACTCATTAGGTGCAATCTTACAAGCAGTTGAGAGTGCCTCTGGAAAGATTGATGATCTAAAGTATGGAGAGAAGGTAAATCTTGTGGCTTTGCTTCCCGGAGAGAAACTGGAGTGGTTGCAAGGTTTGGTCAATAATACTACTCAAGGCCAGGCTTTAATAAGAACGGGGAAGAGAAGATGGATAGATAGATGATTGTATTTGAATTTACTCTATTTTGATAATAAATAAAAAGTGAGGAAGTATATTATGAAGATTTTGATAGTGTATTATTCCCGTTCCGGAAATACCAGAAAAATTGCTGAGCTAATAGGGAGAAAAATGGGAGCAGAAATAGAAGAGATAATAGACCACAAAAATAGAAAGGGTCTGTTGGGGTTTTTAATTAGTGGAAATGAGTCTTATTTGCAAAGAAATATCCCCATTAAGCAATTAACCAGAGATCCTTCTCAGTATGATTTAATTATTATTGGAACACCCATTTGGGCTGGTCATATGTGCTCACCAATAAAAAGTTTCTGCCAGGAATATCAAGGAAAATTTCCCAGGATAGCCTTTTTTACTACCAGTTTAGGCTCTAATCCCAGTAACATTTTTTTAACTGTAGAGCAATTAACCGGCCAAAAGCCCATAGCAGTAATGAATTTTACCAATCGTGATATTAAAAAACAATATCATTTAGAAATGATCGATGAATTTATAGATAGTATGAAAAAAGCCCTAAAGGATTGATATTAATGTTATGAAGGAAAAAGAATTTGAGGAATTGGTAATTGAGGCGATTGCCGAATTACCGCAATATTTTCGAAAAAGGATGGAAAATATCACTATCCATATTGAAGATTTTCCCGACCCTAATATTTTACAACAATTAGGTCATCGTTCTCCATACTCCATACTGGGCCTTTATCAAGGTGTCCCGATTACGCGCAGAGGGATACATTATCGCAATGTTCTACCAGATAGAATTCTTATTTTTCGTAAACCAATTCTTGGTAAGAGTGGCGGTAATAGATTAGAGATAAAAAATAATATAAAACGGGTAGTTATGCATGAGATTGGTCATTATTTTGGACTGACTGAAAAGGAATTATATTTGATTGAAAAAAATGCTCATACCCCACAAGGAAAAATTAAGAACAAATCTGAAAAACCATGGCAATAAAGTAAATTATAAGTTAAACTAAGCAATAGTTAGGGAGAATATATCTGTTATCACAATATTATAAGGGAGGGTAAAAAAATAATTCAATTTATTGACACACATGCTCATCTTGATATGATGAGGAGAGAGGTAAAGGAAGTAATTGAGGAAGCCGGAAGGAAAGGAGTTACTAAAATTATTACCATTGGAGTGGATATAGAGTCCGGACGTGAAAATATATCTTATGCCGAGCGATTTAATAATGTATATACTGCTTTGGGATTTCATCCTCATGAAAGTAAAAAATTAAAAGAAGAAGAATTGAGCATATTAGAAAAGATGATTGCTCATCCTAAGAATATTGCCATTGGAGAGATAGGTCTAGATTATTATTATAAACATAGCTCCCCGGAAGTCCAAGAGATTGCCTTCAGCAAGCAGATTGAATTAGCACATAAATGTAATTTACCGATTATTGTTCATGACCGGGAAGCCCATGAAGAAACTATGAAAATTTTAGCCGAAAAAGCGCAGGGAAGAAAGGTAGTCTTACACTGTTTTTCAGGAGACTGGCATTTAGCTAAATATTGTGTGAATAAAGGATTTTATTTAGGCATAGGAGGAGTAGTTACCTTTAAAAATGCTCGAAAATTGGTACAGGTGTTACAAGAAGTTTCTTTAGACCGGATATTATTAGAAACCGATGCCCCCTTTTTAACTCCTCATCCTTTTCGCGGTAAACCGAATGAACCGAAATATATACCACTAATTGCTGAAAAAATTGCTCAGATAAAAGGGGAAACGGTGGAAAAAATTGCCCAGATTACTACTGAAAATGCCCGGCTGATATTTAATATCTAAGTATTTTTTGTTTAACCATAAAAAACCACCTTTCCAGGATTCTTAAAGTCACCCACTATGCGGGTGCGATATTTACTTTATTGTTTTCCAGCTCTAATTATTAAAAATTGGGATAAATTGATTCAAATTTCCAAAAAATGGGTTGACTTTTATTAAGATACTAAGTAAAATAAATAAGAATATAAATTTAAAGATGGAAAAGAAAAGATAATTTCTATGTTAAATTGTAATAATTTCTATTATTACTACTATTATAATCCGGAGGTAGGTGCCTATCGGGTTTGATAGTAGTTAATTAAAGATTAACTTTGATAAAGCCCCTCTAACCACAGGCATTTACCTCAAGTAAAGCCTGTGGTTTTTCTTTCTAACCACGGGTGTGTAAAAACATTCGTGGTTTTTTATTTTGAAAATCATGGAAAAGGAGGTATGGAAAAAGAAATAGATAAGACAAAAAATAATAAATTTTAAGTAATAATAAAATAATTTTTAAAAGGAGGAAATGAGATGAGAAATTACAATATTTTAATGAAAGTATGGATAGGCATTACTTTAGTTGTTCTTTTAGGTTTACTGCTAAGCAATCCAATTTCTGCTAAACAGTTAAGGATAGGAGTTAGCCAGATTGTATCACATCCCGCTTTGGATGCCTGTCGAGAGGGTTTTATTTTTGGTTTGGAACAGGCTGGCTATGTTCCTGGAGTGGATGTCATTTATGATATTCAAGATGCACAGGGAGAATTTAGCAATGCTATTTCTATTGCTCAAAAATTTAAAGATGATAAGGTTGATATGATTCTGGCCATTTCTACGCCCATTGCTCAAGCCACTGTTCAGGTTACCAGTGATATACCTATCATTATTGGAGCAATAACTGATCCGGTCGCTGCTAATGTAGCCCGAAGCTGGGAAAGTTCCGGGAACAATGTTACTGGTATGTCTGATGCTGCCCCCAACCAGGCACAGCTAGAACTCATTCCCAGATTTTTACCGAAGGCTACCCGGGTGGGAACTATCTATAATGCCAGTGAGGCAAATTCAGTGGTACAGGTAGAGCTATCTCGGGAAGTCTGCCAGAAACTTGGACTGGAATTAGTAGAGGTTACGGCCAGTAATTCTAATGAAGTTTTAATGGCTGCTCAATCTCTGGTGGGAAGGATTGATGTATTCTATATCGTTACAGATAATGTGGCAGTTTCTGCTTTTAGCTCTATTGTTAAGGTTTCGCTGGATGAAAAAATTCCTATTATTATTGCTGATCCCACCTTCGTTCCACAAGGTGCTTTAACTTCTTTTGGCATCGACTATTTTACCTTAGGTCAAAAGAGTGCAGAAAAGGCGGTCCAAGTACTGCAGGGAAAGCAACCTTCAGAAATACCTATTGGAAAATTAGAAAAGCCTGAAGATTTAACTTTTATGATAAACATAGATATAGCTAACCAACTGAGGTTGCATATTCCAGAACAACTATTGCAGGAAGCAGATTCTATTGTCTATGAGGGAATTGTCTGGCTGCGTAGTAAATAAAATGAGTAATCAGAAAGTGGAAGGAGTTAACCAAAAATGACTTGGAGTTTATTGTTACATGCCCTAGAGCAGGGTTTTGTTTTTGGCATAATGGCCCTGGGAGTATATTTAACTTTTCAAGTATTAAATTTTCCTGATTTGACGGTTGATGGTTCTTTCCCTTTAGGGGCTGCTATTACCGCCAAAATAATCTTTGCTGGTGGTGATCCTTTTTTAGCTATTATTTGGGCTATAGTAGGAGGGATACTGGCTGGTGGATTAACTGCTTTTTTTCATACTCGATTAAAATTTACCAATTTACTTTCCGGTATTTTGACTATGACCTTGCTGTACTCTGTTAACTTGAGAATTATGGGCAGATCCAACATCCCTCTTTTAGGAAAGGTAACTATTCTTAATGTTATAAGAACCTGGTTACCTCAATTTACTTTAGATCAGTTAACTCCTATCCTCTTTCTTCTGGTAGTGCTATTAGTAAAATTCTTACTTGATTATTTTTTAGCAACTGAAATTGGAATGGCCATTAGAGCAACTGGTGATAATGAACAGATGATTCGTAGTCTGGGTGTTGATACCAGAATTACCAAAATTATAGGATTGTGTCTTTCCAATGGATTGGTTGCCTTATCCGGGTCTCTTTTTGCTCAATATTCGGGATTTGCTGATGTAGGGATGGGTATTGGAACAATTGTGGCTGGTTTGGCTTCAGTGATAATTGGTCGCAGTATAGTAAGAAATATGGGGAACATCGGATGGATGACGATAAGTGTAATTGTTGGGTCGATTATTTATCGTACTACCGTTATGATAGCCTTGCGCTATGGATATCGCTTAGGCTTCCAACCGGGAGATCTAAAATTGATTTCCGTAATTCTGGTAGTAATGGCCTTGACCTTTCCGCTATTCAGAGGAAGAATTAAGGCTATTATTACCAGTAATGGAGCCAATGGCACAGAGGGTAAATAAAAAACAGGAGGTAGTGCATAATGTTGCAGCTAATAGATATCTATAAATGTTTTGCTAAAGGTACCTCTCATGAAACTGAGGCTTTAAGGGGTATTAATTTATCTATTTTGGAAGGAGATTTTGTAACTATCATTGGCAGTAATGGTGCTGGTAAGTCTACCCTCTTAAACATTATTGCGGGAACTGTCCTTCCGGACAGGGGAAAGGTAAAGATTGACCAGGAGGATTTAAGTAATAAAGCAGAACATTATCGGGCAAGGTATATTGGTCGGGTTTTTCAGGATCCTCTTATGGGGACCGCCCCTTCTATGACTATTGAGGAGAACCTGGCTCTGGCTATTAAACGTTATGGACGGGGACTGAATTTGGGATTAAACAAGAAGAGAAGAGAATATTTTCGGAAAATATTGGCTCAACTGGAATTAGGATTGGAGGCTATGCTAACTAAAAAAGTATCCTTATTATCTGGTGGTCAAAGACAGGCTTTGACTATTGTAATGGCTACTATGTTCCAACCTAAAATATTACTGTTAGATGAGCATACTGCTTCTCTCGATCCCGAGATTAGTAAGAAGATACAACTTATTACTCAGGAAATTGTAACAGAAAAGAAACTGACTACTATAATGGTTACTCATAATATGCAGGAAGCTTTAAGATACGGCAATCGCACTATTATGATGGATCGTGGTCGTATTATACTGGATGTTTCTGGCAAAAAGAGAGAAAATATAACTATAGATTATCTATTAAAACAATTTTCCAAATTAAGAAAAGAAGAATACATAGAAGATGAGTTAGTATTGGCTTAATGATTTTTTCTGTCTGGAAAAAAATTCTCCTGAACTAATATCAGGAGAATTTTTTGTTTGTGGTAAAATTAGATAAAAGCACATCTTCTTATTATTTATGATTTATTTATGATTAACGGTTTTGTAAGAATAAATAATATTAGAAAATAAACAGAATAAATCTGGAAATAGAGGAGAATAAGTTTTGGAAACAAAAAGACTATATCATTATAACTCTTATCAAACAAAGTTTACAGCTTGTATTATTGATAAATATGGAGCTAAGGGAAGATATGCCCTGATCTTAAATCAATCCTGTTTTTATCCTACCGGTGGTGGACAGATTTGTGATAAGGGAGAAATTGAAGGGATAGCGGTATGGGAGGTAGAGGAAAGGGAAGGAAGAATAATACATTATTTAGCAAAGGAAATAACAGCTGGTATTGATGATACCATTACTGGTGAGATAGATTGGCCATATCGCTTTGATCATATGCAACAGCATACTGGTCAGCACATTCTTTCCGGGGCTTTAATGAAACTATGGCAAAAAGATACTGAATCATTTCATATGGGTAATGATGTTTGTACTGTTGATATTGCCTCTACTAATATTGATGAACAAGGACTAAAAGAGGTAGAGAATTTATCCAATCAAATTATCTATGAAAATAGAAAAATTGATTGTTATTTTTTAGAAAATGATGATAAGTTACCTAATGGAGAAACATTTAGAAGTAAGCAAGGGAAATATGAACAATTGAGAATTGTAGAAATTAAAGATTTTGATCGTTCTGCCTGTGGTGGTACTCATTGTGCTGCAACAGGAGAAGTAGGTTTAATTAAAATAATAGGGTGGGAAAAGCGTAAGGATAAAATCAGGATCTCTTTCCTTTGTGGTTTGCGGGCTTTATATGATTATCAACAAAAACATAACATTATTAAAAACCTTTCACATTTTTTTACCACCGGGGCAGAAAACCTGGAAGAAAAGATTATACGATTATATCAGGAACAAAAAGAACTGAGCAAGTTATATTCCAAGATAGAAAAGAAGATGATAGAATGGGAAAGTGTGGAATTGAAAGAAAAGAATCGCCAGGAAGATAAAGGTACCTTCTTAATTAGAAAATTATTTGAAGAAAAGAAGTTTCAGAACCTCAAGCAAATTGCTTTTTTGCTCACCCAAGAAGAAAAAACTATGATTATTCTGGCAGCGAAAAGACCTGAACCGATATTATGTTTGGCCTGTTCTGCAGATCTAAATAGCAATATTAAAGAGATATTTAATCAGATTATGGCTGAATTTAAGGGAAAAGGAGGAGGTTCTGACAATTTAATTCTGGGTAAAATAGCCCGAGGAGAAGACTTAGAGAACGCCTACCAGAGAGCTTGGGTCTTAATATCTTCCTGAAGAAATTAAGGTATATAGGCAGGTAGTAATGTATTGGAAGAAGAGAGAATTAGGATTACTGTGCAGACCGTATAAAAAGATAAATATCTGGCAAAATATGTTATTGATTGTTTTTCTATTGTTGATATTTTTCTTTGATGTTTATGCTCAGCGAGATTATGAAAAGGAAGAGAGAATTGGAGCTCGACTGGCGGAAAGAGTAGAAAAGCAGTACGAACTGATTGAGGATGATGAGATTTTGCAAAAAGTTCAGGACATAGCAGATCATCTAAAAGAAATATCGGGAATATACGAAATTAATTATCGAATTAAGATTATTAAGCAAGAAGGACCTAATGCCTTCGCCTTTCCTGGTGGATTTATCTATTTGACTGCTGATTTGTTGGATTATGTGCATTCTGATCATGAACTGGCAGCTGTAATTGCGCATGAAATGGGTCACGTAATACATCAACATTCTATAAAGCAACTACAGGATAAGCAAAAATTAAAATTAGTGGAATTACTTACTTTATTGATAACCGGGGACCCTACCTTAGGCATCCTTAGCGAGTTAACCAGTATTACTATTCTCAACGCCTATCGCCGGGAATATGAAGAAGAAGCTGATTTAACCTCCCTGAAGTTATTAACAAAAAGTCCGTATTATCATCCAGTAGGTTTATTAACCTATTTTGAGCGAGTAAAAAGCGAGTATCTGTTAAAACCAGATATCCAATTAGGTATCTTTCAGACCCATCCTGAGGTGAGGGAAAGAATTAAAAAGATTAAGAATTATTTCAGCGAAAATGGTATGGAAATTAACAGACGTCTTACCACCAATTATTTATCGGTAAAGGGTGAATATCGGCAAGAAGGTAATATTTTTATAGCGGAAATATTTATTAACAATGATTCTGTATTGTCTTTTGCTGGAAGAGAGGAAGAAGCGCTAAGATTAAAGATGAAGGAAGTAGTAGCAAATTTGGATCAAGCACTCAGACTGGATTTAGAAATCTATGAGGTTCATTTATACCCTGATCAGGAAGAGCGATGTAGTCTAAGAATAGGTAGCGAGGTAATAGTAACTCTCTACCGGGAAGAAGTCACATATCAAGAACTTACTCCTTTTGAGGTTTTAAAATTAACTCGAGATTGTCTAAGTCGAATTTTATGGAGATTGAAATTAGAACTTCCGGTGTTACTGGTAAAAGAATAATAAAAAAATTCTTTTAACACCTGAAGAAAACCGTTTTATTTCGATTCCTCTAAAGAAATTTCCTTATATTAACAATCTCTCTGTCATAAGATAAATAACCCGGCATTATCTCTTTATATATGAGATAAGAGCTGGGTTATTTATCTTCAGCTAAAAAATGATAAGAGATATTATTTACCAAAATTATCCTAACAGACCAACACTGTTTAAAAAGACTATGAATATAGCAATAGGTACCACATATTTTATCAAGAAGGTATAACTGGAACCTATTTTCGTGGCAGCACCCCTATTTACTTCTTCCAAAGCCTTGTCAGTACCCCAATACCAGCCAATAAATAATGCGGTTAATAAACCTCCCAGGGGAAGTAACATATTATTAGCTACAAAGTCAAAGGAATCTAAAATATCCATGCCTTTGATTAAGGTCACATTAGAAAGAGTGCTATAACCCAAAGAAGGTAAAATCCCGAGTAGCCAGATAGCAATACCCATTCCTATGGTTGCTTTTTTACGATCCCATTTTATTTCATCAATAAAGTAAGCTGCTACTACCTCCAGTAAGGAAATGGCAGAGGTTAAAGCAGCAATTGTTAACAGGGCAAAGAAGATTATACCAAAGAGGTGTCCAGCAACTCCCATTTTAGCAAAGACAGCGGGAATAGTAATAAAGGTTAGTCCGGGACCAGCAGCTGGTTCCAAACCGAAAGCAAATACTGCCGGGAAAATAACAAAACCAGCTAAGAGGGCAATCAGGGTATCAGCTCCCACTACATATTTGGCATTAAGAGGAATATCTTCATCCTTTTTCAGGTAGCTGCCATAAGTAATCATACATCCCATACCCAGACTGAGAGTAAAGAAGACCTGCCCCAGAGCAGCTAAAAATCCTGCACCGCTAAATTTACTGAAGTCTGGTCTTAAGTAGAAAGCCAAACCGGCACCTGCTCCTGGTAAGGTTACGGAACGAATAATAAGGATAAGTAATAGTATTAATAAAACTGGCATTAAAATTTTTGACCAGCGCTCGATACCGTTTTGTATACCACCAGCAACAATAGCTATACAGAGTATCATAAATACAGTATGCCAGAATATGCCACCAGCAGTAGAAGTAATGGACCTGATAAATATATTAGCATGTTCAGCTCCAGCAGCCATATAGGCACCAGATTTAAATACATAAGAAAGGGCCCAACCGGCAACTACAGAATAGTAAGAAAGGATTATAAATCCCGCTAGAACACCCATATAACCTACCAGAACCCAGGGACTTCCCGGAGCGAGAGTATTGAAAGCACCAACAGGATTACGGTTTGTTTTACGACCCAATAATAATTCAGAATTCATTACTGGATAACCGACAAAAATTAACAGAAGGATATAGATTAAAACAAATGCCCCACCACCAAATCTTCCGGTGATGTAGGGAAATCGCCAGATATTCCCTAAACCAATTGCTGAACCAGCTGCAGCGGCTATAAATCCCATACGGGTTTGCCACTGTCCTCTTTCTGTTTCGTTCATTTCTAATCATCTCCTTAATATTTTACATAATAATTAAGATTATAAAAAATTTTAGTTGGAATATTTAGTCTAATGTAAGTAACAAGGTGCAAGAATTAATTTGAAATATATGAAAAATATCCACTTTCTATTCTTTCAGAGTCACCCCCCTCATTAAGTTTATTATGCAAGTAGCGAACAATATTAGTGAGATTATCTGATAATATTTTTTATCCAAACTGTAAAATAATAATCTTTTAAAATAGGTTAATTTTCATCATTAATTTAATAGTTTAGCAACTTTAATTGTTAATGTCAAAAAATAATATACAAACATAACAGGAAAGCGGCCAGAGGTATTATTTTAAATTAAGTATGGTTTTATCCAAAATAGTGTTATATTATAATAATTGACTGGGAAAATATGTAATCATTAATATATTATTAATAATATGTACTAATTTCGAGTAGTGTTAACACTTTAGACTAATTTAGTTTAAAAAAATTG
>CAZGKY010000003.1:19414-42501 GCA_964525625.1 uncultured Atribacterota bacterium | reverse complement strand
AGATAATGAGCGGTGACTGGAGTTCAGACGTGTGCTCTTCCGATCTAACTGGGGACGATTATTGCCCCAGATAGTTTATTATTTCTATGCTTATTTAGATCTTTTACGAAAAAAACATATTGAGCCTCAAGAAAAAATAAATTTTGTAGTACCTACGGGAAATTTTGGTAATATCTTGGCTGCCTGGTATGCCAAAGAAATGGGTTTACCTGTCGAAAAATTAATCTGTGCCTCCAATATCAATAAGGTCCTTACTGACTTTTTTCATACTGGTATCTATGATATCAATAGACCACTGATTAATACTATTAGTCCTTCCATGGATATACTGATTTCTAGTAATTTAGAAAGGTTCCTTTTTGAAATTGGCAACCGCCAGGGAGACCTTATCATGACCTTGATGAAAAATCTAAGGGAAACAGGTAAGTTCACAATAGAAGACTCTCTGCAGAACAAGATGACAGACATAGTTTATGCTGGCTATGCCGATGAACAGGAAACATTATCTACTATTAATTCAGTATATCAGAATTATCACTACCTTATTGATCCACATACCGCTGTTGGAATAAAGGTATATAATGATTACTACAATTCAACCAGGGCAAAAACCAAAACAATTGTCGCTGCCACCGCCACACCCTTTAAATTCAATAAGACTGTTTTAACTGCCTTAACAGGAAATAATTCCTCTTCTCAGGAAGAGGAACTTATTCTCTTATCAAAGTTAAGTGCTTATACTGGACTTACTATACCTGTTTGGCTTCGTGATTTAGAACAAAAACCAAGAAAAAAACAATTTCTTTGCACCAGAAATAAAGCTCAGCAAGGATTATTAGAGATATTGAAATTAAGTTAAAAAATTATTGTAAATAATATTTTTAAAGTCTCCTGCTGTTCAATTTGCTACTTTTAAAAAAATACTTTCCACAAAAAACTTTTATTTATTATTAGATGGTGAGCTTTTTTAACAATAATCCCACAAAATTAAATGTTTAGGAGGTTTGTCGAGGAAAATCTTTTTTTGTGGCTTTGATAAACTATCTTTTTATTAGCCAGATAATGTTAAGTGAAAAATTAATATCTACCTCCTTTTAAATTGATGAGATATCTTTATTTTGATCATACTGATGTTTAATTACTTCTCCTTCAACCATAAATACCACATCTTCGCAGATATTGGTAGCATGATCCCCCATTCTTTCTAAATCTAAGGCGAGAGATATTAATTGAAAAGCCCTTTCTATAGTTGTTGGATCAGAGCTCATAAAGGTAAGCAGTTCTCTGATTATCTGATCTCTCAAGGCATTAACTATCTTGTCCCTCTGAAAAACTTCACGGGCCAGCTGGGAATCGTTTTCAATAAAAGCCTGAACACTTTCTCTTATCATTCCTTGAACAATATCAGCCATCCTGGGAATATCAATATATGGTTTTACCTGGGGTCTCTCAATGAGGAAAAGGACACTTCGAGACATACTTGCCGCTAGATCGCCAATTCTTTCTAAATCTCTATTAATCTCTAACATCATCAGGATAGTCCTTAAATCAATAGCCATAGGCTGAAATTGAGCCAGAATCCAGGTACATTTTTCATCCAAATTAAGTTCATAGCGGTCAGTCCTTGGTTCATCCCTGGTAATAACTTCCAGCAGATAATCCTTATTCTTTTCTAAAAGCCCTTTAATTACTTTGACTACCATATTTTCGGTCAGAGTAGCATATTCGATTAACTCTCTTTTTAATAATCTTATGCGTTCTTCTAACATTAATTTTTCCTTATTTTTTATAAAAACTATTCATTGTAAATTGGGCAGAAATACCTTTGAATTGCTTTATTTAATTTAACCAAATTTTCCGGTCAGATAAGCTTCAGTCATCTTATTCTTGGGAGTGGTAAACAATCTCTCTGTTTCACCAAATTCAACTAATTCTCCTAGATATAAAAATGCCGTATAATCAGATACACGAGCAGCCTGTTGCATATTGTGAGTTACAATAACTATGGTATAATCCTTTTTCAATTCTATAATCAATTCTTCAATCTTCTGGGTAGAGATAGGATCAAGGCTGGCACAAGGTTCATCGAATAATAATACCTCAGGAGCAACTGCCAGACAACGAGCAATACAGAGACGCTGCTGTTGACCTCCTGATAACCCCAAAGCACTCTCATTAAGGCGATCTTTTACCTCTTCCCAGATAGCAGCTTTCATCAAAGATTTTATCACAATTTCTTCTTTCTTTCTTCTATCTTTAATACCATTGACTTCTAGCCCATAGCTGACATTATCAAAGATGCTTTTGGGAAAGGGATTTGGTTTTTGGAAGACCATTCCCACCCTCCGCCTAATCTCCACCACATCAGTTCTGGGATCATTTATATCTTTTTTATCTAAAAGGATAGTTCCTTCTAATCGGCCAATGGGTATCAGATCATTCATTCTATTGAACATTCGAATTAAAGTGGTTTTGCCACAACCTGAAGGACCAATAATGGCAGTAACTCTTTTTTCCAAGATATCAAGATTAATCTTCTTCAATACCTGCTTCTGACCATAATAAAAGGAGAGATTTCTCACTTCAATCTTGATTTTATGTTCCATAATAAGTATAGCTCCTCTGCCTCTGTCTTAAAATAATAGCCAAAGTGGACATTGATAAAACCAGAATTAATAAAATTAAAGCACATCCATAGGCTATTTTGGTTTGCGCTTCAGGATGAACCCCTTCTGTCATTAGGGCATAGATATGATAAGGAAGAGCCATTACTTCAGAAAAGATGGAATTAGGATATCTTCGCGTATAGAAAGTAGCAGCAGTAAACATAATGGGAGCGGTTTCACCAGCAACCCGTCCAATACTCAAAATAATACCAGTTAAAATCCCCGGTAAAGCGCTGGGTAAAACTACCTTCCTTATCGTTTCCCATAAAGTGGCACCTAGAGCTAGAGAGGCTTCACGATAAGATTGTGGTACTGCTAAAAGCGCTTCCTGGGTAGCTGAAATAATACCTGGCAATACCATTATTCCCAAGGTCAAGGAACCAGACAGGATGGATACCCCAAATCCGAAATATTTTACAAAGACTGCCAACCCAAACAAACCAAATACTACTGAAGGCACTCCGGCTAAATTGTTAATACTGATGCGAATAATATTAATAATAATGCTCTTGGGACTATATTCACTTAAATAAATAGCACATGCTACCCCTAAGGGAATAGCAAAAATCATTGCTCCTAAAGTGAGATAAAAAGTTCCCACAATAGCTGGCGCTATACCACCAGCAGTCATAGATCTTTTGGGTACTTGAGTAAAAAACTCAAACGATAAGACCCCAAATCCTCTTACTATTATAAAATAGAGAATCAAACCCAAAAAAAAGATGGTAGTCAAAATGCAAAGAAAGAGTAAAAAAAATCCCAATTGTTGTTTTCTATTTTTCTGCATCACTTTATCTCCCTAAACCTAATTTTAGCCTATAGCGACGACTAATTACCTCAGCAATAATATTAAACAATAGAGTAATTATAAATAAAATTAATCCAATGGCAAATAAAGCATGGTAATGGATACTGCCTACTGCTGCCTCTCCCATCTCAGCAGCAATAGTAGCGGTCATCGGTCGTACTGGTTGGAAAAAAGAAGTAGGAATAATTGCTGCTCCACCAGTAACCATCAAGACGGTCATGGTTTCTCCGATAGCCCTGCTCATACCCAAGATAATTCCGGTAGAAATTCCAGAACCAGCTGCTGGAATAATTACCTTGGTTAAAGTTTGCCACCTATTTCCTCCTAAAGCTAATGAGGCTTCACGATAACTCTGGGGTACAAAATTTAGGGCATCTTCAGAAATGCTACATACTGTAGGAGTGGCCATCACTCCTAATATTAGACTACCGGTAAAAGCGGTTTGACCCACCGGAAGGTGCAGGATTTTTTGCAAGTAGGGGGCAACCAAAACCATACCAAAAAACCCATAAACAATAGAAGGTATACTAGCTAAAATCTCAATAACAGGTTTCAGGATAGATTTTTGCTGGGGAGTGGCTAACTCATTAATAAAAAGTGCACTTCCAACACCTAAGGGCACACATATCATCACTGCCCCTATGGTTACCAGAAAGGAGGCTACAATTAAAGGAAAAATTCCAAAAGAGGGAGGGCTATAAGTAGGATACCATTCCTTTCCAAAGATGAATTCCAATAACCCTACTTCTCGAAAAACTGGTAACCCGGAAGTAAATAGAGTAATAGTAATTCCAATCAAAAAAAATAAGGAAGAAAAGGCTAATATGGAAAATATACCTTTGATTATTTTCTCTCTTCTGGTAAACATTACTTATATTATCTCTCTTGGCAATTAACTATTAGCTAATTTTAAAAATTAACCACTGGACCGAGAATAACTCTATTTCCCGGTCCAGTTGCACTTATATTCTCATGGACATAAAGATGTAATCATGATAAGTTAAGGCATAATACTAATAAATCCATTTTCCTCTACTAATTTCTGTCCTTCCGCACTCAAAACAAAATCCAAAAATTCTTTTACTGCACCACTAGGTTGGCCGTTGGTATACATAAATAATGGTCTGGCTAAGGGATATAAATCTGCATTCACTGTTTCCTTACTGGGCAAGACTTCATTAACCTTTATAACCTTAACCTTATCGGTAACATAACCCAAGCCAATATAGCCTATTGCTCCAGGAGTATGAGCTATTGTAGTTGCTACTGCAGCATTGGAAGCCTGCAACAGGGCATCTGGTCTTAGTTTCTCTTTATGCAGAGCTAACTCATTAAAAGCCTCAAAGGTACCACTGGCTGAATCACGGGAGACAACTACTATCACTTGCTGGGAACCACCAATTTCTGACCAGTTAGAGATTTTGCCTGTGTAGATATCCTTAATCTGGTCCAGTGTTAAACCATCAATCTGATTTGCTGGATTGACAATTATGGCAATGGCGTCCCTAGCAATAATGTTAGTATAGATTTCTACTCCTTTTTCCTGAGCCTTCTTGATTTCTTCATCTTTCACCGGACGGGAAGAATTACCAATATCACAGGTACCTTCAATGAGAGAGGTAATGCCTACTCCCGATCCACCCCCCTGTACGGAAATATCAACATCAGGGTTTTGATCCATAAAGACTTCAGCACAAGGTTGAGCAATAGGAAGAACAGTAGTAGAACCTTTTAAAACAATCACTTGACCAGAGGCAAAAGTAGCAAAACCGAACAGCAAGAAAGAAATTGTCATTACCATAAAAAGAATGACCGTAAATTTTGGTATAATTTTCATTTTTTTCTCCTTTTTTTAGATCTTTATGATCTATTTTTTAATTTTAAAATAAAGGAGTTATGTTAAGAATATATAAATAAATTGTTAATTTTTGGTTAATTTTAAAAATTTTCTACAAAAATGTAGTAATTTTTTGTTTTAGACTGAGTCAACAGGCAATATTATCTTAACTTTAGTCCCCAAGCCTGGTTGACTATCAATACTAATCTCACCCTTATGTAATAAGACAATATGTTTGACAATGGAAAGTCCTAATCCCGTTCCTCCCTCTTTTTTTGATCTCGCCCTATTAGCCACATAGAATCTCTCAAAAATGCGGCTGAGCTCATCTTTTTTTACCCCGATACCTGTATCAGCAATCTCAATTTTTATCCTCTTTCCATTGATTAATTCCATAAAGACAGTTATCTCACCTTTTTCTGTAAATTTAATGGCATTATCAATCAAATTAATAAACATCTGCTCAATTTTAAAATAGTCAGCTTCAATTCTGGGTAGATCAGGAGGAATGTGGACTTTAAAACCTAAATTTTTTTTCTGAAGGGAAAGGGTAAAAAATTTATGAACATTACCTATCACCTCTCCTAAATCCACCTTCTCCATATTTATTTTACTTTTTATATCTTCATCTTCTAATTCAGACAAGAGAAGAAGCTCACTAATCATTCTATTGAGTCTTTCCATATTTCTTTTAATAATAGCCAAATATTTTGCTCTATCTTTGGTGTTAGCTAACTCTAAGGTCTCAAAATAGCCTTTGATTACTGCAAGAGGAGTGCGAAGTTCATGAGAAATATTGGTTACCAGCTCTTTTTTTACCTGTTCTAATTTTTTCGAGGAAGTTATATCCGAAAATACGAGTAATGAAATCTTCTTCTTCTCTAAATAACTTCCAGTAACAAGATAAACATTTCCATTAAATTCTATCTCTGTTGTAAAATTACTTTTCTGTTCAATTAGAGCACTTACTTTCTGGGTTAACTCACCTTTCCTCAGTATTTCCCAATAATATTTTTCTTTACTATTAACAGAAGAGAAGGAGAATAATTGGTCAAAATAATCATTAGATAAAATTATCTTTCCTTTCTCATCCAGCAGAACAATGGCACTGGGAATAGTAGCAATAATGCTATTTAATTCTTCGCTCTGACTTAGTAAACCTTGAATAATCTGGTTTATTCTTTCAGTCATTCTATTAAATTGATTAATAAGTTCTTTAATAATTGGCTCTTGAGATGTTAGTAAAATTCTGGTTTCCAGATTACCATCTCCCACCTTTTTAAATCCTTGAATTAGTTCCTGGAGAGGTCTTTTTAGCTGATGAGCACTGAGATAGGCCACACCCACAGCAAGTAAGATAATAAAAATGGTAATCAAAATTATCCTATTTCTTAAATGTTTCAAAATATAATCTAATTCATCCAGAAAAACACTTAATCTGATAACGGCCTTGAGTTGACCATCTATAATAAAAGGAACTGCTACATAGAGCATGTCTTCTTTTGTAGTGCTACTGTACCTGATTCTATGGGCTACCTCCCCTCGTAGGGCAGTTCTTACTTCTGGTCTATGGAAATGACTCTCCATATCGGCCAAATCTTTATATGTTTCTGCAATTACTTTGCCATCAGTAAGGATTATTGAGATTCTGGTCTCTAACTGGCTAAACATATCTTGAATAAGATTTTCTAATTCTGGCCAATTTTCCTCTCTTACCAAAGGCTCTATAACCTTCTCTATACTGGAGGAAAGATGGGTAAGCTCATTAACCTTACCATTGATATAGTGAGATTGTAGCAAAGGGGGAAGATAGATTAAGCACAATGCTGAAAAGAGCACAACAACAACAAGATAACCAAATAAATATTTTAAAGAGTTTAATTTAATCATTATCTAATTTATAACCTATTCCCCTTAAATTCTTGATAAGACTGCCTTTTGGACCTAGTTTTTCCCGTAAATTTTTCACATGAACATCAATTGTACGATCTAACACAGCTTTTTCCTCACCCCAGAGATAATTCAGTATCTGTTCCCTGCTAAAAACCCAGCCTCTTTTACTGGCCAGTAAAGACAAAATCTTAAATTCAGTTGCAGTAAGAAATACCTCCTGCTGATTTATAAAAACCTGATGTTTTTCTTTTTCTATAATAAAATCTTCAGCAACTATTATTTTACTCTCCTGCGACAGATTATTTTTTCTTCTTAACACTGCTTTAACCCGGGCTACCATTTCTCTGGGTGAGAAAGGCTTGCTTATATAATCATCAGCTCCCAGTTCTAATCCCAGAACTTTTTCTGCTTCTCCGGTCAAAGCTGAAAGAATAATAATGGGTATGGCACTAAATTTTTCTTCTTTTTTTAAATATTTACATACCTCCCAACCACTCTGTTCAGGAAGCATTAAATCTAAGATAATTAAATCAGGTATTTTTTTAGCTAGCTCTTGATAGAAAGAGATTATATCTACAAATCCTTGTGCCCGAAAATTATACTTTTCCAGATGTAAGGTAATAAGATTAACTATATCTTGTTCATCATCAAGAACATAAATAAGTGGTCTCAAATTTAAACCTGCCTTCCCCAAAAGTCCTCAGGATAGTCAAGAGGAATACTTCCTTCTGAACCCTATTTTTCTGATATATAGTATTGCATGTTCCGTATCTAGTCGTTAGTCGTTAGTTGCTGGTATTTAGTATTTAGTCGTTGGTGTATAGTAATTGCAAATTTCAACCGAAAAGTACACTATATTTCACTCCAAAAGTGCACCACTATCTATAAAAAAATTAACTCAATTTAGTCCATCTTTTTCCTCCTTTTCCTGTCCTGCCAGCCACTCTCTGGTTTAATTCTCCTCGGGTAGAAGTGGATGAGATTGCTTCAGCGCTATGCGCTTCGCAATGACAAAATCGTCGATAGTCGTTGGTCGTTAGTATTTGGTATTTAGTCTTTAGTATATAGTATTTCATGGTGTGTTAATTATAGCCCACCATTATACCCAAAAGATATTTAACTAAAAACTATAAACCAAAAACTATCAACTATAAACCATACTGCTCTCAATTATTTCCACCCAAAACTATATACTTGTACAATAACTAATTTTTTAGGGTCCTGAGGAGTCATATTCTTGAGTAATAACCGTTCTCAGGATAGTCAAACAATTATTTTCAGAGAAAATTTAATATTGATGTAGTGCACAAAAGAAGAAAATTCTATTAACTTACCAATTTGTAACTACTTTTTTCTGATTATCCCTGTTTTTAGATTTTTTTTCCACAAAAATTTTTTCTCCAGTAAAAGGATTTCTTTCTGTATAATACATAACGGCAGAATAAGTAGAAGGTGCTGGGATAAATATCTGGACTTGCTGAGGTTTTATCTTTAACTCCCGTTTAATAAACTCTTTTAGAATAAGCATATCTTTTTCTCTACAACCAGGATGAGCAGCCATAAAATAATAGGTAAGATATTGTCTGCATCCTTCTTGATTATTTATGCGATCAAATAACTTTTTAAATTTCCTTAGCATCTTATGGTCATCTTTACCCATTAATTTTAGAATTTTTTCCTCTATATGTTCCGGGGCAATCTTTAATTGACCGGAAAGATGATCTCTGATTAGCTCTCGCAGATAGTGCTGACCATTTTTCCGATCGGCTAATACCAGATCATAGCGAATTCCAGAGGCTATAAATACCTTTTTAATTCCTTTTATTTTCTTTACTGCTCGTAATAATTTGATCTGTTCTTTATGGTCAACTGATAAATTGGCACAAAAAGAAGGCACCAAACAGCGTTGCCTTACACAATAATCCCCCTTTCTTTTTTGCACACAACCCAAGCCATACATGTTGGCCGTAGGACCACCTATATCCAGAATATATCCTTTAAAATCCTTCCGATATGTTATTTTTTTAATCTCTCTCAGAATAGACTCCTGGCTTCTTGATTGAATACACTTTCCCTGATGTACTGTAATAGCACAAAAATTACACTCTCCAAAGCATCCCCGATGAGAAGTAAGGGAAAACTTTATAGTATCCAGAGCCCTTACTTTACCCCACTGACCATAATAAGGATGTACTTCTCTCTCATAATCCAGTTCATATATGGCATCTAACTCTTTACCAGTCAAAGGAAAAGAAGGAGGGTTATGAATTAGATAGCGATCATCATATTTCTGAGCCAAGGTTTTACTAGAGAAGGGATTCTGATTCTCATAAAAGATATGAAACATCTCGATAAATTTTTTTCGTTCTTTTTTCACTTCAGCAAAAGATGGTAAAACAATACTGTTTGGGGTTGGTAATTTTGATATATAACAGATACCTCTTATCTGGGTAAGATAATCCGGCCTATTAATCTGCTCCGCCAGCTGTAATAAACTCTTTTCTGCCATTCCATAAACCAAGATGTCTGCTTTACTATCAAATAAAATGGAGCGTCTAATTTGATTATCCCAGAAATCATAGTGTGCTATCCTTCTTAAGCTCGCTTCAATGCCACCCAGAACGATTGGTTTGGTCTTTTTAAAATATCTTCTTATAAGATTACTATAGACAATAGTAGCTCGATCCGGTCTGCGGTTATTTATACCCCCCGGTGTAAGATCATCTTTTTTTCTCTTCTTACCAGTAGCAGTATAGTTAGCCACCATGGAATCTAAGGAACCTGCTGTCACTCCCCAGAACAGTTCAGGTTCTCCCAAGCGACAAATATCTTGAGGATTATCAATAGCCGGCTGGGCAATTATTCCTACCCGATAACCAGCATTAAGTAGTAGTTTACCAACAAGAGATGCTCCGATAAAGGAGCTATCAATATAGGTATCCCCAGTAACTATAATTATATCCAGATTAGCCCAGCCTAATTTTTTCATTTCTTCTTTAGTAGTAGGTAAAAACATCTTTTCACCTTTTTTCTATTTCTTTGCTTAAGAAGAGTAGTAGTAAATATCGCACCCGTATAGCGGGTGGCTTTAAGAACCCCGGTGAGGGATTTAACTTTTTTGCTCTTTTTATGGCGATTTTTTATTTATACCTTTAGCCTTAATCTTGCTTAAGCAAGGGTATTACCAACCTGGGACTTCAGGTGCTCTATTATCATCGGGCCTATTTCAATCTTTTTATGGTAAAACCATTTTATTTAACCATTACCACTTTCTTAGCAGGTGGATTTTTATAACTAAATAAAATTGTAACTCAGTATGTAGCCTAATGTATAGAATTTATTTAATTGTTGGAAAGTAACTAACAGCATTTTAGTATAGGATTTTTAGTTCTAAGTATATGTTGATTTAAATTGAATCTGATTTTGTGTCTCCCCCATACCTCCATACCTCTCCATTAATTAATTTTTTCTTTCATAATATGATTACAAATTAGTTTGCAGAAAAAAATTTGTGGTAGAGGGGATTTTCAAATTACCAGGCTAATATAACCAATCTAAATTAATCCATAATCAATCTCTCCCCAAATCCCGATTTGATCCTCTTTAATGATAACTACACCTAAGATACCACCAATGCTTTGTGCCAAATTTAGTCCTTTAAAAATATCTTTTTTTTCTTGAATAATATTACCAATAGCGGTAGCAGCAGCATCAGCCAGAGCAGCAGAATAAGAAGTTACTGTAACTGCATCTGCCTTACCCATACTAAAGGAAGGACCTACTGTACCTGAAGAAGTACAGACGGCTACACCATTTTTACGTGCATCAATCCTGAGATATAACTTGTTACTGAGAGGAGAAGTCCCGGCATAGATAATTGCCCTTCTTAGTAAAGGGCTTTTAATATAAAGATCACCACCATTCTCAATGATAACTTCATCTGTTTTAGTAAGTAAACTCTGTGCTACATTCTGGGCAATACAACCAGCTACAGAAGCCATAGGACCCACCTGACATTGTGCAGATACCTCAATCATTTCCTGTATTATGGGAGGTGCATTTTTATCACAAGGATAGGGTTTAAGAGTAGTTCTAAAGAGTGGATTTTTTTGTATATAATGCTCCAGAATAGACCGGTAATATCTTAAAGAAGCAAGTGCTTCTTTTTCTAAAAATATGGGAGCCTGGATTAACAAATCACTCTCTTTTTCTTTGACCTGAAAGGAAACCAAATCAGAACTCTTAATTATTTCACGATAGGAGCGAAGGCAATGCTGGGGATCAAAACCAAATTGATAAGGAAAATTTTGTTTTTCCATAAAGATTTTTTGCTACTGCTTAGGTAATTAAAAAATAATTTCAATAGCCTGTACCGGACAGGCATCAGCACAATAACCACAGACTACACAATCCTGAAAATTGAATTCTAAAAAATAGGTTTGCTGATTAATTTTTAAAGCACCTACCGGGCAAATGGATACACAGGCCCCACAGTGATTACATTTTATCTTATTCCAGGATACTTCCTGTTCTAAAAAATCTACTGTTATATTCTGCTCCTTTAGATAAGCAAAGGCTTGGTCTAACTGACGTTTATCCCCACGTATTTCAATTACCAATTTGCCTCCCAGAGAAGGTTCAAATTTTGCTTGCAGGATATTAATCCACAGGTTGTATTTCTTAATAAGATAATAGGTAATCGGCTTTTCTACCGTAGAGGAATCAAAACGTAAAATGGCTTTTTTCTTAATCATTAATCCATTCCTCCCAGAATCTTTCCTGAAATATTTTGATGATCCTTATTAATTAATAAATTTTAATACTTTTCAATCTGTGCAATTCCTTTGAGGAGGAGAAAAGGGCAATGGGTTCCTGCAGTAAAAATTGCCCTTTTGCAATCCACTCTTTTAAAGTATGAGCAATAATCCTTGCCTTGGCATAACTGGACAGAGAAGAGGTGGGAACTTTTTTACCTTTAATCTCTATCTGACCAGACCTGAGTTGAGCATAATTGACCCAGCCAAGAGAAGGTTTTTCAGGATGTGGGCAACTATAATCTAAAATCTCAGTATAAATCTCTTCATCTTTTATGCTAACTGACCTCATAATATCCTCATCAAGAATGGGAATAGGTATTCCAATACCTACATATAAAGAGACACCGTAGCCAGCAAAATAGGCTGCTTGAATAAAATCAGGTTGCATATTCTTCAAATCTCCTATTACTGCCAAGGTGGCTCCCCGTTTTACTAGTGTACTTTTTTCTAAAATAGGAATAGATTTGGGGCTAAATTGAGTTCCCTCCCAAATAACATAACCTTCAGTACCACCAATAAAGATACGTGTCCCTATTCCAACAGTTCTCAAATCAGGATCATTTAACAGAGGGCTCAATTGCCCGCTGGTGCTGTAATTAGCATTACCTAAATCAGGTAAAAGAATACCCATATAGGTATATATTTTTTTTGCTGATTGATTTACAGCAACATTATAATTCTGATAGGCATTACGGGGATTAACCATAAAGGCCTGGTTAACTGTTTCTTTGGATATTAGTGCTTCAACTTCCCGAGCGGGATAGCAATCCGTACCACCAGAAAGTGCTTTTAATCTAATATTTTTCCCTTTAATAAAATCTTCAATAACGTGTGCTCCTCCATAATCATTTCTCTCAGATTCTGATAATTGAGTAGCACCTAAATAAATATCCACCGCAGCCAGACCGGCATAAGCCATTACCTCATTAAGCCAGACTTTTTGCATTCTAATTGGTGGATCACTATGTCCTACATTAAAGAATGCCCCAGAGGAACACATAGGACCAAAGGTACCAGTGGTTACCACGTCCACCATTTCAGCAGCTTTTTCTATTCCCTGCTCCTCTTTCAGTGTAATTACCTCTTCTGCAGTCATTACCACTGCTTCTTTACGAGCAATTTTTTTATTGATTTCCTGATATGTTCTTTTCAACTTACCCATAATCAATACCCATCCCTAATTGTAAAATCTGAATATTGCAGTGTAGTTCAATATTTGCTATTAACTGATCTATTTCATTAGTCCAAGAATATAAACTTTCTGGTAAAAATATTTCCCTAAATATTAAATCCAATAAAATCAATTGTCAAACAATTTTTATGACCAGGGATAAAATTTTTAAAAGCACCTACTACTATAAGTATTTGTCATCTACTATCTTATTAAATAATTAAAAATATAGATAGCTTCAGGTAAAAATTATTTATTTATATCAAACTTTCCTTCACGATAAGCTTTGATATACTCACAACAATATTTATCTTTGCCCAAAAGAGTTAAGGAGGCTTTTATTATAGCCATCAATCTTTTATCGGTAGAATCAATTATGGCTGCATCCAGTCCACTAGATAAAGCTAAAACCATGAAAACTTGATTAATAAGTCTTCTTTCGGGAAGACCATAAGAGATATTACTTAAACCTATCACTGTCCTAACTTCAGGATACGATTCCTTTACCCCTCTAATAGTATCCAAAACTATTAAACCATTCTGATCATTAGTGCCAATGGGCACTACCAGGGGATCAATAAATATATCAGCAAAGGGTATGCCAGCATCGGTTAATGTTACTATTAATTTTTGAGCAATTTTAATTCGTGTTAGGGCACTATCAGGAATACCCGCTTCATCCATAACCAGAGCTACCACCCTACATTTATACTTTTTAATGGTGGGTAACAGCCTTTCTATCTTCTCTTTTTCTGCAGTAATAGAATTAATTAAGGCTTTGCCCCTGGTCCAATTATGGACTGCTAAACCTCTTTCTATTTCTTGAGCATTGGGACTATCAATACATAGAGGTACATTTACTGCCTCCTGTACGGTTCTCACCAGCCATTCCATATTCTCTTCTCGGTTACCACTGGCTGCAGAGACATTAACATCGAGGATATGTGCTCCTCCTTCTACCTGTTGTCGAGCTAAATCTTGAACAGATTTTACATCTCTACTTTCAATCATCTTTCTAACTCTTTCCCGGGTGGAGTTTAATTTTTCACCAATAATTAGCATAACTCAATCTCCTTTTACTTATATTAGTTTAAAAAATTTAGGAAGCAGAAAATTATCAACTTTCCTACATCTAGCAAAGAGAAGCTTATTGCTGCTTTTAAAGTTCGGTTATCTGTCTTATAATTTCTGGAATAATTGTAAAGACATCCCCAATTACTGCTATATCAGCTATTTGCATCATAGGCGTATTGGGATTCTGGTCAATAGCTATTATTAAGTTACTGGACTGCATTCCTACCAGATGTTGAATCTGTCCGGAAATACCACAGGCTATATATACCTTTGCTTGCACTGTTTGCCCGGTTTGTCCCACTTGATGGGCATAAGAGATCCAGCCGGCATCCACCGCTGCTCTGCTAGCACCTACCGCTGCACCTCCTACTTTTTCAGCTAATCTTTTCAGGAGGTCAAATCCCTTCTTCCCCTGCATTCCTCTTCCCCCTGAAATTATTATACGGGCATCAGCAAGATTGACTGCGGTTTCAGTATCATGATAAATGCTAATTATCTCTTTGACTTTTTTAATATCATTGGCAAGAACCTTCTCTCTTATTATTCTGCCAGTACGGTTGAAATCTGGTTCCAGCATCTTCATAACTCTTGGTCTGACAGTAGCCATCTGAGGTCGATAAAAGGTACTGCGTATAGTAGCTATAATATTGCCACCAAAAGCTGGTCTGGTCTGGAGAAGATCTCCATTCTCAGGATCAATAGTAAGCCCAGTACAATCAGCGGTAAGTCCGGAATGAATCATAACGGCAACCCTGGGAATTAAAGCTCTTCCTCTGGAGGTTGCTCCACATATTACTACCTCTGGTTTATATCTGATGATAAGTCTCTTCAATATTTTCGCTTCTAGTTCATCAATAAATCCAGACCATACCGGATTATCTACTATTATTAATACATCTGCACCATAGGCAAACAGCATATCCCAATTCTCTATTGCTCTCCAACCTAGAACAACAACCCATACCTCGCTATTCCTCTGCTTAGCCAAACCTTTGGCCGTTCCTATTAATTCATAAGTTACCGATTGTATTTTTCCTGAGGAAACCTCTGCTACTACCCAAATATTATTATACTTTTTCCTTTCCAATTCGGTAAAAGCCTTCATACTGTCACCCTTTATCAAGATTATATGATATTACGGCTTCTTAATTCTCGCAGTAGACTCAGAGCACATTCTCTTGCTGTTCCTTCAATCCTTTTGGTTCTAGTTTGTCTGGGGGGAGGTGGTTCAATTTTTACCACCATGGTTGGTGAACCATTAAGTCCAATCTTTGTTTTTACAGCCTTGATATCTTCTGGTTTCCATACCGGAATGTCTTGCTTAAGTGAAAATAGCCATCCTTTGAGCGTGGGTACCCGGGGAATATTTACATCTTTTACCACAGTTATCAAGGCTGGCAAGGAAATTTTACAAATATCATAACCGTCCTCATGCATTCTTTTCACTCTGATGCAGGAAGAAGACAGCTCTTCTACTGCCATAACATAAGTTGCCTGCTCCCATCCCAAATGAGCAGCAATTCCTGGACCTACCTGTGCCGTATCTCCATCAATAGCCTGTTTCCCGCAAATTACCAAATCTACCTGACCGATTCTTTTAATAGCTTGAGCCAGAACATAACTTGTAGCCCAGGTATCTGAACCAGCAAAATTCCTATCACTTAGCAGAATTGCTCTATTCACTCCCAGAGCCAGGGCTTCTCTTAATATCTGTTCCGCTTTGGGAGGACCCATAGAGAGAGCTATAACCTCACCACCAAATTTCTCCCTTAGTTGGATCCCTTCTTCCAGAGCATAGGTATCAAAAGGATTAAGGATGGCTTTTACTCCTTCTCTGATTATCCTTTTTGTCTCCGGATCAATTTTGGCCTCATTAGTTGCTGGCACCTGCTTGATGCAAACCACTATCTTCATAATGCCTCCCGGTCTTTTTATTACTTATATCCTATATCCAGGTATCTTTGAGCAAATCATACTGGGTTTTAAATCCCAGAAGTGATAGATAAAATCCACACCCGGGATATAATTTGTGAAGTAATTTTAGATTAGCTATGGGATCATATTCTTCCTTCAGTCCTATTTCATAACCAACGGCCTGGGAAAGAAGATTAATATTTTTACTCATCCAGGCTTCTACTATTACCGGTATTTGAGGATACCTGTTAATGAGTTTATCTAACACTTTATTTCTTCCTATTATAGGTTGGGTAATGATAAATTTTGCACCAGCCTTGATTTTTCTAGCCATCTTTTCCAATTCGTGCTCTTCCGGTTCATAAGGATTAAAGGCTACTCCCAGGCAAAAAGATCCTGGATATTCACGATGGATATAACTTAGCAATTCAACTGAAGTAATAGAATCAATGTTAGTAAAATTTACATCTTCAGGGCGTAGCTTGGGTAGACGAGGTGATCCATCACCAGTTATTACTAAAATATACTCTATTTCTTTTTGGTGGCAAGTAGTGAGAATATTATCCAGGTCATCTTTTCTATGGAAGGTATTAAGATGAATCATTACCTGTTTGGGCAGGACCGAAAGTTGAAATTCTTCAATGATTTCCGTTCCCTGAAATGATAGATTGCCCATAGTATTATCTGTAATACAGACGCAATAACCACTGTCAATAACTTTTCTATATCTGGTGCAAAATTTTTTTAAATCTGCTTCTAAGTTTTCTGAATCCTGTTTGGGCGGTAAAACTTCTACCAGATAATTCTTATTCAGGATATGATGGATCATGGAATTCTCCCTGAAATGTTGTTAATTTAAGCAATAAATTTTTTGGCATCTTCAGCTGCTGAGGCAGCATCAGGAGAATAACCATCAGCACCAATTTGATCGGCATAATTTTGTGTTACCGGTGCTCCTCCCACCATTACTTTTACCTTTCCTCGCAAATCTGCCAATTGAAGGGCTTTAATAACCTCCACCATATTTACCATGGTAGTGGTTAAAAGTGCTGACATTCCTAATATATCGGGTTGGTGTTCTTTAACAGCAGAAACGAATTTATCTGCGGAGACATCTACTCCTAAATCTATAACTTCAAATCCTGCTCCCTCTAACATCATTCTAACCAAATTTTTACCTATATCATGCAAATCTCCCTTAACAGTCCCTATTACTACCTTACCAATGTTCTTTACTCCTGTCTCCACCAGCTTCGGTTTCAAAACATTCATTCCGGCATGCATAGCCCGGGCAGCAATTAGGACCTCCGGAACGTATACTTCATTATTTTTAAATTTCACTCCAATAATATTCATTCCTTGAATTAAACCATTTTCAAGTATAGCTCTGGGAGAAAATTGTTCTGTTAAAGCTTGCTGAACCAACTCTTCTACTTTACCAGCATCACCTCTTTGTAGTGCTTCAGATATCTCGTTTAAATCCAACATCTTGTATCCTCCTTTATTAATAACTTTCATTAATTGTAAAGAATAGGTAAATTCATTAATAGAGCAGAATTGTCCTGGTAGGTATTATCTTGCTTTTTCTCCAGTATATCAATAGATTTAAAATTATCTTCTTATTTTTTCTTTGTATTCAGTAGTAGAAATACCTTCTGTCTTTTTGAAAACTTTACAAAAATAGCTCTGATCGGGGTAACCTACCTCAAAAGCAATTTGAGTAGTGTTATAGGTACTATTTTCTAATAATCTTTTTGCTTCTTCTATTCGAACTCTGGTAAGATATTCCAGGATAGTAGAACCAGTTTCCTTTTTAAAAATATGGCTCAAATAATAGGGACTTATATAAACTGCCTTACCAATATCTGAGAGGGTTATCTTCTTCTTATAGTTTGCTCGAATAAACTCTCTGGCTTTTCTGATAATATCGACATTTTTAATATTTCTGTTTTCATAAACAGATTCAGTAAATCTATCCAGCACCTTTACAATCCAGATACACAATTCTTCTATAGATTTTTGCTTACCAATTTCCTGGATATATTCAAAATTTAATCCTAAAATCATTTCTAATTCCGCCTTAGCTTCAACTGCCGCTCGGGATAGGACCACTGCTAGTTCCAAAATGCGAGCTCTAACTAACTCAACCTGTCCAGCGTTCTTAAATAATATCTGACCTAAAATTTCATTTAATACTTCTTTGGCCCCCTCTTTGTCACCTAATCTTACTCTCCTTAATAACTCTCTTTCTGTCTCTAAGGGATACAATGAAGATACTGGGAGAAAAGAATTTTCATCCTCTTCTTTCTGTTCCATAAACTCAAGGGCAGTTCTTTTTCTACGCTGAATTTCTTCGGAAATTTTGGCTTGTTGTAAATATTTTTCCTGGCGTAAGGTAATATTAACTAACTCCATCTTCACTAGGTAACTGGCCATAATAAAAAGAATGTCGGCAGCTGCTCTAACCTGATTTTCCGAAATCACCTTTATCTTGCGGAAAGCCCGTTTCAAAGAAAGCTCTTCTATACCTAAAGATCTGCTTATTTTTTCTATCTCTTTCCAGAAATAAGTCTCTGGTTCCCTCATTAATATTCCGCCAGAGACAAAATTACCTAATAATTCACCTTCACACCAGAATGGTGCTGACCACTCAATTAGTCCAGCATGACATTGGTAAATATAAGGAAAACCAAATTCAATACTCTTTTCGGCACCATTGTGAAAATTATTGAGACAACGCTCTTTTCCCGTTGAACTCTTCTCAATCAATTTACAGAATTCACAAAAATACCTATTCCTACCAGTAGGGAAAAGAAAATTATCATTTCGATAGACAAAAATTACCCCAATTCCTAATGCTTGATAATAAGAATCCAGAAGCCAGTTTATAGTATCAACAATTTTCAAATTTTCTTTCTGATTCATTTCTTTTTTTCATTAAATCTATAATATATTTATGCAATATATATATCAATATCCATCTGCAACCTTAATAATATAAACTATTCTCTGATAATCCTAAATGTGTTAATTTGATAATCTTAAAATTTTTAATTATTGGGAAATAATTCTTTGACGATATTCTTCTACCGTTTTTACTATAGCCAGAATATTGTCATCGGGTACATCCCAGCCCATATTAATACAGCAAAGACCGGTCTTCTCAGGATAGGCAGATTGTTTAATCATCTGACTAATATCTTTACTTACTTCATCTGGCTTAGCCACTCGCATTTTTACTGGATCATAGCGTAGATTTAAAAAAGCTTCAGGAAGTATCTTACGGCAAACAGAAATATCTGAGCCCCAACCCACGTCAAAAAAGGTAGCCTTCTTAATCCTGGCATAGCCTTGGGCGTGGATATGCATATTATTGCCACAATGATGAATCCCATAGGGTAATAAAGTGTTACTTAGCTCTCTTTCAAACTCTAAAAGCAAATCCTGATACATCCGAGACGATATCATTGCCACCGAACAGTTGGAATGTAAATTTATTGTAGGATCTATATATTTAATATTCCGGTTTACAGAAATAGAAGACGATCCTGTTTCACTTCTGATAAAATTTACAAATTCCTGCATAGTTCTAGTAAGAGCAGAGAAGATACGTCTGGCTCTTTCTTGATGGTCAATCATATCCAGAAAAATCCTATCCCCTCTCAAGTCCAGGGCTACGTTCAGAATTCCCTGCCAGTTAATGTCTCCAGTAACATAACCAAATTTCTTTTTTAGTTCTGCAATTAATTTTATAATTTCCTGAAATGTTTTATTTTCAAGTAAATTTATTGGTTCAAATCGATCTGCCTCTTCATCGGTGATATTTTTAGGGATAACCTGGGGTGAAGAATCAGGAGAAAAAATAATTTCACAACCATACATCTCTGAAATAACATAACCGGCAGCCAGATGAACTGCTCCAATACAAGGACGCATTTCCAATGTGGTATCTTGCTCTAGGCCATATTTTCCGAAACGTTTCTTTAGTATTTTACGCATCTTAAGATCTGCTTCTACCCTTAATTTTGGGTGGTAAAAGAAATCCCTCTCAAAACTGAGACCATAATTTTTATGCCACCATTCCGGGTGAAAAACAAAGGCTACTGGTAATAAAGATTCTGATCTTAGACTATTCATAAGCCACCTTTTACTTTTATCTAAATAGCTTTAATGAATTTTGTTTTAATAAGTAAGTAATATAGAAAATGGGTAAGAAATAATTATTTCAAATGACAATTATTATCGCTATTTTAATAAATTCCTTCTCGTTTTGCTACGGCGATCACCTTTTTTACATTTTCCAGGGGTGTACCCTTTTCTAAAAAATCAGAAGCAGCAAAAATATATCGTCCTTTCGGTTTTCCAATATGCATAATTCTGGTAACTTCATCTTCAATTTCTCTTAAGGAAGCCTTTTTGAGAAAATTTACCTGATCTAAATTCCCGGAAAGGGTAATAAAAGAACCTATTTCCTCTTTCGCTTCCTTCAAGTCATTATCCCCTTGAGGAGGAGGCGCCACAGTTTCCCACATATCCAATCCCATTTTAACATAACTTTTCTGAAGAACCCTGGCTTTACCACAATTATGATATAAAGTGAAGGTACCTGTATCTTGAATAGCTTTTACCAGCCTCTTTTCATACGGTAGAATATATTTATCAAAAAAATCTGTCCCTACTATACCCGAGTTGGCAATATTTCCCTGGATACCAATACATTGGTAATCAGTATCAGCCAAAGCAAGATTACTTTCTACAATCAACTCCGTCATTTTCTCCAGGTAGGCTTGATAAAATTCATAATTAAGGTAGGCATCCACTAATAGCTCTTGCATATCTCTATAAGTTGCGGCCTGATTAAAAACACCACCCCAACCCCAGGGAACGGAAAGACCCAGTTCTCCTATTATTTCTTGGGAGAAAGATGCTCTCTCCCTCATTTCCAGGATAGTTTCGGAATCAATTCGGGGAACAAACTTGGCAAAAATCTCAAAATCCCTTTCCTTTTTAATAAGATATTCCATCGTGGAAAAATGGATCCCGGAAATTGTCCGACAGTCATAAGGAGCTGCTTCTACCTGTTTTAGCACTCCCTCCGGAGTAGTAATCTCAATAAAACGATAGAGGTTATCTTTATCTACCTTGATCTGCTGCTGGACCTCCCAATTGGGGAAACTTTTTTTGATAAAATGAGGTATTACAAATGAATTATCCCTAGCCAGTAAATCAAAGCCTAGGATGCTGGCACATGCTACTGCATCAATTACTCTATCCACCTTCTGTTTCTGGGGGAAAAACCAAGCCAGATATTCTTCCTGGACAAATAGCCCTATTGGGACTCTATCCGGTATTTCTCCCTTTAACACAGTCAATATTCTTTCTCTTCCGTTCATATTATTATATCCCCAGCCAACATATCTTTGTTCATCAAAATATATCTAATCAATATTTTCAGAATAAACCTTAGTCACAAATTTGATGAATTAACCTATACACTTTCTCTTGCTCCACTGCATCCTGGCAATAAGTAACGACTATTAGCTTCATTTCTGGATTCCAGAGCCTCTTGACTATATCTATTATAGTTGATTGACATCCGACCACTCGAGCATTTACTACAACACCGGTATGGGCAAAGCCAGAAGCAAAAGGTTCTGGCTCATTAGGATCAGGATCGGTCTCCTGGGAAAAAGCTGCATCAACCATTTTAAGATTTTTTATTTTTTTAATTGCTGGAATTTTACTAGACCAATTGCCACAAGAATGAAAAGCACAACCACCAAAGAAAGAACCTATTCTTTCCCGGAATGGTATTTCCAGTTTTTCAAAAAAAGCACTGGAAATCATCATTGAATTATCATCACTGAAGCCAATTCCCTGAAACTCAGTGCTACTGGCAAAACCATGCCCAGGAAAAACTAATGCTTCTCCTATAATCTCTTGTTGTTTCCGGGAAAAATTAATTAATAAATCAGTTATCAGAGCAAGGAGCTTCTGATATTCTTCTGGATTATCATACATTGCCAGAAACAGCTTATCCATTGGTATAAGATAGGAGGCAATATTGAGGGGAGATTGTGTATCGGTAAAAGAGATAGGAATCTTTCCTCTGGTTTTTTCTAGAAAAAATTCGATCATATCTAAGGTATGCTTGCCAATCTTAGTTTTTTCTACTGGAAGATAGTTGTATTCTAAAACCTCTTTAATACTATTAAAGGGTGGTTTTATAGCTGGTGCCTGCCCCTCGTGCCAGATATAATCTATACCAAAAGAACTGGCAATTGTGCCAATGCCATACCAGGGTTCTAAGAAATTGGGTAGATCAGATTTAAAGTTCATACTCTTTTCTAAAGCACCCAATTGTAATTCTAATGACTCCTTTATATTTTGACAACTATAGGAAAAAACCTGAGGTACTCGGAATCTGCGATAAACAGCTACTCCTCTACTTGCTTTCCAGAATGAGTAGCATTTTTCCCTTAAAGACAATTCATAGTCATGATATTTATTAATATCAAACTTATCAATGGCTATGGGCTCTACAATAGTTCCCTGCCTATCCCAACTAATATAATCAGATTCATTATTTTTCATAGCTTGATATTTAATCCCTTCTAATTAATTTTTCTAATTAATACCCTGAAGTCTTAAATTATGGGAAAGATGACATAAACTCCAATGCCCTATAGAGACCTCTTCCCAGTAGGGAACTTCAGTTTTGCACCGCTCCTGTGCATAACGACAACGAGTATGAAATTTGCAACCAGATGGTGGATGGGAGGGATTAGGAATCTCTCCAGGAAGAATAATTCTACTTTTCCTGGTATAAGCATCAATACTGGGAACGGCGGAAAGAAGCGCTTCGGTATAAGGATGTTTTGGATTGCGAAAAAGTTCCTGTGCTGGT
>CAZGKY010000003.1:0-19404 GCA_964525625.1 uncultured Atribacterota bacterium | reverse complement strand
AGAATATTACCCAGATACATTACGGCAACACGATCACTGATATGTTCCACCACTGAGAGATCATGAGAAATAAATAGATAAGTTAAACCTAACTCCTGTTGTAAATCTTCCAAAAGATTAATAACCTGAGCCTGTACTGATACATCCAGGGCGCTTACCGGTTCGTCACAAATAATTAATTTAGGATTTAATGCTAAAGCCCGAGCAATACCAATACGCTGTCTTTGACCACCAGAAAAGGCATTGGGATAGCGATTCATATGCTGAGCATTTAGTCCTACTAACTGCAATAGTTCCCCTACTCTGGTCTTTAATTCATTTCTCCGAGAGATACCATGAATAAGTAAAGGTTCGGCAATAATTTCCATTACTGTTTTTCTGGGATTAAGAGAAGAATAGGGATCTTGAAAGATAATCTGCATGTCACGTCGTAATTTCTTAAGTTCTGTTCCTGTTAAGGAAAAAATATTAATCATCTTACCATTTTGTCGAAAAAGTACTTGACCACTGGTCGCTTCATAGGCTCGTAAAATTACCCTTCCTAAGGTAGTTTTTCCAGAACCAGATTCACCGACTATGCCCAGAGTCTCCCCCTGTTTTACGGAAAAACTAACCTTATCTACTGCTCGCACATAGTCTATTATTCGTCTTAAAAACCCACGGAAAATTGGAAAATATTTAGTTATATCTTTTACTTCTAAAATAACATTGTCATCTGTCTGGTTTATATTATTTTTTTCCATTTTATGATTCTCTTTGCTTTAATAATACAAGAGACAATTTACATAGTGTCCTGGTTCAACTTCTACCATTGGTACCTCTCCTTGTCCTTCACATTCCTGTTGTTTGTAAACCGGACAACGTAAGCGAAAGGAGCATCCTTCAATAACTGCCAGAGGATCAGGAACGCTTCCTGGGATGGGAGCCAGCCTTTTTTTACTCTGCCTACCCAGTATAGGAATAGATTTGATCAGTCCGATAGTATAAGGATGTAAAGGATTTTCAAAAACTTGTTCCAGCGAACCTAACTCTACAATTCGTCCCAGATACATTACCGCAATCTCATCAGCCATTTCAGCAATTACTCCTAAATTATGGGTAATTATGAGAACAGCCATCTGAAATTGAATTTGCAGTGACTTTAATAACTCAATAATCTGAGCCTGAATAGTAACATCTAATGCTGTGGTTGGCTCATCAGCTATCAGTAAAGAAGGATTACAGGACAAAGCCATAGCAATCATTGCCCTTTGCCTTTGACCTCCAGAGAGTCTATGAGGATACTCATCTATCAAACTTTCAGCCATTCCTAATCCCACTGCTTTGAACATTTGAATAGCATGTTCTCGAGCCTCTTTATAGGCAATCTTTTGGTGTAGGAGTATTGTTTCGATTATCTGATTGCCCACAGTATAGACTGGTGAAAGGCTGGTCATTGGTTCCTGGAAAATCATAGCTATCTCTTTTCCCCTTATAGAGCGGATCAAAGGACCTCCAGGATCAACCTTTACCAGATCAATTAATTCATCACTATTTTTTCTGTAAAAGAGAATTTCACCTTCGGTTATCTTACTTGTTTTTGGTGGTAATAATCTCAAAATGGAATGAGCAGTAACACTTTTACCACAACCTGATTCTCCTACCAAACCCATGGTCTTACCAGGCTTAATAGTTAAAGAGACTCCCTCTACTGCTCGGACGACACCATCCAAGGTATAAAAACAGGTTTTTAAATTATTTATCTGTAAGAGGTATTGATTATTTTTCATAAGTCTTACACTGTATATGGGTCTGCAGCATCTCTAAGGCCGTCACCCAGAAAATTAAAGGCTAAAATTGAAATAGCTACAAAAAACCCCGGCCACATTAACCAGGGGTATAATAATAAAACCTGGATATTTTGAGCCTGTTGTAATAACACTCCCCAGCTGGTCAGTGGGGGACGGAGACCCAGCCCCAGAAAGCTTAATGCTGATTCTGCCAGAATCATAGCAGGCATAGAAAGAGTGGAAATTACGATAATATGACTAAAAGTAGCTGGAATTAAATGTCTGGTAATGATCCACCAATTACTTGCCCCAGATAATTTTGCTGCCAGGACAAAATCCTCTTCCCGTAAAGCAAGCACTTTCCCTCTTAATTGCCTAGCTAACCAGGTCCAACCAATCAATGATAAGATAACTGTTATGGCAAAATAAACCTTCAAAGGAGACCAATGAGCAGGTAAGGCAGCAGTCAAAGCCATCCATAAAGGTATGGGTGGAAAGGATCTTATAATTTCAATAATCCTCTGAATCAGGTTATCTACCCAACCACCAAAATATCCCGAATAAACTCCCAAAAAAGCACCTATAATTAAACTTAAAGCCACTCCTACTAAACCAACGGTAAGAGAAATCTGGCTACCTATGATAATCCTGGAAAACATATCTCTTCCCTGACCATCAGTACCCATTAAACTTACTATACCTTCTTCCACCCCAAAAAGGTGGATATTAGCTGGAAATAATCCCATCAACTTGTAAGGCTCGCCCTTAATAAAAAAATGTATCGGTATTCTCTTATCATAATCGGGTACATAAACCCTCATCAAGGTTTGTGGATCACGAGTACCTTTCAAACCATAGACAAAAGGCTGGAATTTACCTTCATAGAAAAAATGAACTTTCTGGGGAGGTAAAAAAGAATATTGAGTCATTCTTTGCTGTAAGGTATAGGGAGCAATAAAATTGGCCAATAAAGCAACCAGATAAAATAATGTTATCACTATCCCTCCTGCTACAGCAATTCTATTTCGGATAAATTTTCGCCACATCATTCTCCATTGAGAAGTAGCAAAAGCCAGCCTCTCTGAGCTCATCATCTGACTGGCAATACTCTGGTCAAGAGAGCTTTGTTGTTCATATAATTTTTTAATATATCGAGTTTTTATTTTATAATCCATTATTCGTACCTAATCCTTGGATCTACCCAGGCTAAAGCTATATCTGCCAGAAGATTACCAAATAATAACATCACAGTCATCAATAACAATATTGCTCCAGCCAGATACATATCCTGAGTAATTAAGGAGCGCAAAAAAATTGGTCCTAGTGTAGGAATGGAAAGCACTAAACCTACAATAATGGAACTAGAAATCATTTTGGGAATCTGCATCCCTAAGACACTGATCAAGGGATTAATAGCCATTCTCACTGCATATTTCTGAATAACAACCTTTTCTTCCAAACCTTTAGACCGAGCAGTGGTTATATACTGTTGATTTAAAACATCTAACAGGTTACCCCTCATTATTCTAATTAACTCTGCTGTACCAACGAGGCCCATAATAATTACTGGTGGCCAGAGATGATTAAGAAGGTCTAAAAATTTGGCAAAACTCCAGGGAGCATCCACCATATGCGGAGAATAAAGTCCACTAGCAGAAAAACCCAAGACAATGGTAGCAAAAACCAACCATAATAAAGAAAGCATAAAATCGGGAATAGACAATCCAATAAAACCAAGAAAGGTAAATACATTATCCCCTAATGAATATTTATGACAGGCAGAATAGATTCCGATAGGAACTGAAACTATCCACATAAAAATAAGTGCTAAACCAGAAAGCAAAAGAGTCCAGCCTAAACGACCAGCAACAATATCCCAGACTGGTGCATTCCATTCCAGAGAGTAGCCAAAGTCACCTTTAGGGAAGCCACTTATCCATTTCCAATATTGTACCAGAAGTGGTTGGTCTAACCCATAACGGACACGCATTGCTTCTACAGTGGAAGCATCCATACCACCCCCTGAGGCAGCAATTTCTGCCTGGGCACTGGTTACAAAATCACCTGGGGGTAACTGTACAATAATAAAGGTAATAAAAGAAATAATAATAAAGGTTGGTATCATTCCCAAAAAACGTTTTATAATAAAGGAAATCATATTAATGTTTTTGCACTCCTTTTATTATTGCCCCGAGTAGTTGTTTTTTAAAACTAACTCGGGGCAATAATTTTTTAACCTGTTCTCTTTTTTAAAACTATTTTTCTCAACTATATCAACGATCGAAGTAAAAATGGCATGGATCTAAAGTACCTGGAGCCATGTAAATCCAGTCTGTAGTAAAGTTCTCAGGAACATTACGAAAATCATTTTTCACCACCACCACATTGGGTACCATCCCCACAGTTCCTATAACAAAAACATTCTCAGCATGTTTTCTAATAAGACTCTTGCCAATTTCCTTCTGTTTTTCTGAATCAACAGTTACTTTATACTGGTCATAGAGGTTCATCATTTCTTTGAAATAGGCTGGTGGTTCCTGACCTAGTTTACCACCACTCTTATACCAGGTCCCATAGGCGGGAGCCATCCAGGAACGTTCATCAAAGGGGAAGACCCAAATCGGATCAACCATGGGATCAATGGCACGGCTCTCAGTCCATGTAGCAACCTCTATTTCATTACTGCAAGCCCTGGTCCAATAAATTTCTCGTGACATGGTTTTCATCGATGTTCTTACTCCTACTGCATTCCAGGCAGCGACAACTAATTCCATTTCATCTAAAGTAGCTTTGTCCCAATCCATTCCCTCTACGGTTATCTCCAGTCTCTTGCCATCAGGTAAGGTTCGGAAACCATCTGGACCTTTTTTAAGACCAATTTCGTCCAGAAGTTGATTGGCTAAAGCTGGATCATATTGAGCATAAAGCTGTTCTAGATCGGGTTCAAAATATGGCGAATCTGGCACTACAGTAAAGGCTCGTGGTACACCTAACCCTAAATAGCTTACTTCATTAATTTGTTCCCGATCGATAGCTAAAGACATGGCCTGTCGGAACTTGGGGTTCTGGAAAAGCTCCCTCAAGCTATCATCAGCAATGGATTGGTTGAAGAAGTAGCACAATTTGGAAGGAACAGCATCAGGCCATAACAATATTCTATAATTATAGCGATCCTTATTCAGCTGAAATGCTGGATAATTAGAAAGACTGATACGTCGGAATTGGAAATCAAATCCACCCTCAATGGCACGAAGATTAAGCGCTTCTGCTTCTTCAAAAAGGGTAAGTACTATTTCATCAATGTAGGGCAGCTGATTGCCTTCGGGGTCAACTTTCCAGTAGTAAGGATTTCTCTTAGCTACCAGTCTAGTAGCACCAGGACCCCATTCACTAATCTTCCAGGCAGTCATAACCGGTCTTTCGGTATTATAATCAAAGGCTTTGTCTTCAAATACTGCATAATCAACATTGGGATTATATTTGGGATGGTATTGTTCTAAGTAATGACGAGGAGCAAAAAATCCAAAACGTTCAAATCCTAAGGGCCATTGATTCCCATGAAAGGCTAATCCCACAGTTTCAGCCAAACCATTGGGTTGAGCAAATTTTAATTTGATAGTATAGTCATCAACTACCTCTAATTCCATAGGTTGGCCGTCAACTACCCATTCTGCATGGGGTGCTGGTGTTATATTGGTATCTAACTCAATATCATACCACCAGAAGGTGATATCTGCCGTAGTAAAGGGATGCCCATCGGACCACTTTAAACCTTTTCTTAAATGTAGAGTCAAAGTCTTACCGTCTTCAGACCATTCCCAGGCCTTGGCCAATCCCGGTTGTACAGGATCTTTGGGATCTCTTGGCCACCTCAAGATAGGTTCATATACCTGTCTGCCAAAGGCATGATAATCCTTAATACCAGTAAAACCACGATTCCAGGTACCACCATACTTTCCAATGCTTTCAATTGGCTCTACTACCAGTGGTTCTTCAGGTAATCTATCTTCTACAGGTGGTAATTTTCCAGCTTTGACTAATTCAGCTAATTGTGGAGCTTCTTGATAGGCTAAGGAAGTAAAACTAAATCCTAATGACATTATCAACAATAGAAATAATAAACCCAAAAACCTTTTCATTATCCTTTTCCCTCCTTGAAAATTTAAAATATAAATAATTGTTTTTATATTTTTACATTTTACTGGTGTCCTCCCTTTTTATCACCCCCATCTCCCTTAGGTTACTTTGGAAAAATGCTCATTAAAAACCAACAAAATATCTGTTATATATTGCACTCACCTGGCAGGTTGTGTTAAGTTTATTATATCATTCTCCTGATTTTATTTCTATGGACTAATTAATTAATATACCAAAGCTTTTAATAAAGGGTGTTTCTAATCTTTATAATTAAAATGATCCCCCTACCTCATTAACAAAGGCCTCCAGATTCTCTGTGGAGACACCTGGGGGCATTCCTCCTCCACAAGATAAAATAATACGTGAGTCACCCTTTATTTTCTCTAATTGTGCTTTAACTGCTAATCTTACTTCATCTGGTGTCCCCTGAGCAAGAACATCACGGGGCGGGATATTACCTACCAGCACTACATAGGGACCACATAATCTTCTCATCTCACCAATATTATTATCTATACCAAAATTCAACATATTTATCCCTATCTCAGATAAAAAAGGAGCACATACTGCGCAGGAAGCATCATTATGAAAGAATCTTATTTTAAGCGGAAAATGCTTAAAAATTTGCTTTAGTCTGGGATAGGCAAATTCCTTAAAATCATCTTTTCCCAAAAAACCTACCAGATCATCTAAAATCATAATACCCTGCATAGAAGGAAAGTTCTGAAGTTGATACTCCAACCAATCACATATAAAGTCAGTAACAACCTCTAAGAGATATTGAGCTTTTTCTGGTTCCAGTTTTAAAAGCATTAAAAATTCTGTAGTACCTAACAGGAAACTGGCAACATTTAAAGGACCACGGGAAACGGCGAAAGGATAGATATGACCAATTTTATTTACTCTATCCTGCATAAGCTTTAAACGATTCACAACAAAAGGAAGAAGGCCATCAGTAGCGGGATTAGGTTTTGCCAGGTTGCGCAAGTCATTATCAGGAAAAATCAATTTTGCCACATTGGGAAAATCGTTAGGTGGAAAAATACATTTTGCCCCAAAGGCAGAAGGCTCAGTACACATTCCATATTCAGCCCAGAATCCTGGCAAAAATATTATCTCAGGAAAGGTTTCTATGGCTTTCTTATTGGCTTTAAACCACAATTCGTCACTACTGTAATAATTAATAATAGGAATATTAAACCAACCAGGTAACCAGGGGCTATCAATAATAAAACCAATTGCCGGCTTTTTAACTTTACCTTGAATAATATCACATAATAAACTAAACTGTTCTTCGGTCATTTACATTAACCTTTAAATATTTTAAATTTCTTTAATTGATTGAGATAATCACCAGAATTACCAGTACTCTTATTTCCAAAATTGATAAATAGTTTAAAACCTTCTCTGCCAGGCTCAGGATAAAAATCAGTAAAACCCTACTACTTTGCTTATCAGGTTAATGTTATTCCTTATCCTACATTATTTTATACTATATTAGATCTTATTTTGAGGTAATATATGGTCATTTTAGGTAATTATTTGCCTTAATTATATCATATTTACATCACCTTAATTAACTGATATAAATAGTAACCTTTTAATTTAATTTGATTGGTAAGGAAAAGTTTCCAGACTATATCATAATTATATAATAATTGCTATAAAGTTATTAAATTATTGTATATCAGATATGTTTAAAACAATAGATCTTTTTCCACAACCAAGAAAAGAGAAGAAACTTCCTATTATCCTGAGGTGTGGAAGGGATTTACATATTTGAATCTATAGGTAAAATCAAAAAAATAACTAATCTACGATGAGTACCACGATATTGACTTATTCTGCTGGACTAAGGGTGGGTGAAGTGATAAAATTTATTTTATAGAATATTAATGTAAAACATAAACTAACTCATATAAAAAAACAAAAGATAAAAAGAATAAAAATAATGAATGAAATTATTAGATAATTTTTTTGCTATGCTTTAATTGACTGAAATATAACTAAGAAAATAAAGCACTCAGTTTTCTGAAATGATAGAAAGATATGATATAATGAGATAGAAAAATAGATAAAGGCAAGTTTATAACAGAATGTATCTGGCTTGTGTTTTGTCCTTAATTAAATTGCCTTTAATGACTTCAGATATATTCAAAAGTTTATGGATTTTGATGTTTTTGAAAAAGAATGGTAACTGCTTCTATATCCTCAATATTACCTTATTACTATAAAAACCGCCACCGAATAGTACAGCTTTAAAATTTAACTAAAATTAGCACAATATGAATTGACATCTTTATTTTAAAATGATAATATCTATCCAATTTAATCAATAAAAACTATACAAGAGTATGCTTTGAGAAACTTTATGTAATTTTCAGAAAGTGTTTTTACCATGAGATTAAAAGAAAAATTAGCAAAGAAAAGATTTGTTTTTACTGTAGAGTTAGATCCTCCTCTTAATATGAATATTGACTATCTTCTGGAAAATATTAAAAAATATTTAGGTATAACTGACGCTATCAATATCACCGATTGTCCCTTAGCCTGTTTAAGAATGAGTCCCATTGCTCTATCTCACCTTATTCAGGAACAGATACATTTAGAAACCATCTTCCATATAACCTGTAGAGATAGAAATTTGCTGGCACTAAAGGCTGAATTACTGGGGGCATATGCTTTAGGCGTAAAAAACATCCTGGCTCTTTCCGGAGACCATCCCAAAATGGGCGATCATGCTCAGGCTTCTGCTGTTTTTGACGTTGATTCTATTGGTTTAATTAAGATTATTCAGGAACTAAATCAGGGGGTTTTTTCCAGTAACAAAATTTCTAATTATAAAACTGACTTTTTCACTGGTGTGGCAGCAAATCCGGGATATAAAGAATTAAACAGGGAGTTAGGTCGATTAGAAGAAAAGGTATCTAGCGGAGCAAACTTTATCCAGACTCAACCCATTTTTAGTAGAAAAATCCTGGAGGATTTTCTCAAAATGACTGAGCATATAACTATTCCCAAGATTATTGGTATCATGCCTTTGAGAGGTAAAAAGATGATAGATTATATGGAAAAAAATCTTCCCCATATCTTTATTCCGGACAATATAAAAAATAGAATGTCTAACTCCGATATAGAAGAAGGTATAGTTATTGCTCAAGAGTTAATCAGGGAATTTTTAACTATCAAAGAGATCGCTGGTATCCATATCTTTCCCATGAATAAATTATCAATAATTCCCAAACTAATAGGTAATAATTTTGAGGAACAGTTAGATTTTTATTCACCTAATATTTTTTCCAGAGTAGATATAAACTGATAATTTTGTCTTTCACTACCTATGGTTACCCTGACATACGTGGGGCAACCCCAGATCTTTCCAGAACGAACTAAAATACCCCTACTCATTAACTTAGAACAGATGGTATCAGCATCACGTTGTAAATCAACAAAGATAAAATTTGCTTCAGTCGGAATATAAGATAGATTTAATCTTTCAAATTGCTGGTAGAGAAATTTTTTGCCCTGTTTATTGGTTTTTATCAACTTTTTTCGGTAAGCATCATCTTTTAAGAAAGCCCTGGCTGCAATTTGAGCTAAACTATTGACTGAATAAGGAGGCTGAACCTTCTTTAGCGCTTCAATTATCTTGGGATTAGCCAGACCAAAACCCACTCTCAGGCCAGCCATTCCTCCAATTTTGGAAAAGGTACGCAATACAATTAAGCAGTACTGCTTATCTTTCAGCAATCCTATACTATCTGGAAATTCTTTGCTCTCTACAAAATCAGCATAGGCTTCATCCAGCACAATCAAGATATGGGGTGGTATTATACCTAAAAAATCTTTTAACTCCTTATGAGTAAATATTGTTCCATTGGGATTATGAGGATTACAGAGAAAGATTATCTTGGTCTTTTCGGTAACTTTATTTTTAATTTCCTTAAAATCACAGCAATTGTTGCGGAAAGGAAACCTAATTAATTTACCTCCATTCAATACTGTTACACTCTCATAAGTTTTAAAACCATATTCCCCCACAATAACCTCATCGCCGGAACTAAGAAAAGTGTTTCCTAATAAGTAGAGCAATTCATCTCCACCATTGGTAATAATAACCATATCAGCATCAAGTCCTAAGAAGCTGGCAATTTCCTTTCTAAGCAGGCTACATGACCCATCAGGATATTGATGAATAGAATTTAAAGCTCCCTTTAAGGCATCTCGAGCTATTGGTGAAGGCCCTAAGACACTCTCATTAGTAGAAAGATTTATTATGTTATCCAGATTCAGCTCTTTTTTTATCTCTTCTGTAACTTTACTCGGTATATAGGCTTCTATAAATTGCACTTCTTTCCTTAGTAAATTTTCAATATTCATCTTTTAAGCCTCTCCAGTTTGTTTGCTAATCGCTTTTTTTCTTCTTTTCTTTAGTTCATCCAGAATATCCTGATAAGATATATCATAATAGGCCAGGGCAACCAGGGTGTGAAACCACAAGTCAGCCGTTTCATAGATAATCTGTTTCTTATCCTTATCTTTTATAGCAATTATTACTTCTGCTGCCTCTTCAGCAATCTTTTTAGGCATTTTATTTTCGGGACTATGCATAAGACTGCAGACATAAGAATTAGGTATATATTCTTTCTTTCTCTCCTCTAACACACCGGCCAGTTCATCTAATATATTTATATCTGAGTCCTGCTCTTGTTTCTGGAAATCAGAAAAGTTATCACTCTTATCATATAAACCTCGAAAAAAACAAGAATAATTACCTGTATGACAAGCCACTCCCTTCTGTTCTACCTTGACTAATAAGGTATCATAATCACAATCTACTATAATTTCTTTAACCCTTTGAGTATGACCTGATGTTTCTCCTTTCCTCCATAATCTCTTTCTGCTACGGCTATAAAAGAAGGTCTGTCCGCTCTGTAGAGTCTTCTGCAAAGACGATTTATTCATATAGGCTAACATCAACACCTGTCCATTGCTAATATCCTGAACAATAGCCGGGATAAGACCTTCCTCATTATAATTCAATCTTTCCAAAATTTCCTTATTTATTCTCATTACTTATCTCTCCCATCTTATCGCAATGCCTCTTTCTAATAAATATTGTTTTACCTTACCAATAGTAATTTCTTTGCGATGGAAAATAGAAGCAGCCAGAGCAGCACTGGCTTTTCCCCAAGTAAATACTTCATAGAAATGTTTTTGTTCTCCAGCACCTCCTGAGGCTATTACAGGACAACTGGTCTTTTCTACTACCTGTCGGGTCAGCTCAATATCATACCCCTTTTTGGTTCCATCACAATCCATACTGGTTAGTAAGATCTCCCCGGCGCCTAATCTCTCCACCTCCTGCGCCCATTGTACAGCATCTTTAGCAGTAGGAGTCCTACCTCCATGAATCATTACTTCCCAGAAATCTGCCCTTCTTACCGCATCAATAGCTACTACTATAGTCGAACTACCATAACATAAAGCTGCTTCCTTAATTATTTTAGGATTTAATACCGCTGCAGTATTAAGCGATACCTTATCAGCTCCTGCTCTCAGTAATTGATGTATATCTTCTATACTACTGATACCCCCACCCACAGTAAAAGGAATAAAGATTTGCTCGGATATTTTCTCCACCAGATCGATAAGAGTTTTTCGTTCTTCCCAGGAGGCAGTAATATCAAGAAAAACTAACTCATCAGCTTGTTCTCTCTCATAATAGGCCGCTAGTTCTACCGGGTCTCCTTCATCACTCAGATTAATAAATTGTACTCCTTTTACCACTCTACCTGCTTTAACATCAAGACAGGGAATAATTCTTTTGGTTAAGGGCATTTTTACTCATCCTCCTCAGAAAATATTTTAAGGGCATCGGCTAAAACAATATCTCCTCTATAAAGTGCTTTTCCAATGATTACTCCTTCCAAACCAAGTTCTTCCAGTTCTTTTAATTGATGCAAATCATTAATACTCGAGATACCCCCGGAGGCAATTACCGGTAATGGACTTTTTGTCAAAATCTCTTTAATCATAGCGATATTTGGTCCTTTCATCATCCCGTCCCTCTGAATGTCAGTATAAATAATACGTTGGAAACCCAGCTCAACCAAATAGCCAATAAACTGAGTAATAGTCTGGGAAACCTCCTTAACCCATCCCTGTATAGCAATATGATTATTTTTAACATCAACTCCAGCTACCACCTTATTACCAAATCTGCGGATAATACCCTTAATCTTTTCTGGTTTCTGTTTTAATAGGAAGGTACCCAATATCACCCTAAAGGCACCATAATCTAAGTACTCCTGGATAACGTTCTCATCCCTGATCCCGCCGCCAACCTGAACGGGAATATTAACCTCTTCTAATATTCTCTTGATAATTAGTTTATGGCCGGGTCTACCTTGAAAGGCACCATCTAGGTCGACAATATGAATAATTGGTGCTCCTTCCTTTACCCACTTATGGGCTATGGCACAAGGGTCTTCTGAAAATACTTCTAAATTTTCAATCCTTCCTTGTGCCAAACGAACACATTGTCTATCTTTAATATCAATAGCTGGAATAATAAGCAAGACACATCTCCCCAAAATTTTTCAATAATCTTAAACCCTGAGTACTACTCTTTTCAGGATGAAATTGAACTCCGAACAATCTATTTTTACTTACTACTGAGACAAAAGGTTGCTCATAATAAGAACGAGCCTTTATGACCTCTTCTGACTCTGGAATACAGTAATAGGAGTGCAAGAAATAAAAATTACTACCATTTTTGATTCCTGAAAACAAGTTACAATCTCTTTCTAATTCTTTCTCACGATAATAGAGTTGATTCCATCCCAGATGAGGAATTCTCTGTCCCTGAGAAAAACGAACTACTCTCCCCGGTATAATATCTAATCCCTGGTATAACCCATTCTCTTCACTATAAGAAAATAACAGTTGCATTCCCAAACAGATTCCCAAAAATGGTTTATTCTGGGCTACCACTTCCCGCAATGCTTTATCTAATCCTTTTTCCATCAAAACCTTAATAGCATCTCGATAGGCACCCACTCCGGGCAAAATAACTCCCATAGCCTCCTTAATCTCTTCAATACCATCACTGAGCTTGACGGGATAACCTAAATAAGTTAAGGCCTTTTCTACACTCTTTATATTTCCCATCTGATAATCAATAAGAACAATCTTTTTCTCCATCATCTTAAATCAAAGTACCCTTTGTAGAAGGGGTATCACCTTCTAATCTTTGTTCCTGACTGATAGCCTGATCTAAGGCTCGAGCAAAGGCTTTGAAAACTGCTTCCATAATATGATGGGTATTTTCTCCTTTTATTAAATCAATATGCAGGGTAAAGCCTCCTTCATAACTGAGTGCCCTAAAAAACTCTGACCAGGATTCCCCTTCAATAACACCAATGTTTTTTAGTTTTGCATCAGGTAGGTCGAAAAACAGCCTTCCTCGACCACTTAAATCCAGGGCAACTCGAACCAGTGCTTCATCCATAGGTAACACAAAACAACCAAAACGTTTTATCCCGGCTTTCTTGCCTAAGGCTTCCTTAATAGCCCTACCCAGACATATACCCGCATCCTCCAGACAATGATGGGCTCCAACTTCCAGATCGCCTTTCAGGTCCAATTCCAGATCAAAAAATCCATGTTTAGAAAACAAAGTAAGCATATGATTAAAAAAAGGTAATCCACTTCTGATATGGGCATCTCCTTTACCATCAAGATTAATACTTAAACTTATCTCAGTTTCAGTTGTCTTTCTTTTTAGTGTGGTCATTCTTTTTTCCAAATAATTTTCCTCCTGACCATTTATATAATATTAGTATTGGTAATATGGTTTAACAAGAGTATAATCTGGTTAACATTCTCACTTAATAAATCAACACCTTTCTGTTGATAAGCCCTATCCCTCTCCTTATTTGTCAAAGAATCTTCTCCGGTAACAATTGCTGAAAGATACCTTGATTCTTGGTACTTACGATTTATATTATATACGGTTAAATAATCATCCATAGTATCACCGATAAAAAGACCTTTTCTGGATTGAAAATGGTTGCTCAATATCTCCAGACCCAAAGGTGAAGGTTTTCTAATTTTATCTTCTGCAGTTATGATACAGTCTGGAGTCAACCACATCTGCCAGCCCATTTTTTGCAAAATATAATTTGTCTCTGCTTGATTCCTACCGGTATAAATTCCTACCTTATAATTCTTCAGAACCTGTTCTGATTGCTGGTTTATTAAAATTGACTCCCCAGCCATATTACCTTCAACCAAACTGATTAAGCTGGGTTGAAAATGATAGAAGTTATAACAATGCCTCTGGCCAGCATAAAACTCTTTAGCCAGGCGAAAAATCATCTCTTTATCCCAGAGAGAAAAAATCTGCTCTGCATTGGAAGCCTGTTCTCTTATCCAGCTAACCATTTTCGATAATCCACCACCATCATTAAGATGTTGTGCAATAAAATCAGAAAGAACTGGAGGTCTATCCCTTAAATCACTAGTGGTTGGTATTTGATATTCCTTTATTTTCCAAAGATAAAATAAGATTAGTGCAGCACATAATTCCCAGTCATCATTGAACCCACCAGCCATTTTAAAACTCAAGATAGTCTCTCTTTCTACCAGTTCGACTTTCGGAGGTATTTTTATGATATGGGTAAAATAATACTGCACAGCATCTTTAATAGTCTGGTAATAAGACAAAGCGACATTAACTAATACCCCATCAATATCAAAGATGATAGTATCAATTTGAGATAAGAAATAGTAACTATCCTTTTTTATCCAGACTCCCGCTATGAGCCGATAATCATTCAACAAATCTATCCCTCTCCTGTTTATTAATTTTTTTTCTTACTCTTAAGGCATAAGCATGAGCAGATAATCCTTCTAATTCCGCAAAAAGGGCAATCTTCTCCTGGTCTTGAAGCAGTTTATCTCTACTGCAAAAAATAATACTGCTTCTTTTTAAAAAATCACTAACTGACAAAACAGAAAAATGATGGGCACCACCCATAGTAGGTAAAATATGATTGGGCCCAGCCCAGTAATCACCAAGCACTTCAGGAGAATAAGGCCCTAAAAAAACTGCTCCAAAATTCTTTATTTCTCCTAGATAAGACCAGGGATTATTAACTAACAGTTCTAAATGTTCTGGAGCAAAGTTGTTAATAAAATCCAAAATTAGACTTGCATCTTCCGCAATAACAATTTTGCCCTTCCCCTTAAGAGCTTTTCTGATAATATCTTGGCGTGCAAATTGATTTAATTGTTTATCGATGCTCTTGGCCACCCTTTCTGCCAACTTATTCGAAGTTGTAATGAGAATAGCTCTGGCTTGCTCATCATGTTCAGCCTGAGAAAATAAATCTGCTACAATATAATCAGGATTTATACCCTCTTCAGCCCAGATAAGTATTTCACTAGGTCCAGCTAGCATATCTATATCCACCTGTCCAAAGACCTCTTTTTTAGCTAAAGTAACATAAATATTACCGGGGCCTACGATTTTATTAACTGCTCTTATTGTCTCTGTACCATAGGCGAGGGCAGCAATAGCCTGCGCACCACCCACTTTATATACTTTGGAGATTCCTAATAATTGTGCTGTAGCTAACACATATGGCGATATCTCTGTCTTATTCCCCAGGGGCGTAGTAACTATAATTTCTCCCACACCAGCAACCAGTGCCGGAACGGCAGCCATTATTAAAGAAGAAGGATAATCTGCCTTACCTCCAGGTACATAAATTCCTACTCGATCTAAGGGCTGAATCAATTGACCCAAAATTATACCCTTCTCCTGTTGGGCAATCCAGGAATTTTCTTTCTGAGAGAGATGGAACTTTTCAATTCTTTCTATGGCTTGCTGAATAATACACAGTAATTCTGGCTGTATTTTCTCCTTGGCTTGAGCAAACTCTTCCTTGCTTACTGCTAATTCCTCTGGTTTAAGATTGTTTCCTTCTAATCGGTGAGTAATTTCTAATAGACCTCTATCTCCCTCTTCTTTTACCTGAGAAATGATATCTTGAACCGTCTTTTTTACCCTGAATAGTTCTTTTTCAGGATAGACAGTTTTTATACTATCCAATACCAATTCTCTATTTGTTCTATTTAAAAAAATTGTTTTTATCATATTATATTAATTTACCTTATTTGGTCTTCCACTTTTTTTATTCTGGAAATACTTTTTTCTCTACACTCTGCCGCAAACACTGAACTAACTGCTGAATTTGTTTATACTTAGTTTTATAGCTAATGCGGTTGGTAATCAACCTGGCACTAATATGAGCAATATCATCAATAATCTTTAAATTATTCTGACGTAATGTTTTTCCAGTAGAGACCAAGTCAATAATGATATCGGCTAAACCAACCTGAGGTGCAAGCTCTACTGAGCCAAAAAGAGTGACAATTTCTCCATAGATGCCTTTCTCAAGACAATAATTTCGACTAATATTAGGATATTTGGTGGCAATCTTCACTGGAAATCCTTGTTCTATGTAAGCCATTACCTCTTCCCTGGGACGAGAGCCCGCTAAGACTATACGACAATTCCCGATGTTTAAGTCCAGTAATTCATAAACATCTTTTTTCTCTTCCAGTAACATATCCTTACCCACTATACCTATATCTGCTACTCCACATTCTACATAGGTTGAATTATCTTTAGGTTTAGTTATGATAAAACGAAAGGTATTATCTCGGTTAAAAAATATTAGCCGTCTATCCCTTTTACTATCATATTCCAATAAACCAAAATAACCGGTTTTGGTTAATAAATCCATTATAGGTTGAAAGAGACGACCACTGGGTAAGGCTATGGTTAGTAGCGAATTACTATCAATACTCATAGGAGACCTTCTTTTCTGTTTTCATGAGCAAATCATATTGGGTTACTTGTGTTAAATCCTCCCTATTAATATCAAGCAAATAGCGTATTCTTTTCTTCTTTAGATATTTAAACATTTCATCTGTAGAACATTCTTCTAGTAATTCTATTTCTACTGTGTTATTATCTTGTCTTAATTTCTCAGCTAATTTATAGGCCAAACCTAACAAATCTCTCCTGTAGCGAATATAATATTTTTTACTATCCCACCGCTCTTTATTAGCCTTCTGTTCCTGAGTTAATACCTTCATTAATTTTTCGATATTAATCGCCACACCAGTGGAAGGAATATCCTGGCCAAATTTATGGCACAAAAAGTCATAGCGTCCACCTCCACAAATTGCTGACCCAGAATAATTAGTATATCCCTCAAAGACCATACCACTATAATAATCAAAATTGCGGATGATACCTAAATCAACAAGGATAAATTTATCCATCCCCCAAATTTTAAGATAATTATATACTTCTTTTATTTCCTGTAAGGCTTGCTGGGCAGTGGAGTTGGTTACTCCAAAAATCTTCTCTGCCTCTGTAATAATAGAGTGATCACCACGCCAATGGGGAAGATGCAAGATAGTCTTTTGCTGCTCCAGAGATAAATTGTATTGGAATAACAGCTTCTCCATTTGCACAAAATCTTTATTCATAATGGTATTCCGCAAATTTCTTTTTTCTTCTGACTCTAAGGGTAGTTGATCCATAACTGAATTAAAAAATTTTGCACTACCAATATCAAGATAAAAACTATTTAGACCAGCAGAGCAAAGGGCTTGAATAGCTACTGCAATAACTTCCGCATCAGCAAGTCGATTATTTATGCCCAACAATTCGATCCCAGCTTGATGAAATTCCTGTTGCTCTTCAGTCTTATTGGTAATTCTTCTAAAAACATTATTTAAATAATAAAATTTATAAATACCTTTTCCTCTACTGGCTAATTTTGTCGCTGCAATACGGGCAATTGGTGTAGTCATATCAGGACGTAAAACAATTACTTCTCCATCTGTGTCCAAGAATTTAAATAATTGTTTTTTCAGTTCAAGTCCAATACCTGGCACTAAACAATCGAAATGTTCCAGGGTTGGAGTATCTATCTCCTGATAACCCCAACTTTGGAATATCTTTCTTATCTTTTCTTCGCAAAATCTTCTGCCTTCTAACTCTTCGGGCAATATTTCTGAAAAACCCTTTACAACATTCATCAATAACCTACCTTTACCTTTACTATTTTCTACCTTAAATATGCAAAAATATCTAAAACAAAACTAGGATTTATCTATTCATTTATTTAAATATTTATCAAGTTAAATAATTAACAATTGAATTGTATAAATTATAACATTAAATTAGTTAAAGTCAATACCTCAAATTGCTTAATTAAAAAATAATTGAAGAGGTGACTTTATCTAGAGCCTCAATTACAGTGATATTACCATTTACTGAATGTAGGTAATAATAGAGATTATAAGAAATAAATCATCCCATAAATGATGTATATATCTACATTATCAATAACGGAGGAAACCATGATTAAAATGGTTTTTTGTTAACCTTAAAATATTACCAATATTTAAGGAATATATGGGTTTTTGATTATAGCAGCTTAAAAGAATCACTCAAAAAATCCAATTATCTCTTGGAACAAAGTTAAAATTCGCTTGTGTTTGCTTATCTAAAATGTAAAGACTGCTCTTGCTGCTAATAATACTTATATGTTTCAATCTCTTGTTTTTTGGATTCAAGAATATTATTTGCCTTTATACGTGATAGATTAATGGATGGCCAGTGTGAATAATAAGAAGCATCTCTATTTTGAGCACGCTGATACAACATATGGACCAGGTCCTTTCTTATATCCTGATCCAGAATACCTAATGTCTCAATAACAACAGGTATGGCATCATCTGATAGGGAAACTAAATAATTAATGTCAATTTTCCCTATTGCTTCAAATCTCTCGATATTCTTTCGAGCAATAATAGCATCAGGATTCATAAAATTCATAATAGCTAAAAATAATACTATTGAGATAAATACACGAAATGCAAAACTACTTTCCCTATTATCTTGATAAATTTTATAAAAAAGTAAAGAGAAAATAACTGCTAACAAAATAATAAATGCATGACTATAAAGCCTCAAAGTGGTAAACCCATAAGCATCTTCGTAAAGAGATAAACGGATAAAAGCAGAGATCATTACCAGTATTAACTGAATAAATAAGGCAGTACTTAAAATTTTAAAACTTTATATGTTCAGATTCTTTTTTAATCACATATTTTTCTGTAGTCAAAAGTATTAGTAAAGAAACAACCACTACTACTATTAATTCAAAAAAGCCTCGTCGTGCGTATTGGGCATAAGTAAACCCTTGCCTAGATATATTGCTTTCACCACCAAAAAGATAAGTCAATTGAACAAGTATAAAAATAGAAAATAAAAAATTTATCGAGCCCAGTATAATAGAGCTTTCTATTTGCCCAACAGAGTGCTTATTACTATTTTGCTGTACCATAGGCTTAGAGTCAATCCCAATTTTTCTGTAAAATTAAGTTACCACCAATTCCTCCTGAG
>CAZGKY010000002.1:0-46711 GCA_964525625.1 uncultured Atribacterota bacterium | reverse complement strand
GGAAATCTGTTATGTTGTTTTCTATAAGCAGTAAGCATCTGATTTAATAATTTATTGATCATAGTAGATAACCAGTCAGGGACCTCTATCTTTTTATTTTTTTCCCTGATGTAATTGCGAATTTCACCACAAATTAGATGTCGGGCATACTCTGGAAAGGTAAGATTAAGCTCTTTCTGATAGAGATTTACGGCATTTAATAGACCGATATACCCTGCCTGCATCAGCTCTTCCTCCGGTTCTCCTGAATTTCGAAATTCCTGTACAATATTTCTTAATAAAGCCATATGTACCTCAGTTATTTCTCCATTACTTCCGGTTCTAAAAACGTTATTTACTACCTCTTCTTTTACCACCATTTTTTACCTCTACTACTTTTCTGATTTTACTGAATTAAATTTACCATACTAAAGATGGGCAGATACATAGCAATGACCATTACTCCTACCACGCCGGCAACAACTAACATTAAGATTGGTTCAATTACCGAAGTTAACTGTTCTACTGCTCTTTCTACCTCCTGATCGTAGAATTGAGAAACATTCAAAAGCATCGTCTCCAGCTCACCGCTCTCTTCCCCCACCAGGATCATCTGCGTAACCATTGGTGGAAAAACTTTACTTTCTTCTAAAGGTGCAGAAATACTCTGTCCCTCTTTAATACGCTCCGAGGCTTTAAGAACTGCATCAGCAATAATATCATTACCAATAGATTCAGCTGAAACTCTCAAGGATTGAATAATAGGAACTCCACTGCGGATTAAGGTACCAAGTGTTCTGGTAAAACGGTTGATAGCTGTTTTAAGGAATAAATTTCCAAATATAGGTAATTTTAACTTTAACCGGTCAATATTCTTATGACCCTGTTTGGTCCGGTTATAAGAGATAAAAGCAATAATTATCAGGGCGAAAACTGCAAAAAAGATATACCAGTAGCGATTAAAAGTTATGGTTAACCAGACTAGTATTTTAGTTAAAAAGGGAAGCTGGCCTCCAAACTGCTGAAATATTCCTACAAACTGGGGCAAGATAAAGGTCAGCATAAAAACTGCCATTATTAAGGCAGCACCAAAAATGAAGGAGGGATAGGTCATGGCCGATTTTATCTTCTGTCTTAGTTCATATTCCTTTTCCATAAGAGTAGCCATACGATTTAAAATGTCATCCAGAACTCCCCCTATCTCCCCGGCTTTAATCATATTGATATAAAGTCTGGAAAAGGTTTCCGGGTGACTGGCAAAGGCATCAGCCAGGGTAGAACCACGCTCCACACTCTTTTTAATATCCTCAATTTTTTTAGCCAGAAGCTTATTCTCGGTCTGTTTAGATAAAATCTCCAGACAATTGACCAGAGTCAAACCAGCACTGACCATTGTGGCAAATTGGCGGTAAAATATTGCTAAGTCCCTTATTTTGATAGTCTTAAAAAGGGTTATTTCAGTAGAAAGTAAACTCTGGCTCTTTTGTTCTACTGAAATAATAAAATATTTCATTTCTCTTAAGCGATCAATTACAGCTTCCCGACTATCCCCTTCAATCACTCCAGAAAAGATCCGTCCAGAATTATCTCGGGCTCTATAAGCAAAAGTCGGCATTTTTAATTTCACCTCCTGAGCAATTCTTTGCTATACCGATAATTATCATTGGTGCTGCTCAATATTATCCAGTGGTTAGTATTTGGTTTAAAGATTATTAAACTTTTTAGTTTATGGTTTATAGTTTTTTGTTTTTGGTTTTTGGTTTATGTTTATAAAAATATTTGCTACTTTCTTCCTTATTATTATATTATATCACCATCTATTCTTTATGCTCATTAAATTTTTCAATTAATTAACTGAACTAAAATATCTTGACTTGGCTCATTAATTTCATACTTCATTCTTAATTCTTAGTACCAGCCTGTATTCTCTAAATATCAGGTAGAAGTAGCCCGCATAACTTCTTCCAAGGTAGTAACACCCTCCCTAATTTTTCGTAAACCATCCTCTTTTAAGGTAATCATACCGTTCTTTTTTATGGCTACCTCTCTTATCTCGGCTAAGGGGGCATTTCTATAAATCAGTTCTCGGATGTGTTCATTGACCACCATTAATTCAAAAATAGCTGTTCTGCCCTTATATCCCGTCCGTTTACAGTGAGGACACCCCTCTCCATAGAATAACCTGATTTCTTCAGGAGCGATATTAAATTCCTCCATAACCATTTTAATTTCCTTAGTTAGGGGCACCTCCTTCTTGCAGTAGGGACATATCTTACGGACCAATCTTTGAGCAAGTATCCCTATTACCGAAGAGGAAATCAAAAAAGGTTCAATACCCATATCAATCAAGCGAATAACAGAGCTGGGGGCATCGTTGGTATGCAAGGTACTTAAGACCAGGTGTCCAGTAAGTGCTGCCTGAATGGCAATTTCAGCAGTTTCCCTATCTCTGATTTCTCCTACCAACATAATATCTGGATCCTGACGTAAAAAACTACGTAATCCGGCAGCAAAGGTGAGACCTATTTTGGGTTTGGCTTGTAATTGATTAATGCCATCCAGACGATATTCTACCGGGTCTTCAATAGTCATTATTTTCTTCTCAGTGGAATTTAAGATATTCAAGGTAGCATATAAAGTTGTAGATTTACCACTCCCAGTAGGACCAGTAACCAGAATAATGCCATTGGGCTTCATAATTAAGTTCTGGTATTTTTTAAAATTATCATCAGAAAAGCCAATAGATTTCAAATCTAACATAATTTGGGCTGGATCTAATATTCTCAAAACAGTACTCTCCCCATTAATAGCAGGTATAGTAGAAACCCGAAAGTTGACTTCCCTACCCTGCACCTGGACCTTAATTCTCCCATCTTGAGGGAGACGGCGTTCGGCAATATTTAGATTGGACATTATTTTTATTCGGCTTATAATGGCCATATGTAGGCTTCTGGGAGGAGTCATAACATCATGCAATATTCCATCAATTCGGTATCTTACCTTCAATAACTTATCTCCATAGGGTTCAATATGAATGTCGCTGGCTCCTTCTTTTATGGCACGAAGCATAATCAAGTTAACCAGGGCAATAACAGGGGCTTCGTGGCTTTCACTAATACTTTTGGTAATTTCTATCTCTTCTATATCTTCTTCTACGGCAGTCACTGGTAATGAAGTAATCTCTCCGATCATCTGTTGCCAATTTTCCGTAATTCCATAGACCGAATCCAAAACCTTGCCAATATCATCACTGAAGGCCAAATAGGGTTCTATTTCATAGCCAGTTTTGATTTTAATTTCATCATGGACAAAAACATCTAAAGGGTTAGCCATAGCCACAATTAATTTATCATTCTTTTTACCGATAGTTACCAGCTTGTGTTTACGGGAAATTTCCTCAGAAAGCATAGCCACAATTGAGGGATCAAAGCTCTTACCCTCTAAATCTATATAGGGAACTCCCACTTCTTCAGATAATAATTGCATCATTTCCTTTTTACTGATAATACCCGATTCTAAGACAATGTTCTGAATAGAAGTATTATTATTCCCTTGCTTTCTATAAATTTCCTCTCTTTCTTTATTGGTGATAATCTTCTTATTAACCAGTAGGTTTAATAAGAATTCACCAGTAATTCCATTTTCCTTAACCAAACGAGCCGCCATTTTTAACCTTTCTTTATGTTCTTTAGAGTATTATATATATTAAGTATATTAATTATTACTGGTAGAATCGGAATTTGATATATTTTTTATTTCTTTATTATAATAATTTTATTTTTTATGATAACATTATACCTATAACCATTAGAAAGGGCAAATATTCTCAGAAAATTCAACCCTGGGACAATCATCTTGTTCAATTAATAGTACATAGTATTCCTATGGTGCAATAACTAATAATATGATGCTTGGTATATAATGCGGCAGCAAGAAATAACAATTATTTAAATATATAATTTAGGTTGGCCATTTCCCCTTGACTAATTTTATTTTACCACTCTTCAGCCAGTAGGATATAATAAAATGTTCTAAAGCTCTATTGACAATGGTAGTACCCAGGGAATCTGACTGACTTAGGGGGCAGACCAATATAGTTAAAAGCTGCAGGCGATTCCCACCTAGTACATCCGTAAATAACTGATCTCCTACCACTGCAGTTTCTCTATGATCAGTGTTCATTACTTTCATCGCTTGCAGAAAGGGCTTTTTCATTGGCTTATAGCGACTATAAAAATAGGGTATACCTAACTTACCGCCAATATCTGAAATATTATTATGGGTATTGGAAACAAGACAAATCTTTATTCTACTTCGTTTGACCTGCTCAATCCAGAAAAGAATCCTCTCATCCAGGTATTTATCACCCCAGGGTACTATAGTATTATCCAGGTCCACAATAAGACCCTTAATGTTCTTTTTTTCCTTTAATCCTTCTATATCGATAGAGTAAATATTCTCTAAATAGACATGGGGGATAATCAATTTACACCATGGTAACATTATAAGCTCCTCAAACTTTATATTTTGGCCATCGATTAGTTACGTCTTCTCCAATTTATCTAATTGAGCATTAATATTGCTGGTAATAATATCAATAGCCACCTTATTCAAACCGCCCTGGGGTATGATAATATCAGCATAACGCTTGGATGGTTCTACAAATTGTAAAAACATAGGCTTAACCCGATTAAGGTACTGCTCTATCACTGAGGCAAGGCTCCTTCCCCTTTCTCTGGTATCACGGATTAACCTGCGAATAAAACGTTCATCGGAGTCAGTATCAACATATATTTTAATATCAAGTAAATTGCGAATAGTTTCTTCTTCTAAAACCAATATACCCTCCAGGATAATAACATCAGCCGGCTTTATTTTGATGGTCCTTTTTTTTCTAGTATAATCCTGAAATGAGTATACCGGCATGTGAATGGTCTCACCTTTCCTTAATAGATTAAGATGTTCCAGAAGTAACTGATTATCAAAAGCAGAAGGATGGTCAAAATTAACCTTTCTTCTCTCTGGTAAAGTAAGATGGGACAAATCCTTATAATAGGCATCTTGAACGATTATGACGGCATTTTTCCCTTTAATTCCCTGGCAGATATTTTGGGCTACTGTAGTTTTTCCACAGCCGGTACCCCCGGCAATACCAATAATCAGGGTTAACATTTTAACTCCTTTCAGAATTGTACTGTTATAAAGTTAAAGGTGTAATGTGTGTTTTTATAAGTATACCAGAAATTTTTATAGTAGATAAAGTTTAAATTGGCCTTTAGCGCAAAATTATTTTATGTTTTTTGTTTTTGGTTTTATTTTTCTCGGGTATATATGGATGAGATTGCTTCAGCGCTGCGCGCTTCGCAATGACAAATTGGTCGTTAGTCGTTGGTCGTTGGTATTTAGTATAAATTTACAGTAGTAGTTTTTGTTTTTAATTTTCTCGGGTATAAATGGATGAGATTGCTTCGTCGCTGCGCTTCTCGCAATGACAAAAGAAGGAAAAATGTGCTTTACAAGGACGGAATAGAAAAAAGTGCCTTGTAAGGAGACAAAAAGAAAAGTGCTTTGTAATGATGGAAAAATCAAAGGCTGCTAGAAAGGACAGAATAGGTAAAAACCACTTACAATAACGGGGAAAGGTGAATTGCCAGGACAGGATAGGAAAAGTACTGACCATGGTAATTTTATTATATTTTATAGGTACTGCTTATTTAAAAAAATATTGGTAGCGGTTAGTCTTTGGAAATTTAACTCAAAATCTTTATCCTCATCCAAAAAATTGAATCTTCTCTCTCATATTCCTACTGTAAATTATAAATTATGGTTTATTATCCAGATGTTCCTGATAAGTTCTGGTAAAAATGTGTTTACCTTCTTTACCTAAGACAAAATAGAAGTAATCTTCTTCAGCCGGATACACTGCAGCCAGGATAGATTCCAGACCAGGATTGCAAATAGGCTCTGGTGGTAATCCGGGATTGAGATAAGTATTAAAAGGTGATTCAATAGCTAAATCCTGTTGAGTTAATCTTTCCTGGGGTTTATCTAGTAAATATTGGATAGTAGCACAAGATTGTAACAGCATACCCTCTGATAATCTGTTATAAAAAACTGAAGCAATCTTAGGTTTATCTTCGCTTCCCTGAGCTTCCTTTTCAATAATAGAGGCTAAAATAATAACCTGGTTCCAGCTTAACCCGGCGGGAAAGCTTTGTTCTCGTGGGATATGAGGCAATACTGTGTCTTCAAAATTTTTCATCATAAATTTAAGAACATTTTCTGCTCCAAAATATTTAGGAAATTCATAGGTATCCGGAAAGAGATACCCTTCCTTATATTGATTATCTTCCTGAACTAATTTAATAAATTCATCATAATCTACAATTTTCCGGTCAGCTAATAGGCGAGCAATCTGTTTGGCTTGAAACCCTTCGGGAATAGTGATACGATAACGCATTACCTTTCCCTGAACCAGTTGTTCAATTATCTGCAGAAGATTTTGGGAAGAGCTAAATTTATACTCTCCCGATTGTAATCGACTATCAATCTTAGTTAACCTCGTTACTATTGGAAAAAGATAATTATGGGGTCTAATTATCCCTTCCTCCTCTAATAGCTTTCTGATATGGGTACTATTGTAGCCATAGGGTATTTCTATCATCTTCTCTACTGGATCATCACTTGTGAGGGGTATAAAAATCCAGGTAGCAGAGAATAAAAATAGTAAAATAGCTATTGAGAATAATAAAATGAGAAGATTAATAAAACTATTAATCAGTGTTTTCATTTTTTCTGCTTTTCCTTTCCTGTGCGATCAAGATAGGATTGCAATATAATCACAGCCGAAAGACAATCAATCACCTTTTTTCGCTTAGCCCTGCTGGTATCTGCTTCCAGTAGCACTTGTTCCGCCCTCACTGTGCTCAGTCTTTCGTCTTCAAAATCAATTGGTAAATTACTCATTCGTCTTAGTTTCTGGGCAAAATCTTGCACTTTCTTAGCCTGTGGTCCCAGGGTTCCATTCATATTTCTTGGTAAACCAAAAACAAGTTTATCCACCTTTTTTTCCCTAATTATATCCATAATTTTTTGATTAATATTAGAGCCATTCTGCACCACAATGGTCGTTAATCCCTGAGCAGTAATACCTAAACAATCACTTAAAGCCAGTCCAATTCTTTTCTCTCCCAAATCTATAGCCAATATTCTCAAATAAAAATTCTCCTTTTTGGTTAATTTCTGATTTTTTCTAATAACCGGGATAATTAATTACTTATCATTATAACGATAATTCTAGAAAATTAAAAATAAATGTTGTATAGATAATAGAAATAAAAATATTAGTGAAGTATTGCTCTTTACAGTTGAAGGTATTGCTCTATATTTTTGAAGGCATTCTTTAATTTTTCCTGGCCTGTTCCACCAGCTTGTGCAAAATGTCTTTTACCGCCACCCTTTCCGTTAATAGCCCTGGCTAATGGTGCGATAAGCTTACTGGCATCATATCCTCTCTTTATTAAATCATCGGTGACCATAACAATTAAACTAATCTTATCATCTTTTAATTTAGTTGCTAAAAATATGATTCCTGATTTTATTCTTTCCTTGATTAAATCACCTGCAGTCCTCAATTCGTCCTTCTCAGTATTATCGAGCATGGCCATAAGTACTGTAATTCCATTTACTACTTGTTTCTCCTGAATAATCTTTTCCAGACGGTAAGGTAGAGTGCTTTTCCAGAGTAAACGATAGTCACGTTTTAAGGTTTCATTTTCTTTTAATAGCTGTTGTACTTTAGTAAGTATTCTGTCCTGAGTCACATCCAGAATATAGTACAATTCTTCCAGGAGAACTTCTTCTTTTCTAATACTATCCCAGGCTTTTTCCCTGGTAACTGCTTCAATTCTTCGTATTCCACTACCGATACCCTGTTCCGACACAATTTTAAATATACCTATTTGAGAGGTCTGCTCAAGGTGAGTACCTCCACACAGTTCTCTACTAAAACCTCCGATATCAATCATACGAACCTTATCTCCGTATTTTTCACCGAATAAAGCCAGTGCACCTTTTTGTCGAGCAGTAATAAAATCGATTACTTCCGAAGTAACACGATGATTTTCACATATTTTCTGATTGACTAATCTTTCAATATGTTCTAATTCTTCCCTTTTTAGCGGGGCATAGTGAGTATAATCAAATCTCAGGTGTTCAGAGGTAACTGAAGAGCCAGCTTGTCTGACATGACTGCCCAATACTTCACGTAAGGCATAATGCAGTAAATGGGTAGCAGTGTGATTGGCGGCAATGGCAATTCTTTCCTCATTATCAATCTGAGCCTTAACTATCTGACCTTTCTGGAAGTAACCTTTTTTTACCTGGACATAATGGGCTATTAATCCTTCCCAGGGCATTTGAGTATCATACACATGAGCTTGAGAACCAGTATTATCACTACTGGTAATAGTCCCGGTATCCCCTTTTTGCCCTCCTTTTTCAGCATAAAATGGTGTTTCATCCAATATTATAATCCCCTGTTCCCCAGCGTTAAGCTGCTCTACTGGTGTGAAATCACGTAAGAGAGCAATGACTCTGGTATGGGTGGCAATTTGGGCATAACCGCAAAATTTAGTGGCACCACTTTCTGACCATATATTCTGATAAACCTCTTCTTGTTTTGCCCAAAGTTTACGGTCCGGTTTTTCTATTCCCCATGATTGACGGGAGCGCTCTTTCTGTTGGAGCATATATTTTTCGTATTCCTGCTCATCTACTAATAGTCCTGATTCAGAAAGTATATCTTTAGTAATCTCTAAGGGGAAACCATAGGTATCATAAAGGGTAAAGGCATCTTTTCCATTTAATACCTTTTGATTACTACTTTTTAACTTTTGAATATATTCTGCTAAAATATTGAGACCAAGATGGAGAGTTTCCTGAAACCGTTTCTCTTCAGTTAAAATAACTTCACAGACTGTTTTTGCTCTCTCTTTTAATTCAGGATAGGCCTGTTGCATAATCTGGATTACTTGAGGGGCAACATCATACAGAAAAGGTTCATTTAAATTTAGTAGTTTACCAAAGCGGTAGGCTCTCCTTAACAGCATTCTTAATACATAGCCCCGTCCTTCATTAGAGGGTAAAATACCATCTGAAATCATAAAAACCAGAGCCCGAATATGGTCTGCAATTACCTTTAAAGCAATGTCACTTCTCTGATTCTCTCCATAAGGAACTCCGGCTTTTTGTGCAGTATACTGAATAATTGGAAAGAACAAATCTGTTTCAAAATCTGAAGAGACATTCTGTAATACCGAAGCAATCCTTTCCAAGCCCAAACCGGTATCAATATTCTTAGCAGGTAAAGGAGTCAAGGAACCATCCTGATTACGGTTGTATTGCATAAATACCAGATTCCACAATTCCAAATAGCGTTCATTTTCTCCCACTCCTCCACCATTCTGGGAAGCTCTTTGTGGACCTAAATCGATATAAATCTCAGAACAGGGACCACAAGGACCTACCGGGCCAACTTTCCAGAAATTATCTTCTTCACCTAATCTTACGATACGATCTCCCGGTAATCCAATTACAGTATGCCAGATATCAAATGCTTCATCATCATCTTTATAAACTGAAACATATAAACTATCTCCTGGAAACCCGATAACTTCAGTAAAAAATTCCCAGCCCCAGCTAATAGCTTCCTTCTTAAAATAGTCTCCAAAGGAAAAATTACCGAGCATTTCAAAAAAAGTGTGATGCCTGGCCGTCTTTCCTACATTTTCGATATCATTGGTACGAAGACACTTTTGAGAGGTAGTCGCCCTCTTCAAAGAAGATTGTACCTGACCCAAAAAAATCGGTTTAAAAGGAACCATACCAGCAATAGTAAATAAAATGGATGGATCATCAGGAATAAGGGAGGCACTGGGTATAATCTTGTGCCCTTTTGATTGAAAGAATTGTAAAAATGCTTCTCTAATTTGGTGACTACTCATCTTGTTCATAGATTACTCCATATTTTAAATTAACAAAATTATTATCTATTACCTTAACAGCCCATTATAAAATTCTTATCTTAATCCTAATTATGTTAGTTCATACATATGTGATTTAGAAAACATGGCAACCGCCAGGCAGGTGGCAGGTTACTTAAACAACCTCATATTTACTTAACCATTACCAGCTATTAGGAAGTGGGGTTTCCTGGTTAAATAAACTAAAAAATGTGTACAAAAATTAATAAATTTTATACTGCTACCCGGAATACTTCATCAATAGTGGTAATACCTTCTAAAGCCTTGGTAATTCCAATATCAAGGAGGGTTTTCATTCCATAGCGTATGGCAACTTCTTTTATCTCATTACTGGAGGTCCTTTTCAAAATCATAGAACGCAACTCATCATTTATGCTTATCATTTCAAATATTGCTATTCTGCCATAATAACCAGTATTTTTACAGTAATCACAACCTTTACCCCGATAAAGTTTCATATTCTCGGGAAGCGGTATATTTAGCTTTAAATTTCTAAAAACAGCTTCCTCCGGGGTAAATTCTTCAATACAGCGAGGGCAAATCTTGCGCACCAGCCTTTGAGCCATAACCTCAATTACTGAGGAAGAGATCAGAAAGGGTTCTACTCCCATATCAATTAAACGGGTCAGAGAGCTTACCGCATCATTGGTATGCAAAGTACTGAATACCAGATGTCCGGTTAAAGCGGACTGTACAGCAATATGGGCAGTTTCTGAATCTCTCATTTCACCAATCATAATAATATCGGGATCCTGTCGTAAAATAGAGCGAAGGGCATTGGCAAAGGTTAGATTGATTTTAGGTCGAACATTAATCTGATTAATTCTTTCCAATTTGTATTCTACCGGGTCTTCTACGGTAATAACATTTTTTTCCATAGAATCAACTTCATTTAAAGCAGCATATAAAGTGGTACTCTTTCCGCTACCGGTAGGTCCAGTAATAAGAATAATACCATAGGGACGACTAATCATCTGACGGAATTCTTGTAATTGGGCCTCGGTAAAGCCAATATTATCCAGGGCTATGACTCCTTGACTCTTGTCTAAAAGACGCATGACAATCTTTTCATCATAAACAGTGGGGATAGAAGATACTCGTAAGTCTACTTCCCGAGCACCAAAGCGAAGCTGAAAACGACCATCCTGAGGCAATCTCCGTTCGGCAATATCCATATTAGATAAAATTTTCACTCGAGAGATTACTGCCGGTTTCACTCTGATTGGTAACATACGAATATCATGAAGAATACCATCAATACGATAACGCACCAATAGACCCCTTTTATTGGGTTCTAAATGGATATCACTAGCTCGTTCCTTTATGGCTTCCACAATAATCATATTGACTAATTGAATAATAGGAGCTTCCTGACTGATAGCTTCCAGAGTAGAGAGATTAACTTCATCAGTGAATTCGCTAACTGCAGCAACATCGACCCTTTCCAGCAGGTCATCAAACTGATACCCGGCTTCATAATAATTACTTAGAGCATTAATGATTTCATTTTCATTGGCAAATTTTGGTTGAATATCCATTTTGGTATATTCTTTAATATAGTCAATGGCATTGACATCCAGCGGATTAGCCATTGCTACGGTTAGAGAATTATTTTCCTTATTAAGAGGAATCAATTTATAACGAAGGGCAATTCTTTTGGGAATAAGAGAAACGATTTCCGGATCTAAAATAACGTCTTCCAGTTCTACAAATTCAGTCTCATAAATATGCTGTAAAGCCTGGTTTAGCTGCTTCTGAGAAATCACCCCTTGACTCACTAATATCTCGCCAATCTTCTTTTTGCTATCTATCTTTTGAGCTTCCAGAGCTTTCTTTAATTGCTCAGAGTTTATCACACCCTGATTGATAAGAATTTCACCTAATCTTAAATTAGACAGGTAGTTTTTCTTCCTATCTCCTGTTTCCAATCTTTATTACCTCTTAATTATTAATTATTTCTTTTTAAAGTTTAATATATCACCAAAAACATCTTTAAGCAAGATTCTTTGACTACCCTCTTTTTTATTGTAATCCTTAATCAATCTTTTTTGAACTTCCTTTTCTGCTCTTCTAATACTAAGACTAATCTTTTTTCTTTTATCATCAATCTTAGTGACCAGAGTTTGTACAGTATCACCAATGGACAGAACACTATCAGCCTTATCAATCTTCTGATTTGATATTTCAGAAAGTGGTACCAAACCATCAATATTTTCTTCCAGATTGACAAAGGCACCAAAATCAGTAATATTAACTACTTTACCCTCCACAATAGTGCCCACTTCATATTTTTTTCTAATTTCCGTCCAGGGATTAGGTAAAAGCCGCTTGCGACTTAAGGTTATCTGTCCTTTTTCTTTATCTATTTCTATTATCTTTAATTCTATTTGATCACCCTTTTTCAGTACCTGATTGGGATGTTTAATCTCTTCCCAGGTAATTTCAGAAAACGGTAAAAACCCTTCAATTTCTTCATCAAGAGAGATAAAGACCCCAAAACTTTTCAATCTTCTCACCACACCATTTACAGTACTGTTGACTTTATATTTCCCCTCAATGTTTTGCCAGGGATTAGGTAAAGTCTGTTTTCTACTTAAGAATACTAAACGATCTTTTTTATCAATTTTCAGCACTTTTAAAGGTAATAGAGCATACTTCTTTAAAACACTGGAAGGGTTTTCAATATATTTCCAATCAATTTCCGAAAGATGGATAATACCAGAAACCCCTGGTTCTAATTCTACATTTGCCCCGTAAGAGGTGACCTGAGTTATCTTCCCTTCTACAATACTACCTACAACATACTTTTCTTCAATACTGGTCCAGGGATCTTCCATAAGTTGTTTTAAGCCTAAAGATATTTTTTTCTTTTCTTTATCAATGTCTAAAATTCTTACCTTGATTACTTCATTTTCAGATAAAACTTCTTTTGGTGTTCTGGTATAAGCCCAGGACATATCAGAAATATGGAGTAAACCATTTAATCCTTCTTCTAATTCGATGAAGGCACCAAAATCCTTAATACTGATTACCTTGCCCTCGATCTCATCGCCTACATTATATTTTTCATCAACTATCTCCCAGGGATTGGGATTCAGTTTTTTCATACTAAGAGATATTTTTTTCTGTTCTGGGTCAAAATCTATCACCTTTACTCTTACTTCATCACCTTTCTGGATAAGTTTTAAGGGATCTTTGAGCTCTTTCCAGGTAATTTCAGAGATATGCAATAATCCTTCAATACCACCAATATCTACAAAGGCACCAAAATCAGTTATATTGACTACTGTACCCTTTATTATCTGTCCCACCTTCAAATTAGCCAGAGTCTTCTGTCTTAGGGATTCTCTTTCCTTTTCCAAAGCAAGGCGATGGGACAATACTACATTATTCTTGTTTTTATCTAATTTTAGAATAAAGAAAGATAATTTTTTACCTACATATTTTTCTAAATCCTTTTCAGTAATAAATTTCTGTTCCACCTGAGAAAGGGGGACAAAAGCCTTAATTCCTAAATCAACAATTAAGCCATTAGAATTTTTTTCAATAACCTCACCCTGTATCGGTTTTTTATTCCGATAGGCATTAAGAAGTTGATCCCAGATCATTATATAACGTGCCCTTTCCCGAGAGAGATAAATTTGTCCATTTTTTTCATCTACCTGGACTACATAAACATCTATCTCATCATCTACTTCTAAAGTATGATTTACTTTGTCCTGTCCGTTACTGAGTAGCGAATCCTCTGTGACCGGAAGAAAGCCTTCCATCTTATACTTTATATCAACGAGGTAACCATCATCATCAACTTTAACCACTCTCCCTCGTATTATTTCTCCATTCCTGATCTGCCGGAATCCCTCTAAAGAATCACTCATCATTGTATCCATCTGGTCCTGTCTTTGATTTTCTTTTTTTTCCTCTACCCTTTCCTTGTCTTTTTCCATGAGCTTGTCCTTTCCTCCTTAATTACTGTGTCAATATTATCATATATTTGATTAAATGACTATAAACACTTAATCTTTCTCGTTTATCTTCAATGTGGAAGCACCATCTTATAAAAATAATTTTGAATTACTATCGCTAATCTAAAATAAGAACATATTTTTATTAGTACTACACTATAGAATATATGGGAACAAACTATTTTTTTATTTTAATAACTCTCTTTTCGGTAATAATATAATCCACCGGGATATCCTTTTCTGTGCAAGGTATTTTTTCTAATATCTGCATTTCAAAGGCTAATGCAACAGATAATGAGCTGGTATCTAACTGGGTTAAGAATTGATCATAATAACCGCCACCTCGTCCTAAACGATATCCCTGAATAGTAAAAGCTACCCCTGGTACAACAACCAAATCTAAAACACTTGGTGGGTATATTCTGTAGAATTCTCTTTTAGGTTGCATTATGCCCAGAGCACCAATAGTCAATTCCTGGCCAAAATCACACACTAAAGAGGGAAGTAATTTATTTTCTTTCTGAATAATTAGAGGTATAAAAATCCTTTTCTTATCTTTTTGAGCAGATTTTATAATATCCTCTGTTTGAACTTCATATTTAGTAGCAATATAGAGCATAATATTAGTTGATTGTTGATAAATATCTAATTTGAGAAAAGAATGTGCAATTTTTCTGCTATTTTCTTGAATAATTTCTGGCAATAGTCTTCTTCGCTCAATAAGAAGCTGTTTCCTTATTATTTCTTTATTTAACTTGTTTATCATAATATAAATAACTACAAATTGTCAATAGTAATAATAGTGCTGAGAATAAGTAAAAATACTAAATAGTTAGATTCTAATTTTCATCAGTTATTATCTTTCTTTTCTCTATAGCTGTTAATTCTCATTTTATTATATTACACAATTTAAACATTTAGAAGGATAATTATTGGTAAATCTAATATTTTGCACAATCTCGGCATACTATCTTTTTTTACTTCTCCTAAATAATAACCCCGCTATGTCGCTAACTTCAAGTTTTGATACCGACCCTCAAACAGGTGGATATCTACCCGAATGCTTCAGGCTTCCAGTTAATTAACATTACTGTTAATCTTAGGTAACCCCAACGGGAAACCACAGGCTTGCCTTACACACCCGGAGGTCGATTTCCTTTTTAAAAAGTGTTGGGTCAAAACTTATTCAGTTAAGCGTTCACAGCAGGGTAATTTGGCAATTTCTTAGTTCCATTTTAATATAGCACATTTCTGAAAAAAAAACAATTATTTTCATAATGAAATTATATTGATATAGTTTTTGGTTTATAGTTAATGGTTTTTGGTTTATGTTTCATAGATAAATATTTTTTGAAAATATTTTTTATATTAATGTACACAATACGCAATGCTAGCGACTAACTACATTATGCGTTATACTGATATACAGGTATACTGCATAAGCTTATGCGGGAATATTACAATGAGATTGCCACGCACTGCCCAAGCAGTGCTCGCAATGACTCTGAAGTTCATAGTTTTTAGTTTATAGTTTTTAGTTTTTGGTGGAATATTTTTCTGTATGATTATTTTTTACTAATGTAATCCATACACATAACAAAATATACACGAAGCACCACTAAATACCAACGACCAATGACTAACGACCAATATGTCATTGCGAAGCGCGTAGCGCTGAAGCAATCTCATCCATTTCTCCCCGAGAAGAATTATACCAGAAACTAATACAGTAAATTTTTACTAAATACCAAATACTAAATGCTAAATACTAACATACCAACGACTAAATACCAACGACCAATGACTCACGAATAAATACTAAAGACTATCTACGATATACGGGTATACTGATTTTTATAGATCTATTTTTAAATGCAATTCCTTCAACTGCTCAGGGTTAACCTCTGCTGGTGCGCCAGTTAAAAGACAGGTCGCCTTTTGTGTTTTTGGAAAGGCTATTACCTCACGGATAGACGTAGTTCCAGCCAATAACATTACCAATCTATCCATTCCAAAGGCAATACCACCATGAGGTGGGGCTCCATATTGCAAGGCTTCCAGGAGAAAACCAAATTTTTGTTGAGCTTCTTCTCTTGTTATACCCAACAAAGTAAAGATCTTTTGCTGTAATTCAGTACGGTGAATACGAATACTCCCTCCTCCAATTTCATTACCATTGAGGACCAAATCATAGGCCTGAGAACGCACCTGATAAGGATGGCTATCCAGCATGGGAATATCCTCCTCTAACGGAGCGGTAAAGGGATGGTGCATCGAGGTAAATCTCTTTTCTGTTTGAGAATATTCAAATAAAGGAAAATTAGTAACCCATAAAAATCGATACTGGTTTTCTGGAATTATATTTAAAGTATGAGCTAATTTTATGCGAAGCAGACCAAGGGATTGATTAACCTTTTCCTGGTTACCAGCCACGATAAAAATGAGGTCACCAGCTCGAGCCTGCATTTCGTTTTTTAATAGTGTTATTTCTTCTTCACTAATATACTTTCCTAAGGAGGTTTGAATTTGATTACCCTCTTTGAAGCGGATATAAGCTAAACCCCCTAAACCTAAGGATTTGATAAAAACATCCAAATCATCAATATTTTTTCGTGAAAATTTTTCCGGACATTCTGTTTTCAGAGCACCAATTTTGCCCCCCTCTGCCAGCACCTCCTGGAAGATGACAAATTTAGTTTTTGCCAATACCTTATTTAAATTGTGAATCTCCATACCATATCTTAAATCAGGCTTATCCACTCCATATTTGGAAATAACTTCATCATAAGCATATTGAGGGAAAGGTTTCTTAATCTTAATCTGTAAAATTTCTTTAAAGAGATGAACCATTAAATCCTCAATGAGGTTAAATAATTCATGCCGATTAATAAAAGACATCTCCATATCTAATTGAGTAAATTCCGGGGCTCTATCTGCTCTTAAATCTTCATCACGGAAACATCTTACTATCTGAAAATATTTATCCAGACCACTGATCATCAATAATTGTTTAAATAATTGTGGTGACTGAGGAAGAGCATAAAATTTCCCTGGATTTACTCGACTAGGTACGATATAGTCCCGAGCTCCCTCTGGTGTGCTTCTGGTTAAAAATGGTGTTTCTATTTCTAAAAAACCTCTCTCATTTAAGAAATTCCTGATCAAATGGCAGACTCGATGACGTAGTATAAGATTATTTTTCATTTCTGATCTTCTCAAATCCAGGTAGCGATACCTTAAACGTATATCTTCTCCCACTTCAGTATATTCATTGATGCTAAAAGGTAAGGGCTCGGATTGATTTAAAATTTTCATTTTGCTTACTTTAACCTCAATCTCACCAGTCTTTATGTTAGGGTTGATAGCATCTTCTCCTCTGGGAATTACCTCTCCTTTAATGGCCAGAACATATTCATTTCTTATTTTATGAGCCATTAAATGCGCCTCATTAGCTACCTGAGGATCAAAAACTATTTGTGTTTTTCCTTCTCTATCTCTTAAATCCACAAAGATAAGTCCACCATGGTCTCGACGGGAATTAACCCATCCCATCAGAGTTACTTTTTCCTTTATATTCTTCTTACTTAATTCACCACAACTATGGGTTCTTTGCCATATTTCTAGTTCATTTTTGTCTTTTTCAGGAATACTCATCTTACTGCTTCACTCCTTAATTAAAATAGATCTAATAAATAATAAATAAATGGTATAACATAAAAAACAGGGCACATAGGCACTGAATTTTCCTTATTTACTTTCTTCTGGGACTAATTATTTATTTTTCCAATTTTTATTCTTAAGTTAATAATATATTTCTTACTACTATTCACTTATACTATATAAAATATAAATATCTAACCTACCATAGAGTCAGGGGTAAATCTTATTCAACATTCGGGGGTAGGGAATAGTCTCTCTAATATGAGGTAGATTTCCTATCCAGGCCACAGTTCTTTCAATACCTAATCCAAAACCAGAATGTGGCACAGAACCATATTTTCTTAAATCAATATACCATTGATAGTCTTTTTCCGGTAGTTGATAATCTCTTATTCTCTGTTTAATTAGCTGATAATCATCGATTCGTTGTCCCCCTCCAATTATTTCACCAAATCCTTCGGGAGCAATTAAGTCAGCTCCTAAAACAGTCTCGGGTCTTTCTGGATCTGGTTTCATATAAAAGGCTTTACATTTGGTAGGAAAATGATGAATAAAGACCGGTTTATCATAATGTTTAGAAATAATAGTCTCGTCTTCGCCACCCAAATCTTCACCCCACTGGGTAGTACTACCCTCTTGCTGTACCAATTTAATAGCCTCATCATAAGATAAATAAGGAAAAGGTGACTCTATTTTTTTCAAAGCTGAGATATCTCTTTCTAATACTTCCAACTCAGCAGTACAATTCTTCACTACATGATGAACAATAGCTATAATCAATTCTTCCTGTAACTTATTATTATCATAAAAATCGAAATAAGCTGCTTCTGGTTCAACCATCCAGAACTCCATTAAATGTCTTCTCGTTTTAGATTTCTCTGCCCGGAAGGTAGGACCAAAACAGTATACCTTACCAAAAGCCATAGCACTGGCCTCATTATATAATTGACCACTCTGGGTTAAATAAGCTTTATCTCCAAAATAATCTGTTTCAAAGAGAGTAGTAGTTCCTTCACAGGCAGCGGGAGTTAAAATAGGGGATTCGATAAGAAAAAAGCCCTTATTCTGTAAAAACTGATGAATGGTTTTTACAATTTCTACTCTAATTCTTAAAATAGCATTCTGTCTTTGGGTTCTAATCCAGAGATGGCGATAATTCATTAAAAACCCAACACCATGCTTTTTAAGCGAGATGGGATAATCTTCATGGGCATTCTGAATTACCCGAATAGTCTTCACCAGCATTTCATAACCACCAGGTGCTCGGTGCTCTTTTTTTATAATTCCCTCTACAATAAGGGAAGATTCATAATTTAACTCATCTAATAAGTTAAAATACTGCTCCTCCATTTCATTTTGAAGTAAAGTCCCCTGTAAAAATCCGGTTCCATCTCTAATAATCATAAATTTTACTTTGCCGCTGGAACGTTGATTGTATAGCCATCCTTTTATAGTAATGAATTCTCCTTCGTGTTTGCCCACCTCAGCTATAGTGATTTCTTTCATCAGACTCCTTCCTCCTTTTCAAAAACTAGATGATTTAAGAAATATTTACACAAATCCCAATCATTGATTAATTACTCTTTAAAAGATGCTCTTGCAAATAGAGTAAAATATTATCTCTGGTAATTGATTGTTGGGTTCCCCGTAGCATATCTTTTATAATTACTTTATGTTCCCTTAACTCTTCAGCACCTAAAAGTAACACAAAAGGAACTTGCATTTTATTGGCTGTTCTTAGTTGTGCTTTTAAACTTTTACCAAGAAAATCCATCTCTGTTGCCACCCCTGCTGCTCTTATTTGATTAGCAATTTGCAAGGCAAAGGGAATTTCTTTGGAACTGGTAGTAGCTATAAAAACTTGTATGCCCTTCCAGACTGGAATCTGGATACCCTTTTTCATCATAGTTTCAATAATTCTTTCCATACCAGCAGCAAAACCCACTGCCGGTGTGGGTCTACCTCCTAGCTCTTCTACCAGAAAATCATACCTTCCCCCACCACCTACAGCATTTTGAGCTCCCAATTCTCCGGAAATTATTTCAAAAGCAGTTTTGGTATAGTAATCCAATCCTCTTACCAATAAAGGATTAATCTGATAATTAAGACCAAGACTATCCAGGTATTGGCGCAACTTACTAAAATGATCCGTGCATTCTGTACATAAATAATTCAAAATAGAGGGACACTTCTTAATCTCTATCTGACATTTTTCTTTTTTACAATCCAATATTCTAAGAGGATTTTTATCATAACGCAATTGACAATCAGAACATAAGGAATTTCTCTTTGCACCAAAATAATCCCTTAAAGCCATCAGATATCCTGGTCGGCATTGCCGACAACCAACACTATTCAGTATTAACGTTAAGTCTGTTAACCCTAATTTCTGATAAACAGCCCAGGAAGCTGAGATAATCTCTGCGTCAATAATCGGTAAGGGAGAACCGATGGCTTCTAAGCCAAACTGATTAAACTGGCGGTATCTACCAGCCTGCGGTTTTTCACAACGAAACATACTGCCTAAGTAAAATAATTTATTCAGAGAGGTTTCCCGACTAAGATTATGTTCTATATAAGCCCTTACTACTGGTGCAGTTCCTTCAGGGCGCAGAGTAAGACTACGACCTTTGCGATCTTGAAAAGTAAACATCTCTTTGGTAACAATATCAGTTGCCTGACCTATTCCCCGGACAAACAATTCGGTATATTCAAAAGCCGGTGTTCTAATTTCTCGATAACCATAATTTTGCAATACTTCTCGTATAATATTTTCCAGATAATACCAGTAATCTATCTGGTTAGGAAGTATATCGCTGGTTCCTTTGGGTAATCTTGCTAACACAGTTCTCTTTTCTCCTTATAAACATATAATTGATTTGACAATAATATTATACAAAATGAATTCGACCATAACAGATAATAATAGAAAAATAAAATCTCCTCACACATAAAGTGTATATTCAATGATGTCTCTATGGAATATAATCCGTATTTATGCAATATCTCATTAAATAAAAAACCTGATAATATTAAGAAATAATATTATCAGGGACGAAAATTACTTTTCGCGGTGCCACCCTTCTTGAATGGAGATAATCCCCATTCCGCTCGTTATGCTAACGCGCGTTAACGAATAGATAATAATAAAAAAGTCTTATTCCGTAAAGAAAAATGAGAGGATGTCCTTCGATACCAGTAAGTTATGGTAATCTACTTTCCCCTGGTTATCTATTAACAATACTATTTAAAAATGGTAAAGTGCAAATTCTGGTGATATTTTACCGAATCTAACTCTTAAAGTCAAAATTATTAATAGAAATATCATTTTTTTATATTAATGAGAAATGACAAATTTGGGATCACTGGCTTTAGATAAAGCTGTTTCTCTATCGATAATATGACTATGATATAACTGACGCAGAGATTGATCCATAGTCTGCATACCATACTGTTGAGACCCCTGAATGGCTGCCGGAATCATGTGAATGCGTTCTTCACGAATAATATTTTTTATAGCTGGTGTTGCCACCATTATCTCCACCGCAGGTACTCGTTTGGTCTGATCAATAGTGGGAAGTAAGGTCTGGGAGATAACTCCCTGCAAGGATTCTGCCAGTTGAATACGGATTTGCCTCTGCTGATGAGCAGGGAATACATCTATAATACGTTCTACTGTTTCAGCGGCACTGTTGGTATGTAAGGTAGAAAATACTAAATGTCCGGTCTCGGCAGCAGTAACGGCCATGGAGATGGTTTCTAAATCTCTCATTTCTCCTACTAAGATAACGTCGGGATCCTCTCTTAAGGTACTTCTTAAGGCATAGGCGAATGATTGAGTATGAAGACCTACTTCACGTTGATCAATAATACAGTTCTTATGCTGGTGAATGAATTCAATAGGGTCTTCAATAGTGATAATATGCAGCTTTTGCTGTTCATTAATAATATCAATAAGACTGGAGATAGTTGTTGATTTTCCACTGCCAGTAGGTCCCGTAATTAAAACCAAACCTCTTGGTTTTGTGGTAAATTCTGCCAAACTTTGCGGTAATCCCAACTCCTCCAATGTTTTTATCTTTTCAGGAATTAACCGGAAGGCACCGGCTATGCCACGTCTGTGCATAAAAACATTTACCCTAAAGCGAGCAACATTAACAATCTCTAGGGAAAAATCGATCTCTTTAATTTCTTCAAATTTTTTACGCTGTTCATTACTTAAGATACTGTAAATCATCTCATAAGCATCACTCTCGGTTAAGTTGGGATAATCTATTTTAGAAAGAACACCATTAATCCGTAAGGTCGGCGGAATTCCTACGGTTATATGTAAGTCAGATGCTTCCCTTTCGCTGGTAATCTTAAGTAATTCAGTTATGCTCACATTCATTTCATACCTCCCTTATTTATTTCCCGATCCAAAGAAAAATGATTCTTTGTAACATTTTCTAATTACCAATTGGAATAAATTACAGCTCTCTCTTTAATATTTCGGCTTTATCTGTTTTCTCCCAGGTAAATTCTTCTATCTCCCGACCAAAATGACCATAGGCTGCCGTCTTTTTGTAAATCGGTCTTTTTAATTTTAAATGTTCAATTATAGCAGCCGGTCTTAAATCGAAATGTTTTTTGATTATCTCAATTATGCGAGAATGGGGAATTCTTTCAGTATTATAGGTATCCACCATAATAGAAACTGGCTCAGCAACCCCTATAGCATAGGCAATCTCTATTTCACACTTATCAGCAATACCAGCAGCCACAATATTTTTAGCAATATATCGGGCAGCATAGCTTCCAGAACGATCTACTTTAGTAGGGTCTTTGCCGGAAAAACAGCCTCCACCATGACTTCCCACTCCACCATAGGTATCTACGATAATTTTTCTACCTGTAACACCGGTATCAGCCTGGGGGCCACCAATGACAAATCTACCGGTAGTATTAATATAATATTTAGTTTTTTCATCAAGATAATGCGCAGGAATAACTGCTTTTATTACCTTTTCCAAAATATCTTTATATATAGTTTCCCATCCTACCTGAGGATGATGCTGGGCAGCAATAACTATGGCTTCAATTCTTTTGGGAGTACCATTTTCATATTGTATCGTTACCTGAGATTTTCCATCAGGCCTTAAATAAGGAATAGTTTTATTTTTTCTTACTTCGGCCAAGCGAAAGGTTAGTTTATGGGCTAACGATATGGGCAAAGGCATCAATTCTGGAGTCTCTCGACAAGCATAACCAAACATCATACCCTGATCTCCCGCTCCAGTAGAAGCAAATTTATCCTGTTCTGGTTCAATTTTTTTCTCTCGTGCTTCCCAGGCATAATTTACTCCAAGGGCAATATCTCGCGATTGCTCTTCAATAGAAGTCAATACAGCACAGGTATCACAGTCAAAACCATATTTTGCTCTGGTATAACCAATTTCTCTTACTGTTTCACGAACGACCCTTGGAATATCGACATATCCACTGGTGGTAATCTGACCGGCAACTAAGACTAAACCAGTGGCAACCAGGGTTTCTACCGCAACTCTTGCTTCGGTATCCTGACGGTATAGGTCATCCAGTATAGCATCAGATATTTGATCGGCAACCTTATCGGGATGACCCTCAGTGACAGACTCGGAAGTAAAAAAGTAATTTTTTTTCAAGGTATGACCCTCCTTAACAATAGTTGTTTATAAGTTGATTTTAGTATCAGACATATAATTAAAAATAATTAATCCAACAACTGCCTTTGGCCTAATTAAATATACTTTTTAAAACGTTCATTTCTGGCCATCTGATTGATAATCTTTTTTATGTCCCCTTCGCGATTTTTGGGAAAAATTAATTGAATAGGGCCATCATTAATAATAACCAGATTAGAAAGACCAATGGTAACAGTCAATCCTTTATCATTGATAATAATACAATTACGGGTATCCAGCCCTATATATTCCCCCTGCACGATATTACCCTGAGCATCATGCGGAATAAATCTCTCCATGGCCTGCCAGGAACCAATATCCTCCCAAATTAAGTCTCCTTTAATAACCAACAAATCATTAACCTTTTCTAAAATTCCATATTCAAAAGAAATAGAATCGATCTTCCTAAATTGTGTTTTGATAACCTCGCTTTTACTTAAAGTACCGATACTTAAAGCTATTTCTTTTATAGCCTTATCAAGGGCAGGCATATATTTTTCAATAAAAGTTAGAATCATACTGGCGGGAAAGATATAGATAGCACTATTCCAGAATAATTGATTTTTTTTACTATATTGTTCAATCCAGTGAAAATCAGGTTTTTCCTTAAATAAATTTATCGGATAAAGATTCATCTGTCGAAAATGGTCTGGTTGTGTTGCTGCACAAATATAACCATATCTTGGCTCTTTCCTTTTTGGTTCAATTCCAACAATAACAGGCTTATTATATCTTAGAACAGCTTGAAAGGAACTATCCAGTAACTGGTAAAATTTTTCTTTTTCTGGAATATAATGATCTATAGGAAATATAGCTATATTAATATCTTTTCCCCGATAATGGGTAATGAGAAGTGCGGCCAAGGCCATGCTGGCTGCAGTATCCTTTCCTACTGGTTCAATAATATAATTTAGTATATCAATTTCTGGAATTATCTCCCTGATGGGTTGAAATAAATCTTCAATAGTAGCAATATAAATATCCTCCGGATTAAAATAGGGCAATAATCGTTCAAAGGTGTCTCGGAGCATAATATTCCCACCAGGAGTAGCCAGAAATTGCTTTGGTTTATTAAAGCGACTATGGGGCCAGAATCTCTTACCTCTTCCACCAGCCAAAATAAGGGCAATATTTTTCATCTTTAATTATCTCTTTTCCCTTTTCTTAATTTTGCTGTATTATATACCTCAGCTAATCATTTACTAACTATTTATCTTTAATTAATATTTCGTCAATTTCTTCCATAGCAAAACCACGATACTGGGCATAATATCTAAGTATCTTTTCGGTATAACCGTTGGGAATTTCACTATTCTGGGCTATAAATTCCTGCAACCTAAAAGGTCCATAATTATAAGCAGTTAAAGCTAATCTTATATCACCAAAATCATTATAGAGCATAGCTAAATAATGAATACCAATCTTAATATTTTTTTCAGGGTCAAGTAGTGTTTTTTCCGCTCCATCCCACTCAATTCCAATATTTTCAGCTAATTCTTTAGCAATAAAACGACGAACCTGACATAATCCATAGGCATAGGAATCAGATACAGAATCAACTATAAAATCACTTTCCACCTTGATCAGGGCACATATCAAAAAGGGATTAAATTTATATTTTTGTGCTATTTCATAAATATTTTTAGCAATACTATAAATGGTTTCACTTTCCAGCTGGTTATTGTTGTTGGAAATAATTTTCACAATCCGATTCATATAAAATTCCCTTTTCTTCTCCTGTGATATCATACCAGTCAATTCCTGCAGCTGAAAATAAATCTCAGTAAATTGCTCCTTAGTAATTCTCTCTTTTTGATAATTAGCTATTTGCTGGTCAATACCATCAAGCATCTGCTTTTGTTCTTCAATTTTCTCTTTTAAAACCTGATTTTCCCTTTGTATATCGTAATAAGTACGGTTTAAATCAGCAACGGATTGGAAAATTTGGTCATATTGTCTTAAGTTAAAAATTAATAATAATATTACCACTAACAAAAAAATAAATACAGTTATATGAAAATATTTATCTAGAAAACTCTTCTTTTTTGATTTTTTAGATTTTTCCCCCACGCTTTTATTATTTTTTTTACTATCTTTTTTATTATTATTCATTTTTCCTACCTTTATACCATTTTTTTCAATTGAAAAGATGGAATTTATCTTATAGTACTTCCCGCAGAAATGTCCCGATCAGTAGTCAAAAGAACAACTTGCTGACCATCTGAGGCAGCCAGGAGCATACCCTGGGATTGAATTCCTCTGATAGTAACAGGAGCTAAATTAAATACCACTACAATATTCTTACCAATAAGTGCTTCAGGAGTATAAAACTCTTTTATACCGGCCACTAAAGTTCTTATTTCAGATTTAAAATCAACCTTTATCTGGAGTAGTTTCTGGGTACCAGCAATATCTTCTGCTGAGATAACTTTTCCCACTCTTAAATCTATTTTTTGAAAATCTTCTAAAGAGATTAGGGAAACTCCTTTCTTTTCTTGTTCTACCTTTAAATTGTTTCTTTTGCCTCCTTCCTTTTCTTCCTTTTCTCCCCTGGCTTTATTTTCTTTTTCCTCTTCTATGCGGGGGAATAAATTAGGACCAGGTTTTACCTCAGTCCCGGGGTTCAGTCTTCCCCAGCGGGCATCCTCAGGAATAGTCATTTTCTCAATATTATCTTTGATTCCTAATTGCTGCCAGATCTTTCTAGCAGTAGCAGGCATAAAAGGATAAAGTAATAAAGCTGTTATGCGCAATGATTCATTAAGATGATATAATACCTGGTTCAATCTCCCGGTTTGATTTTTATCTCTTCCCAATATCCAGGGTTCGGTCTGATCAATATATTTATTGGTTCTTCTGATTAGTGACCAGATATTTTCTAAGGCAAGATTAAAAGAAAATTGTTCCATATTTTCGATTACCTGTATTACCGTTTCTTTAGCCAGTCTTCTTAATTCTCGGTCAAATATCTCTTCACTCGATACCGATGAGGGAATCTTCCCGGCACAAAATTTTACCGTCATAGCTACTGTACGGCTGAGCAGATTGCCAAGATCATTAGCTAAATCGTAGTTAATCCTCTGAATAAGTAACTGGCGAGAATAATTGCCATCCTGACCAAAAGATAATTCTCTTAGTAGAAAATACCGAAAGGCATCGGCTCCAAATTCTTCAGCTACCTGGTAGGGATCAATCACATTTCCTTTCGATTTTGACATTTTTTCTCCTTCAATTGTCCACCAACCATGAGAAAATACCAGTTTGGGAGGATTTATGTCTGCAGCCATGAGCATGGTAAACCAGATAATGGTATGGAATCTTAAAATGTCTTTACCTATTAAATGAACTACCTCCGGCCAATAAAAGTTAAATTTATGCTCATCAATGCCATAACCGGCAACAGTAAGATAATTTATCAAAGCATCAAACCAGACATATATGACGTGATTATGATCAAAGGGAACATCAATTCCCCAATTTAAACTGGATTTAATTCTAGTTACACTCTGATCTTTTAATCCTCTCTTTATAAAACTAACAATCTCATTTTTTCTTGATTCTGGTTTAATACAATCGGGATTGTCCTCGATATGCCGTAACAGCTGTTCCTGATAACGACTCATTCTAAAAAAATAACTTTCCTCTTTAAATTTTTCAATAGGTCTACCACAGTCAGGGCAGACATTTCCTTCTATCTGGCTTTCTGGCCAGAAAGTTTCACAAGGCACACAATACCACCCCTCATATTGCCCTTTATAAATATCACCTTTTTCATATAAGCGCTTGAATATCTTTTGCACCACAATCTCATGTCGTTTTTCGGTAGTACGTATAAAATCATCTGGTTCGATATTTAAAATTGGCCAAAGATTCTTAAATTTTATCACCACTTGATCAGCCAACTCCTGAGGTTTTATTCCTAATTGTTCGGCAGATTTAGCAATTTTCTGACCATGCTCATCGGTACCAGTGGCAAAAAGTACATCATAACCGTTCAACCTTTTAAATTTGGCCATGGTGTCGGCAGCAATAGTAGTGTAAGCATGCCCAATATGAGGGACATCATTTACATAATAAATTGGGGTAGTAATATAAAAAGCTCTCTTCTTTTCCATTATTTCTATTATATCCTTTCTTTAATAAATCTATATTTTGGCCAATCAGCTATTTACTTGTTTTGCTCTTTTTTTTATATCTAAAATCTTATTATAAACATAATTTTTAGATATATGATACTCCTGCACTATTGCCGATACAATATCTTTATTATGATACCCTTTATTCAAATAATTTATAATTGCTTTTTCCAGTTTTTCTTCTTTTTCCCAATCCGTTTCTTTCTTAGCCTCAACATTTTCTGCTATAGATTTCCCTGCTACAACTAAAGTAAACTCTCCCTTAGCTTCTTTAGTATTAAAGATATCTATTATGGTGGACAGATTCCCTCTTATTATTTCTTCAAATTTTTTAGTCAATTCCCGAGCTATAACAATTTTTCTATCACCAACTATTTGTTTAAGCATCCTCAAGGTATCTTTAATCCGGTGGGGACTTTCATAGAAAATAATAGTCCTCGTCTCATATTTCAGTTGGGAAAAATATTTTTCTTTTTCTCTTTTTTTCCTGGGAATAAATCCTTCAAAAACAAAGTTCTGCATAGGAAATCCTGATACAACCAATGCCGTAATTAAAGCAGATACACCCGGAACAGGAACAATGGTAATATTATGATCAATAGCTTTATTAATTATTTCATACCCAGGATCACACACACCAGGCATTCCCGCATCTGACAATAAAGCAATATTTTTCCCCTCTTGTAATAGCTTTAAGAGGTATTCAACTTTACTCTCTTTACTATATTTGTGATAACTGATAATTGGTTTTTTAATCTGGTAATGGTTTAATAATATCTTAGTATGCCGAGTATCTTCTGCTGTAATTAAATCAACTTGCTTTAAGACTGCCAGGCAACGTAAAGTGATATCTTCCAGATTGCCAATTGGTGTCCCACAGATATACAAGGTACCAGATTGCTGTTTTTGCATATAGTTACCTTTTTCGGTGTTTTTGGATTAACGTTTTTGGTTTTTGGTTAAAAATAAATTTACGGAAATAATACAATAAATAAAAATATATTAGCTAAAAACTAGGAGTGACAATTTTTTATCTACATCTTTTTATTTTTGCTATCATTAAACTAATCTTTACCCAATAATTATTATTACTCTAAAAATAAGGGCGGTAAAACTTTTAATTCAGTACCCCCTTCTTTCCTTGCTTCAAGAAGAAATCTTTTGGCTTGACTATCTCTTTTGGTATAGATAAATTGTAATACCTTTGGTTCAAAAAGATATTTCTTAAGAGTAATCAAAACAGGTATAAAAATATCTGCTCTATGAATCAGATATAGTCTCCCTCTTTTTTTTAAAAGATAATTGCTTATTTGCAATAAGCTATCTAAATTCATATTTATTTCATGCCGCGCTATTAGTTGTTCATTTTGGGCACTACTCTTTCCTCTGCCCACCGGAATATAAGGAGGATTAGTAGTAACAACATCAAAATACTCACCAGTAAATTTTTCTTTCAGATGATTTATATCTTCCTCGAGAATAAAAACCTGTTTATCTAAATTATTCAGAGCTACATTCCTTCTCGCTAAGGACACTAAATTCTCCTGAATTTCTACTCCATAAATAATATTATTTTTTTGGGGATGGTGGATTAGTAAGGGGATAATTCCACAACCAGTTCCTAAATCCATAATCTTTTCCCAATTCTTAATCTTTATAAATTGTGCCAACAAGAGAGAGTCCACTGAAAAGCAATAGCTATTTTTATTTTGAATAACTTGTAATTGATATCTGCCCAGGGATTCAATAGTTTCCCCTGGTTTAAGATTTATTTTCGGCATTATTTATTTCTCTATTCTTCAGTTGATCATATTTTTGCCATTCCTCAATAGGAATTTTAATCCTATTTCTAATATTTTCATTATCTTCTCTTTCTAAAGTTTCAATTATTATATATCTACTTAAAGCATTTACCTCTATTACTTTACCTTCTTTTCCTTCCTTAGTCTGGACCTGACTACCTAACTTAGGATATTTTTTTAACTCTTCCAGATAATATTCCGCTTCAAAATTTAAACAGCACTTCAGACGACCACAGTTACCGGAAATTTTGGCTAGATTTAGGGCTACACTCTGCATTTTTGCTATATTAATTGGTACTGGTTTAAAATCAGTCAAAAAACTGGAGCAACATAGTGGCCTACCACATATACCCAATCCTCCTACCATTTTTGCTTTATCTCTGACTCCAATCTGCTTTAATTCAATCTTTGTTTTAAACTGAACTGCCAGGTCTTTAACCAATTCACGAAAATCTATACGATTATCAGCATAAAAATAAAATATTAGACGACTTTTGTCAAATAAGTACTTACAATTAATAAGATGCATGTCTAGATGATATTTTTTTATTTTTTCCTGACATATCCGATAAGCTTCTTGCTCGTCTACCTGAATCTGCTTCCATTTTTCAAAATCTTCTTTAGTTGCCTTGCGCACTATTTTTTTTAGAGGTTCTTCCAATTCTTCTGGCTTGAGATATATAGCCTGCGTTACTACCTTTCCTATGTCCAATCCTAATGATGTTTTCACAATACAAAAATCACCTATCTCTAAGACATATTTTCCGTATTTAAAATAATAGATAAAGTTTGAATTATAAAATTGTATTCCAATAACTCTGGGCATTATTAACCACCTAATTGTATAATAAAATTATCAAATAATATTTTAGGATTAATATGCTTTTCAATTCTCTCTGGAATTTCCATTAAATAATCCAGGATAAAAATGATTTTTTCCTGAGAATAGTATCGGGCAAATTCTTTAATCTTATCTATCCGCCCGGGGAAAAAGAGCAATTCCCGCGGTAATCCTGACTGATACAATAGAATATCTCGAAACCATAAAACCATTATCTCTACAAAATCTAAAAAAGAATCTAAAATGCAAGTTAATTCCTTTTCACTCTGGGCAAAGGTATTACTAATTATATTTTCGGGTGTAGTCTTTATTAACCATTCTAAAGGTCTGATTTTTTCCAGTAACTTCTTAGGATTTTGAGCTAACTCTAAAGCCTTACCCAGACTACCAGAAGAAAGCAAGACAATTTCTTCTAATTTCCGATGATCTAATCCTAAGTTCATCCTGGTTAATATTTTTACTTGTTCTTCCTTTCTTATCGGTAAAAAAGATATCTTATAACACCTCGAACTTATAGTTGGTAAAATAAATTCTGGTTCAGAAGTAATTAAGATTAATACAGCAAATGCCGGTGGTTCTTCCAATATCTTTAATAAGGAATTGGCAGCTTCGATAGTCATCTTATGAGCATCATCAATTAAAAATATCTTTCTCTTACTTACTAAGGGCATCCAGTAGATAATATCTTTGATTGCCCTAATCTGACCTATAGAAATTACCGAGTTAAGGGGGCTGATAACTTGAATATCAGGGTGAATTCCTCTCTCGATTTTCAAGCAGGATGGGCAGTGATTACAGGGATTAAAATCTTCAGATAAATTGATACAGCTTATTGCTTTAGCAAAGGCTAATGCTGTAATCTTTTTACCAATACCCTCTTTTCCCACAAATAGATAAGCATGTCCTATCTGGTCCAATTTGACTAAACTTTGTAATATTTGAATGGACTTATTATGTCCAGTTATCTGGTCAAAGCTAATCATAATCAAAGAATAAACCAACTATCTCTTCTATAAATTTTTTTTATAACTCTAAAATGATTTTTTTTCTAAATTTTTGGGAAAGTTTAAGATTAATTATGGTCACAATTTCCTGGATTACTACCGGGATATCACGGTTAGTATCAATTATCTTTATCCTTTCCGGATTCTGTCGGGCAATTTGGTAATAACCATCTCTTACTCTTTCTAAAAAAAGTTTACCATTAATTTCTTTTTTCTGAAGAAATTCATCTTCAAAGCGAAGCTCAGAATTGTTATGGAGCATAGTAGCCCTTTTTAAACCAATTTCAGTATCAATATCTAAAAAAAGGGTTAAATCTGGAATAATGTCCTCTACTGCAAAATTATTCAGGTAGTCAATGATGCTTAAATCAATACCACGGCCAAAACCCTGGTAGGCAGTGGTAGAATCGAAATATCTATCACTAATTACAATCAATCCTTTCTCTAAAGATGGTTTGATATTAATTCGTACATTTTCGGCTCGGGAGGCGGCAAATAACAACAGTTCGGCTTTATAACCTAATCCCTCACTTTCTCTTTCCAATAATATTTTACGAATCTTATCTCCCACTAAGGTACCACCCGGTTCTTTGGTTAACACCGCTTCAAATCCATTTTTTAAAAATATTTGATACAATCTTTTTGCCAGGGTAGTCTTCCCGGAACCTTCAAATCCTTCTAAAGAAATAAAAAAACCTTTGTTCATTTTTTCTCGACCTGCTCACTTTCCTGAACTTCTTCTTGCTCTAATATGGCCTTTAATAAATCTCTCATAGTTACCATTCCTACCAGATAACCATTACGTAGCACTGGTAAATGATGAATCCTATATCTTATTAATAAACCTGCCGCCATAACTTCATTATCATCTTCATTGACGGTAATAACCTCTTTGTTCATAAATTGAGCTATCTTTAAATCGGCACATTCTTTTAGTTTCTTAGAAAGCCGTATAAATTCAGTTAAAAATATATTACTACTGATGACAGTAAGATAATCTGGTAACAAGGTCTTAATTATATCATGCTGAGAAATAAATCCAATAACCCTTTGATTTTCATCTACCACTGGTATACCATTAATACGTTGTAAAGCCATAATTTTAATTACCTCTTTCAAACTACAATCTGGTAATACACTGGAGGTATTTCTATGCATAATATCTTTAACTTTCAATTAACACTCCTTTACTCATCATTTTAATTTGGTAACTTTAATATAGGGGAGACAGGCCATTATATCTTCTTTATTATGAAACTCCTCATCCTCAGTAAGAGCACTGGCTAAACCACAAGCCATAGCAAACTGAATAATATTGGCTATCTGGTCTTTTTCGGCTTCCATTAATTTTATAGCAAATCCGGCTATTATAGCTTCATCACTACCAATAATATTAACCACATTATCGGTAATACTCTCTGCTAACCATACTCCTTCCTCAGTAGCAATAATATCTTTATTGTCGGCAAAAGGGACCAGAGCAATCTTTATCCCGAGTTGTACAATTTCCTGAGCAATATCGGAAGCAATCTCGGGATGGTCTACTTTTTTTTGGAAAATTTCAAATCCCGAAGCACTCAAATCTGGTTTAGCTAAAAAGGGTTTTGCCCATAAAGCTTTTTGAAAAGCACTCCCCGCTGCATCTAAGATAGTGGGAACATTTCTCTGGTGTGCTAGCTCAATTAATTGATAATATATATCTTCAGGAACTTTACCGGGTAGACTTCCAGAAAGAGCGACTATTCTACTTTGAGCCATAGCTCTAAAAAATAATGACTTGAAATGATTAAGATCATACTCTGTTATCTCAGGTCCCGGTTCGCTTAGTAAGGTATGGGTGTTATTAGTTTCTTCCATAATAATTATATTAGCTCTGGTTTCTTGCTCAATGTGCCAGAAATGGGTGGAAATACCATAGGTATTAAGTTGCTCTATGATATAATGGCCATTATACCCCCCTATAAAACCTAAAGCCATAGTTTCCAGACCATAAGCTCTAACTGCCTTAGAAATATTGATACCCTTGCCACCAGGAATTTTGGTCACCTTTTGCACAATATTATACCGGTTTAGCTCCAGCTTTTTTAACTTCAGTATAACATCAAGAGATGGATTAAGGGTTACTGTGGTAATCATTATTCTCTTCCGGTAATAAAAATATTTTTTAGATGTTAAATGCTATTTTATATAAATAAGCATAAAAATTATAGCTTAATTGTAAAAAATAGGCAAAAAGATGTCCTGGCTTGACTGGTATAACATAATAAGTTTAAATATAGTAATAATTTTGCCTGGGACTAAATAATTTAATTAAAATTACCCCAGCAAAAAATCCGGCAATGTGTGCAAACCAGGCTACACCTGTTACTCCTCTTGACAATGATAAATCCGATAATCCGTAAAATATTTGAAAGATAATCCAGAGACCCAGCACAAATATGGCCGGCAATTTGATTAACCGAATAAAGAAACCAAAAAAGATTAAAGTAGTAATTCTTGCTCTGGGAAAGAGAATCAAATAAGCACCTAAGACGCCTGCCACAGCTCCACTGGCTCCAATCATAGGGATCCTGGAATAGGGATTAACTAAAATTTGTCCCAGGGCCGCACAAATTCCTGATAATATATAAAATAACAGGAAGCGGAATTTACCCAGGTGATCCTCTACATTGTTGCCAAAAATCCATAAATAAAGCATATTACCAAAAAGATGAACAAAACTACCATGCATAAACATAGAATAGATGACAGTAAGATAAAGGAATGAGGGGCCGGCCGGTTGCAGATCTATGCCTCTGGTAATTTCGTAGGGAATTAATCCAAAGGCATAAATAAAAGTCTGTGCATCTGCTACCATAAAAAACTGATAATAATAGACTAAACAATTTATTAGTATAATAATTATAGTTATCAGGGGGGCTTTTCTGGTCGGTATCTCATCCCATAAAGGCAACATAATTTATCCTCTTTCCTGATTATCAAACTGAAAATTAGTGATATAACTTACTTACTTTATAGTTCAGGCGTAAAATTACTCTATAGATTTTCTTAACCTTTTTCAGCACAAGCCAATTTAGTAACTTCTAAGAAATGGATTTTTATAATTAAATAAAAAACATCAGTTTATTATTATAACATAAGAAAACAGCTCAAGCTAATAATAATTCATAATCCAAAAAGTTCTATTTTTTAAAGATAAATAACCATAGCTCAACTGCTCGCCAGAGCAGGAACAAACTCCTCAGGAAGGGTTTTTATGAGGTGATATTGATAGAGAAGATAATGAATGATTCTTTTCGCGGCCCTACCATCACCATAAGGAGAATTTTGCACCACCATTTTTTGATAATAAATAGGATTATTGAGCAATTCCTCTACTTCTTTAGTGATAGTTGCTATATCGGTTCCTACCAATTTAGCAGCACCAATTTCTATAACCTCCGGCCTTTCTGTCTCTGTTCTTAAGACCAGTACTGGCTTACCCAGTGCTGGAGCTTCTTCTTGAATTCCTCCCGAATCAGTTAATATTAAAGTGGATAAGGTCATTAAATTTGCCATTTCCTGATAATCTAAAGGTTCCAGCAATAAAATATTATCCTTATCCAGAAGATATTGGTTGACAACCTTTCTAATGATAGGGTTCTTATGGACCGGGAAAAAGGCAATAATATTTCGATTTTTTTGTAGTATATTGCTTACCGCCTGACATACTCTAACCATAGGTTCACCCCAATTCTCACGGCGATGCATAGTTATCAATAATAGCGGCCTTCTCTGGTTAATTACATAGTTAATCCTGCTATCCCTAAATTGGAATTTATCTTTTTGCATGAGAAATAAGGTGTCTATTACCGTATTCCCGGTAATAAAGATATGCTGGGGGTCAACACCCTCTTTTTTCAATATTTGGGCTGTTTGAGGTGTGGGAGTAAAATGGTAATCTGCTAAAACAGTAGTTAAACGTCTATTAATCTCTTCAGGAAAGGGGTAATATTTTTTTAGAGTCCTCAATCCAGCTTCAATATGTCCTACTTTTATCTTTTGATAAAAAGCAGCTAAGGCACCAGAAAAGGTAGTGGTAGTATCACCCTGTACTAAAACTAAATCTGGTTTTTTTTCTTGAAAGACCTGCTCTAATTTCAGCAAGGCTAAAGAGTTTATTCGGGATAAGGATTGTCCTTGTTCCATAATATTCAGATCAAAATCTGGTATTATTTGAAAAAGCTTTATCATCTGATCAAGCATTTCTCGGTGTTGGGCAGTTAAAATAATTATTGGCACTATCCAATGAGGATACATTTTAGCCTCTTTAATGACCGGGTACATTTTAATTGCTTCAGGCCTTGTTCCAAAGATAAAGGCAACCTTGATTTTTTCCCCTGCTCTACTCTGCATAATGTACCTCTTCTACCCTTGCTTCTTTGAGAATTTCTCGGGCTAATTTATCAGGATAACTTTTAAGATAAAAAACTTTAATAATACCGGCATTAATAATCATCTTGGCACAGGTAATACAAGGTTGTTCGGTACAATAAAGAAGGCTATTCTGAATACTTATTCCATGCAAAGCAGCTTGAATAATGGCATTCTGTTCGGCATGCAATCCTCTACATAGTTCTTGATTTTTTCCCGAGGGGATTCCCATTTTTGTGCGTAAACAACCCACTTCCTCGCAATGGACTAAGGAGCGGGGAACTCCATTATAACCGGTAGTCAATATCCGTTTATCCTTTACGATGATAGCCCCTACCTTTCTCCTTAAACAGGTTGACCTACTAGAGACCAATACAGCAATCTGCATAAAATATTTATCCCATGAGGGGCGAGACATATTATCCTCCTGATAGGTTTATTTTCTAAATATGTCAATATTTATAGTATATCTTGTATATCATTTATCTCCCTAGTTCTTAATTATTGTTATTTATTGGTATTTTAACATCATAATTGGTAATGAGTGGTAAATAATTTTTTTCTTGATTAAAAGTTTTTAGTTTTGGATTTTTAACTTTTAAATAAAAAATAATATTTTATTTCCTTCTTTTTCTACTTATTCATCACTCTTCATTTATATTTATTATTTGTTACTTGCACTAAACAAATAGCTAACAAATTATTTGGTACCAAATAAACGGTCTCCGGCATCTCCTAATCCAGGTACAATATAAGCATGTTCATTCAAACCCTCATCAACAGTAGCGGTATAAATAACCACATCTTTATAATGTTTCCTAAGCATTTTTATACCTTCCGGGGCAGCAACCAGACACATAAACTTAATATTGGATTTAGTAAATCTTCTAATATATTCAATAGTTGCTACTGCTGTCCCCCCAGTTGCTAACATAGGGTCAACAACAATAACATCTCTTTTATTAATATCCTGAGGTAATTTAGCATAATAACTGACTGGCTTGAGTGTATCAGGATCGCGATATATCCCCACATGTCCTACTTTAGCAGAAGGTATTAATCGTAATATTCCCCCCACCATCCCCAAGCCCGCTCGCAATATTGCTACAACAGCCATTTTCTTCCCGGCGATGATTTTACCGGTAGTTTTTGCTATAGGTGTTTCAATTTTAATATCCTTTAGGGGAATATCTCTGGTTACTTCATAAGCCATCAAATTGGACAATTCTTCTACAATTTCCCGAAAGTCTTTTACTTCTGTACGTTTATTTCTAATCAAAGTCAGTTTATGCTGAATTAAGGGATGATCCAATACTACTACTTCTTTCAAAATACAACCTCCTGGTTTTGTTTATTTTATTTATTATAACTATCCTTCTTAAATCCTACCATATTATTTCTGATAGCACTAATTCAATATTGCTCATAAATATCTTCTACTTTTTTCAGTCTAATTATATGACGGCTTTCTTGGCTAAATTCAGTCCCTAACCATACTTGTAGTATTTCTAAAGCCAAACCTCGACCAATTACCCTTCCACCCATGGTCAAAACATTAGCATTATTATGCTCTTTGGCCATACGAGCCGAGAAAGTGTCATGACATAGAGCAGCCCTGATGCCCTTTATCTTATTAGCAGCAATAGACATGCCAATACCAGTACCACAGATAAGGATACCTAATTGATACTCCTCATTCACAATGGCCTTTCCTACTTTTAAGGCATAATCAGGATAATGTACGGGTTGGGAATCAAAGCAGCCAAAATCTTTGTAGATATACAACCTTTCCTTAAGATAATTGATAATGACATTCTTTAATTCATACCCCCCATGATCACTGCCAATAGCAATTTTAGTTACTTGGTTCATCTTTAAGCTCCTCTCTTAAATGAGATAATAGTTTTTTAATATCCTGTTTCAATTTTTTATAAATATTTTCATAATAGATTATTCCCTTGCCATAGGGGTCTTCAATTTCATCGTCCTTCAGGTATTTTTTTTGGTGACAAAAGGGCCTGAAAAGATGTATTTTATGATTGGCCCAGGGAAAATGACTTTTCAGATAACTTAACTGTTGATGAGTCATAGCCAGAATAAGAGAAGATTTTTTAATGATCTTAGGGTTAACCATTCGGGCTTTATGAGTGGTAATGTCTATTCCATGTTTAGCTAAACAAAAAACAGCTTCTTTACTTGGGGATAAAGTATCACTAACAGCAATACCAGCAGAATCTGGGTGATAGTCCAATTCCGGGAACAGGTCCTCCTTTAACTGCTGAAATAAGGCTTGAGCCATTACACTACGGCAGGTGTTACCAGTACATACAAATAAAATACTTTTCTTTTCCAACTTCTTCCTCATTTTGTCTTCTGATCATTTTTAAAAGCTATAATTACCCGGTCGTTTTGGTAATAGTCCGGAAGGACACAGATTTTTCTTTGGTAATTCTGGTTACTATGAATTATCTGGTAAAGGGCATCTTTTTGTTGATGACCAATCTCCAAAGCCAAAAAACCGCCAGGTTTAAGGTATTGAGGAGATTGAGCTATTATTTTTTCATAGAAATCCAGACCTCTTTCTCCGGCTAAGAATGCCATGGCTGGTTCAAAATGACGTATTTCTACAGGTAAGTTTTCCCAATCTCTTCGGCTCAAATAAGGTGGATTAGAGATGATGCCCTCAAAGTTTAAAGAATGCTGAATTTTTCGGAGAGGCTGAAAGAGATTCCCACAATAAAAATGAATATTTTTTTCACATTGAAAGCGCTGGGCATTCTTAGCAGCTAAGGCCAGGGCTTCTGCGGAAAGGTCAACAGCATGGAAATTTATACCTTTCCCCCTTTTTTTAAAATAATAGCAGATAGTAATCGGTATAACTCCACATCCAACTCCTATATCTAATAAAGATAATTGCTTTGTCTCTGGTACCATCTCAATCAATTGTATAACTTTTTCTACTAATATCTCTGTTTCTGCTCGCGGGATAAAAACTCCTTCTGAAACAGCAAACTCTAATCCCATAAAGTTCTGAAAGCCAGTAATATATTGGATTGGCATATCTTTGCTTCTTTTTATAATCCACTGGTAATATAGCTTTACTTTGGTCTTGGGAATTGGTAAATGTCTATTTAAATACAAATAACTTCTTTCTTTATCTAATAAATAACTGAGCAATAAAGCTGATTCCTGCTCAGCTCTACTATTACCACTTCTATCTAAAATCAATTTACCTTTAGCAAGAAGGTCTCCGATACACTGTTCATTTTCCTGTTTTTCCTTATTAGAAAACAAATAATCAGTCATGGAAATTATTACCCAAAGAAAATTCTAAGGATTAATCTTTTTTGTGTAATACTAAAAGTGTTTAATAATATCAAACAAGTTTCCATCTAATATATCTTCTAAATTATAAAAATTTACATTTATACGATGATCGGTGACTCGATTTTGTGGAAAATTATAAGTTCTGATGCGCTCGCTTCGATCTCCAGTTCCTACCTGTTTTCTTCTCTGTTGCTCAATTTCTTTATGTTGTTCAGCTTGTAAACGATCTAATAATCTTGCTCTCAATATCTTTAACGCCTTTTCTTTATTCTTATGCTGAGATTTCTCGTCCTGACAGGTTACTACAATCCCAGTAGGAAGATGGGTAATTCTAACAGCTGAATCAGTAGTGTTAACACTCTGCCCTCCAGGACCAGTAGAACGAAAACGATCAATCTTCAGATCGTTGGGGTTGATCTCCATTTCAATCTCCTCAGCTTCCGGTAAAATAGCCACCGTAACAGTTGAGGTATGTATTCTACCTCCCGATTCAGTAATGGGAATTCTCTGCACCCTATGTACCCCACTCTCCTGTTTTAATTTACCATAGACATTCTTACCTGAAATACCAAAGATGATTTCTTTAAATCCCCCTATTTCCGTGGGATTGGAATTCATAACCTCTACTTTCCAATGATTTCTTTCGGCAAATCGAGAATACATTCGAAATAAATCACTAACAAAAAGTGCTGCTTCTTCTCCTCCAGCACCAGCTCTAATCTCCACAATTATGTTTTTCTTATTTCTGGGATCCTCTGGATTTAATAATTCCTGTAAAGAATCTTTTATCTTATCTTTCTTTTGCTTCAGTAATTCAATTTCTTCAGTAATTAATTCTTTTAATTCCGGATCATACTCCTCTTTTTTTAATTGCTCATTATTTTGAATCTCTTTCTCTATCTCCTTATACTCCATATACAGCTGAGCTATACGGGCAATTTCACTATGCCTTTTAGCCAATTTTTGAAACTGCTCCTGATGCGCAATTATTTCCGGTCGAGATAATTGTTCATTTAGATTATGATATTCTTTTTCAATATCTTCTAACTTTTTAAACATATCCTCACACTACTTTCCAAACTTCATCAACGAATTTTTTCTTATTACCTTTAATCCTCTTCCTTTACTTTGCTCCAGGGTTTACCACAGGACATTTCCCCTTCCGGGCAAGGACCGTTTAAACAGGGTGGTCCGGCAATAGCAAATATATTTGGAGCAATGTCCTTTGCTATCTCTAACATCTTGAGAGCTAATTCTCTTATCTCCCATTGTGCTCGATTACAGCATCTTAATCGAAAAAAATGTATTAACTCTCTCGCATTTGCAGTAAAAATAATATTAGTGGTAATAGCTTGTGGTAGAATATAACGGGCATCTTCAGGAGAGATACCTTTTTTCAGCATTTCTAAATAAAAAGCTGTGCTTTGAGCAGAAAGATTTTGGAATTTTTGTCCAAAATCTTGATCATGGGCAATGTCTTTTGGAATAACACAATTCTCTTTGGGATCAATTCTGGTATAGCGCTGACTCTTTTGAGCATAAGATGCTATGCGGTGTCGTACCAATTGATGTGAAGTAACTCTAGAAATATTCTCAATTCCAAAGGTAAAAGAGGCATGCTCTAAAACAGAATAATGCCCTAATCTGATTATTTTTTTTATTATCCTCTTAGATTGCTCACTATCTAACGAATTTATTATTTGATCAATTGATTTGGTAGAATAACACAATTTAGCAGCTAGGGCTATGGTCTGTTCAGGATTTTTGGTATAACTTAGTAGCTGAACTTTCATACTATTGTTTCCTTCTAATATTTAACCTCTCTTTATTGGTTTATTTAACACCTCATGATGTTTTCGACATCTAGCCTCATAGCTTTCCTGGGCTCCTATCAGGATAGTTGGATCATGATAATCTGCTGGTTTACCATTGACCAGTCTCTGAGTTCTGGTGGCTGATTTACCGCATACCATACAAATTGCATGTAGTTTATCAACATATTCAGCAATAGCCAGCAAATTGGGCATGGGGCCAAAAGGCTCTCCTCTAAAGTCCTGGTCAAGTCCAGCTATAATTACCCTTTTGCCCTGATCAGCTAACATCTGACATACCTTTACAATAGCCTGGTCAAAAAATTGTGTTTCATCAATAGCTACAACCTCTGTATCAAGCTTAACTTTCTTAAGAATCTCTGCTGCCTTCTCCACGCAGGTAGCTTCTACTTTACTACCATTATGGGAATAGATATATTGTATATGATAACGATTATCTATTAAAGGTTTAAATATCTGAACTTTTTTACGGGCAATCTGAACACGGCGCACTCTCCTGATTAATTCTTCACTCTTTCCACTAAACATACTTCCACAAATCACTTCTATACTACCACCAGAACAGGTTTCCTGCATCTGCCTTCCTCCCTTATTCTCATCTCTCTGTAAATAGCACACCCAGTAAGCGGGTGGCTTTATGAACTACTTATGAACTATTAACTACTTTCAAGAAGGTGCATAATAGTTAAATAAAAACTTAATAATAAAAAACAGAGCCTTTGCCCTGTTTTTTATTTTCTCTCTATATCATTGTAAAATATTACTTATCCATTATCAAATAAATAATGATTTATTCGTCTTTTTCTTCCTTCTTTTCACTTTCCTCAAATTTCTGCTCCAGATTAAATCTTCTGTTAAACTTCTCAACTCTACCTGCCGAATCAAATATTTTCTGTTCACCAGTAAAGTAGGGGTGGCAGGCAGAACATACCTCGACCCTGATTAGTTCTTTTGTAGATTTGGTTTCAAAGCTATTTCCACAAGCACAGATTACTTTAGCTGGACCATATTTGGGATGAATTCCTTTTTTCATTGTTATTTCACCTTCCACTAGTTATTAAATTCCTAATAATTATTATACTGTCCATTACCCTGTAAAATACCCATAATTATAAATTAGACTAAAAACAGTTAATATTAGTATGGTAATATTTATCAAGAACAAGACTAACAACCTTGAAATTATAGCATAATTATTTTTAACCGTCAAAGGCATAGAATAGTTTTCTATTCTTTTCCTTAAATTTATCTTAATATCTTCAACTATTAATTAAACTTTTATGAGAAAAAAATTACTAAATTTAATGATTTTCATCTTTAATGGTATTTAAGAAATCATGATTATTTTTAGTCTTCTTTAATCTATTTAATAGTAAGCTGATAGCATCAATAGTACTCTGATTGGATAAAGCCCTTCTCATTAACCATACTTTACTTAATTCATCAGCTTCCAATAACAATTCTTCTTTTCTAGTTCCAGAACGTTTAATATCAATAGCAGGAAATATGCGGCTGTCAGAAATTTCCCGATCCAGACGCAATTCCATATTACCAGTACCTTTAAACTCTTCAAATATGACATCATCCATACGACTACCCGTCTCAACCAGAGCTGTCGCAAGAATGGTCAAACTTCCCCCTTCTTCAATATTTCGGGCGGCACCAAAAAACCTTTTCGGATAGTACAAAGCAGTGGAATCAAGTCCTCCCGAAAGGGTTTTACCACTGGTAGGTATATTCAAGTTATAAGCCCGGGCTAATCTGGTTATACTATCTAATAAAATAACTACATCATGTTTTAGTTCCACTAATCTTTTAGCCCTTTCTAAAACAATTTCTGCTATCTTGATATGGTTGTTAATTGGCTGATCGAAAGTTGAGCTAATAACTTCAGCCTTTGCTACAGAACGTTTCATATTGGTTACTTCCTCGGGTCTCTCATCAATTAATAGTATCATCAAAATAGTTTCGGGATGATTGGCAATAATGCCATTAGCAATCTTCTCCAGAAGCGTTGTTTTCCCGGCTTTGGGAGGAGAAACTATTAAACCCCGTTGACCCTTTCCTATAGGAGAAAAAAGATCAATTACCCTGGTAGATAACTCATATGGTTTGGTTTCCAATTTAAATCTTTCCATAGGAAAGAGTGGGGTCAGGTTCTCAAAATCAATACGTTCTTTAGACAGTTCTGGATCCTCGTGATTAACTGCTTCTACCTTTAATAAGGCAAAGTATCTTTCACCTTCTTTGGGATAACGAACTTGACCAGAAACAAGGTCTCCATTGCTTAAGTTAAATCTCTTTATTTGTGATGGTGAGATATAAACATCATTAGGTCCCGGTAAATAACCGCTGGTTCTTAAAAAACCAAATCCTTCTTTCATGATATCTAGAATGCCTTCAGAAAACATATAACCCTGTTTTTCAGTTTGCGCCTTCAAAATATTAAAGATCAAATCTGTCTTTTTCATCCTGGTACAATTATTGATTTCAAACTCATTGGCAATTTTACATAGTTCACTTATTTTCATCTCTTTTAATTCATTTAATTCCAAAATTACTACCCCCTCAAGTTTTTTAATCTTTTTGTTTTATAATATTTCCTGCTTTATCAATCCATATCTATTCATTATTTTTTTTATATACATTTTTACTAAGAACAAATTACATATAGCACCAGACAAGTAAGTAACTTTTCATATCTTTTAAAGAGGTGTGACTTTTTTATTTGCTTTTTTTCTGTTCTTTTCCCTTAAACTACCTTTAACGATAATATTTCTTAGTGTTACAACTTCCTTACTTTAGAGTTTAATTAGAAAAGTGTCCTGTAGCTTTTTATTCTTTTTCAAATTAGATTTCTTTTTTAAAATAGATTCACAATTCATTCAGCCAATATCAGCTATTAAGAAGGTGTTTTTATAGTTAAAGTAAACTACCTTTAATTAATTCTTAATTAAATTTCTCTATTCCCTTTCTTATCTATCTTTAGAAAGATATACTTCTAATTAATAAGTACTCTACTAAGAAAGGCTTCTTTGAAATATTAACACACGTCTTTCTTCCCCTTGAGAAAATTTTATCTTTTTCTAACAATTTTCACTCTTAGAGCAGATGATTTCTTCTTAAATGTTTTAAATAAAAGAATTAATTGACAAATTTATTCTCTGAGTATTATTTTCTCTTTCAAAATATTATCTACCAAACAAAAATATTTTTCATAAAAAATAGAAAATTAGAGGGAAAAATACTTGAAGAATAACCTTGTAGTCAAACTTTGTATTTTATTATACCACTTCCTTTATAAAAAACAATAATATCTTTGCTTTTTTCTCCAAATAAAATTACTTTTACAGCTTAAAGTTGAGCATATTCTGTATTAGCGTATCAAGGAAACGAAAGAAAATATTGCACTCATCTTCAGGATGATTTGGTAGTATTTTTTTGATTTATAGTTTGTAATATTAATTCATAATCGCTTAGCTTATCTAAATCAATCATAACTTCAGGATCATCAATGATAATACCCTTCACCTTATAGCCAGCTATTCGTGAAGCCCTTTCTTCAACTTCCTTTATGGTTAAAGTTTTCAAGAGATATTTTATTAAGATTTTGATACCCAATAGACGAGCATATTTCTTGATATCTTTTCTCTTCACATAAAGTTCGTTTAATAACCTTTCATTCCTGTCAAATAAAGGTTTACTAAATACGGCTATATTTCCTCCGCAAAAGGTGCCTTCTTTTAACACGGCATAAGAACGCTTAGTTTCAGGATATTTTTTTATAATAGCTTCTTTAGAAATAATGGGATAATAAAAATGTGCTTCATATTGTTCACACTTATTTATGAATCGATCAATTATCTCTCCAGAAATTAAAGGTATATCTGAAGTTAATAACAAAATTTTACTCTTATCAGAAAAATATTCCAGACCAATTCTGATATTTTCAATAATGGAATCAGTAGAATCAAGAATCTTTTTCACTTTTTTCCCGATAAAGGGTATTAAGTCATATTCAGGCCCAACCACAACAATATCATCTACCAGCTTGGCTTCTAACAATGCATTTACAACATATTCCACCATGGGAATTTCATTAATCATCAAGAGAGCTTTGTTGGTTATATTACTGTTCTCCTCTAATTGACCAGCATCTTTTTTACCAGCCAGGATTAAAGCATTCATTTATCAACTCACTCCAGGTAATGAAAATTAATTTTTTTTGAATACTACAATTCTACTCCTTTTTCAGGGCTGCTGAAAGAAAGCTTATAAAGATAGGGTGAGGTCTATTTGGTCTGGATTTAAACTCGGGATGAAATTGTACGCCCAGAAACCAGGGATGATTATTCAATTCAACCATCTCTACTAAATTGTTTTCCATATTAATACCACTAAATATTATACCAGCCTGTTCAAATTTTGACAAAAATTGATTATTAAATTCATAGCGATGGCGATGTCTCTCCTGTATCTTCTCCCTCTGATAAATTTTATAAGCAAGAGTCCCCTTTGTCAAATAACAGGAATAGCTACCCAGACGCATGGTGCCGCCCTTCATAGTAACGTCTTTTAATCTTTCTAATATATTAAAAATTGGATATGGTGTATTCTGGTCAAATTCTGTGCTATTAGCTTCAACTAAATTTAATATATTTCTGGCAATCTCTATCATGGCACATTGCATACCTAAACAGATACCCATAAATGGTATCTTATTTTCCCGGGCATATTTCACAGCTTGAATTTTCCCTTCTATTCCTCTTGCCCCAAAACCACCTGGTATTAATATTCCTTGAACATCTTTTAAAATCTTCTTAACATCACTTTTAACTAAAAAATCAGCATCTATTCTTTTGACTTCAATCTTGCATTTATGAAAAATACCAGCGTGAATTAGAGCTTCATTAATGCTCATATAGGCATCCTTTAAGCGAATATATTTACCAATAACAGCTATGGCTACTTTTCTTTCGGGATGGTACAAGCGGTTGACCATTTCTCGCCATTCTTTTAAATCAGATTTTTTCTCTGGTAATTGCAGCATCTGTACCAACAAATTACCCAAACCCTGTTCCTCTAATACCAGGGGTACTTCGTAAATAGAATTTACATCTCTAGTTTCTATAATGCCCTCTTTAGGTATATCACAGAATAAAGATATCTTTTCCTTTACTGATTCGGTTAACCGGGATTGAGCTCGACAGATTAACAAGTCGGGTTGGATACCGATACTGCGTAATTCTTTAATACTATGTTGGGTAGGTTTGGATTTAATCTCTTTAGGAGCTTTTAAATAAGGGAAGAAAGAAACATGTACATAAAGAACATTATCCTTACCAATATCATTTCTAAATTGTCTAATTGCTTCCAGAAAGGGGAGTCCTTCAATATCTCCGATAGTTCCTCCAATTTCCACAATGATAACATCCAGGGTTGGCTGTCCTGGTTTATTCAGTCGTTTAATACTATTTTTTATTTCATCAGTAATATGGGGAATAATCTGAACAGTTTTACCTAAAAAATCACCTCTTCTTTCCTTAGAAATAACCGCATTGTAAATTTTTCCGGTTGTGACACTATTATCTTTGGTTAAATTGACATCTATAAATCTTTCATAGTGCCCTAAATCTAAATCAGTTTCTGCCCCATCTTCGGTAACAAAAGCCTCCCCATGTTGAAAAGGACTCATAGTACCAGCATCTACATTAAGATAGGGATCATGTTTTTGGATAGAGACTCTAAACCCCCTGCTTTTTAATATGCGACCGATAGAAGCAGCAGTAATGCCCTTCCCAATTGAGGAAACAACTCCTCCTGTAATAAAGATATATTTGGTCATATAAATCCTCTATTTAATTTTATCTATTTGTTAATATGAAATCTATCAATTATCAAGGAAACATTATATCAATAAATTTTTACCTATTACTCCATATGAAAATATTTGGTAATGCATAACCAAAGTTGCACTAAATCTGTTCTTTGACAATGGAAATCTGTT
>CAZGKY010000001.1:0-57373 GCA_964525625.1 uncultured Atribacterota bacterium | reverse complement strand
ATTAGAATAAATTAAATACATATTCTTATTTATCATTTTAGTTAAATATTCTAATTTGATAATATTAAGAGATATTAAAAAACATTTCAAAGAAAATATTAATAAAAAAATAATTAGTAAAAAAAATATTATATTGTTAAAAACCTTTTCTTTCATATTAAACTAAAACCTCTCTAACTATATTTATTTGATTATTGCTATCGCTAATTAAATCAATTAGCAAATAAATTCTAGAATGTAAATATTAATCTAATATAAGACCAGAAATTCTATTTAAATCCTCAGTGTTATAGAATTCGATAGTAATCTTACCTCTTTTCCCCCCAAATTTAATATTTACTTTGGTATCAAATTTTGCCATCAGTTTCTTTTCTAATTCAGGAAAGTACTGTATTTTCTTTTTTTCAGATCTAATATTTTTATCCTTCTTTTTTCTCCAGCGCTCTATTAACTTTTCTAATTCTCTTACTGACAATTCTTGTTCCAGGATTTTCTCTCCCAATTCCTGTTGTACCTGTTTCTCTTCTAGACTTAACAAGACTTTAGCATGTCCAAAACTAATTTTACCTGAAGCAACTCTGTCTCTAACCCAATCATCTAAATTAAGTAATCGTATAGTATTACTGATAAAAGCCCTGCTCTTTCCCGTTATTGCTGCCAGCTCTTGATGTGTAAGGTTAAATTCCTCAACCAATCTTTTAAAAGCAAACGCTTGTTCAATGGGATTTAAATCCTCTCTCTGTATATTTTCTACTAAAGCAACTTCAAAAGTTTTAAGATTATTGAATTGTTTAATAATAACTGGGATTTTTTTCAAACCCAATTCCCGGGCAGCTTTTAATCTCCTTTCTCCTGCTACTACTTCGTAACCTTGAGCTGTTTCCCTGACAATAATAGGCTGAATAATTCCATGAGCTTTTATCGATTCCTTTAATTCATTCATTTTTTCTTGATCAAAACCCTGTCTTGGCTGATAGAGATTAGGTGTTAACTGATCGATATCCACCTCCATTACATAAGTTCGATCCTTTATATTAGAAATTGGTATTATCGATTCTAAACCTTTTCCTAGGCCTTTTTTAACCATGAGCAATTACCTCCTGTGCTAACTTTTGATAAGCTTGTGAACCTCTGGACTTTGCCTCATAGAGGACAATTGGTTGACCATAACTAGGGGCCTCGCTTAATCGTACATTACGAGGGATAATTGCTTGAAAAATACTGCCATGAAAATGTTTGTCAATCTCCTCAGCCACTTCTTTAGATAAATTATTTCTGGGATCATACATTGTTAATAAAATTCCCTCAATGGATAAGCTAGGATTCAGATTTTCTTTTACCAGAGTTATTGTGTTTAATAATTGTCCAATTCCTTCTAAAGCATAATATTCACATTGTACGGGGATAATAACTGAATGGGCAGCATTAAGAGCATTTAAGGTAAGCAAACCAAGAGAAGGAGGTGTATCAATAATCATATAATCATACTTCTCTTTAATTGGTCGAATAAGTTGCTTTAGACGATTTTCTCGAGAAATATAATTTACTAACTCAATTTCAGCTCCCGCTAATTGTAGCGTAGAAGGTAAAACATCAAGATTTTCAATCTGGCTGGGAACTAGAACCTCCTGGACTGGAACCTGGTTTATCAAGCAATCGTATATATTTTTTTCTATCTTTGAGCGCTCTATTCCTATTCCACTACTGGCATTCCCCTGAGGATCAATGTCAATTAACAACACTTTCTTTCCCTCTAAAGCTAAAAAAGCACTTAAATTAATGGCAGTGGTTGTCTTTCCCACCCCACCTTTCTGATTACTGATAGCAATAATTTTACTCATTATTAATTTTGCCCCTTGTAAAAAATCAGTGTTCCACGTGGAACATATCCTTATATTACTAAAACTTAGCCCTTCACTCTTTACTTCTTTACCTTTTTTCTAAAAACTCTCACCTTCTTCGATTGTTTATTTTTAAAAATAATTTATTTAAAAACAGTTCATTCCTCCAAAAAATAACTTTTTAATCAGAAGTAATCTAATATTATCAAAAAATCACTCAAAATACAAAGGTCTTTTCTGAGGAATACCATTTCTTCGGGGATATTCCTCTGGAGTTGGTTTTATTTTACGAATAACTAAAATATAGCGAAAAATATCTGAATAAGGTATTTTGATTATATTAATACTTTCTATAATTCCACCTAATACTTCAATTACCTTCTTACTGTTTTCCAGCTCTGCATAATAAGAGCTACCTTTAAAGGCAATCATGACACCATTTACTTGGCATAAAGGAAGACAATATTCACATAGCACATTGAGAGAGGCAACAGCTCGTGATAAGATAATGTGGTATTTCTCTCTAAAAGCAGTCATTTTCCCAATATTTTCAGCCCTATCCTGTATCACATGTATATTAGTAAGCTCCAACTTTTTAATAACATCATTTAAAAACATGGTCCTATTTCGTCTTACTTCTAATAGAACCATTTTAATATCAGATAAACAAATCTTTACCGGAATCCCAGGAAAGCCTGCACCACTGCCTAAGTCAATAACTCTTATATTCTTTGGAGTTGGAAATATTTTAAATAAATTATCTATGATATTGATACAGGAAAGTGAATCCAAAAAATGTTTCTTGATAATAGCAAAAGGGTCCTGAACTGAGGTAATATTTACCTTTTTTTGATATGAATTTATCATTTTTAAATAAATTATAAATTTTTTAATAATCTCCTCTTTCAGGTTTATCCCTAAAGCTAGTGCACCTACTTTCAGGTATTGACTTAAATTTTCTTCCCTATCTTTTACTTTCTCCCAATTTAAATATTCCACAGTTTTTCCACAACTCCCCTTTTTATCTATTCTACCCAAATAAGTATAAATTTTCTAACTATCGATATTTGGCCTATTAAGATAGAAGATATTATTTATTAAGCTTTTTATAATAGTGACTCTACAAATATTTCTAGATATCTCTTTACAATAATCTCTTAATATTTTATCTCCAATTAATTATTTTATTCCATTATTTATTTTTCCACAGTTTTTTCACAAGTAAGCAATGCACTCACAAATCAGGTGGCTTTAAAATCCTCTCCAATAGATTGCCTTCTTTTCTTGTTTGCTTTCTGTTAGGTTCTTTTTCCTGAAATTCTATTGGATTACAACATTTTTCTGGTTGTTACTACTTCCTTATTTTAGAGAACAGGTGCAAAATTCTATACTGCTCCCCTTTAACAAAAGACCGACTATCCCTTATGAGGTGCCACAGAAACTGGGCTTATCTCTACTTTCGGCAGGGCATACCAGTCAAACAGAGTTGTGTTTAGCGGCTAAGACAAGAGAACGATCTGTTGGTCACCCAGAGGAGGTACCTGGCCCAAGGTAAGAATTCTTATCCCAAGTTCAAGGCTATCTACCCCAATCAGGTCTGAGGTACGGACCTGACCAAGGTAGAGTTGAGCCTCTGGGAATGGTACTACCTGATAGTTGTCTTAGGCTGGTATCCTAAGAAGAGCATTGGCAATCATTTAAGCTTACAGTCTAAAAGCAAAGACTGGCAAGAAGCATGAGAGGAGGTAGTTGCTAAATGTTTTTCTAAAGGAATGGAAGACAATTTGATAGAATTGCTTTTTCTAGTCAGTGATAACGGCTATCAGCCAACATCTCTTTCTTATCTGAAGGCCTGTTCGGTTCTGGGCAATAAACAGATCTTTACCAGCTAGTCCAATCCCAAAGGGAAATGCCGATATAGAAAGAGTGATCAGAACCTTAAAGGAAGACCTTATTTGGCCATAGGACCGGGATCATCCTATTGATTTTCAAAGAGCATAAGATAAGTAGATCGATAACTGTAACCAGTACTATACGCATCATGGACCAGGTTAGCGGGCTCATGGTCAATATTATCAAGACATAGTAAAAATAAAGAGCAAGTGCTAACTTAAAAATTGTTCATTTAAGAGGGAGCATTACAATTGTTCTATATATATTTGCTTAATCTTTTTCCTAATACTTTAATTTATTTAAACATTACGCCTTCTAATATAAATTATAACAAAATATTTAGATATCTATCTCTATACTAAGAAAGAGTTTACCATTTTACCTAATGATTGTCTTCCTTTGTTATACTATTCTGCCAATAGTCTCAAATTTTTGGGAGAGAATGGGCTTTAGTATGGAATCATATTCATACCAGCCACACCTGTTTGTTATTCTGAAACAATAGATCTGTTAAGCAGAATATATTCACCTATTAATGTCTACTGAGAAAACCCATATTTTAGCCAAGTGAAGCAAGAATAATGTAATATGAATCAGATGCCTACTCTGGCTTATCTATTTTTAGAAAATTGTCTAAGGTTTTTATAACAAGTTGAGGGTATATTGTATAAACATCTTATAATTTATGTTCCACGTGGAACTTCTAAACAACTAAAAAAACTGATTGAACAGTAGAGCATTTTGTTAACAGAGAGAAATATCGCTAACCAAAAATTATTTAAGAGATTGTTCAAATATAATATGGAAATAGAAATTAATATTACTATAATATTTGTTCTAATTTATTTACCAATACAAAATTGAGAAAATATACGGTTAAGCATTTCTTCATCATATGATTCTCCAGTAATATAAGCTAATTGATTAACAATATACTTTAAGTCCATTGCTATAAAATCAATCTGAATCCCCTCTTCTAAACTAGTTATTAGACTATCTAGACAATCTTTTACTTTCAGCAGATATTCCAGATGTCTTTTATTGCTTATTATCAATCCTTCTTGCGGGATACTAATATCAGAAAGAACCTTATTTACCATCTCTTCTACTAATAGGTCAACACCAACCTTTTTCTTTAATGAAATTCTAATCAATTTATGGTGCCCAAATCTCTTTTGTAATTCTGATTCTTCAAGTTTTTTGGGAAGATCAATTTTATTCAATATAATTATTTTTTCTATATTACGATTATCGAATTTTTTAATTTTTTCAATAAGCTTAATATCATGGGAATCAAATGGTCTACTATAATCAAAAAGAACCAAGAAAATTTGAGCAAACTCCATATAATCGCTCACTTTCTTTAAACTTACTTTCTCTATAATATTTTCTGGATCTTTTAATCCTGCTGTATCAATTAGATTAAAAGTAAACCCCTTAATATTTATAGATCCCTCGATTAAATCCCTAGTAGTTCCGGGTAAAGAAGTTACTATAGATTTATTTTTCTTTATTAACATATTAAACAGGCTCGATTTACCCACATTAGCTTTACCCAGAATTAAAGTATTAATTCCTTCTTTAATAAGCTGTCCATATTTTACAGTATCTAATAATTCATTTATCTCTCCTTGACATTCTTTCAGGATTTTTATAATCTTCGTAATTTCTAATTCAGTAATGCCCTGATCTGAAAAATCTAGTGACACTTCAATCCTGCTGTTTAAATCAATAATTTTATTTTTTAAGTGAAGTATTTTTTCTTTAAGACCACCCGAAAGATGAAAGAGGGAAGAATTCATATTCTTCTCATTAGAAGATTTTATAAGATCAATAACTGCTTCAGCTTGACTAAGATCTATTCTACCATTTAAGAAGGCTATTTTAGTAAATTCCCCAGGTTCAGCAATTCTAGCCCCCATCTTTTGTGCAATTTCTAAAACTTTATTCACCACCAAGTAACCTCCGTGACAGTTAATTTCCACTATATCCTCTCTGGTATATGTTTTTGGTTTGCGCATAACAGTTAATAGAACCTCATCTACCATTATTTCTTGCTCTGGGTAAACAATGGTTCCATAATAAATACGATGACTTTGGAAGTCACAAGGATCTTTTTTCTTTTTTCCCTGATAACGAAATATCTTGCTCGCAATTTCAATGGAACGTGGACCACTCATTCTGATAATGCCAATACCACCCATACCTATCGGTGTGGAAATAGCTACAATAGTATCTTCTTCTATCCCATGTTCTTGGAATTTATCTTCGGTCATTTTTTTGTCCTTTTTCGCTTAAATATCTCTCAATATATCTTCTTATTAAAAATTTTCCCTTACTCTTTTAAAATAAAGTGTTTTTCTAAAATAGTTAATTTAAGAAATTTATTATCTTATAGTGTTATTTAAATGCTTATTATTTATTATATTTATATGTATTAAGAGAAGGATTATTTATATAATCAAGTAAGCTGCTCTCCTGCATAGCAGGTAGCTTCAAACCTCTCCAAGAGATTGGACTCTTTCTTGTTTATCTTTTGTTAGGCTATTCTTCCTTAAATTTTACTGGACTAAAATATTTCTCTGGTTACTCAACTTCTTACCTTAGAGATTAGGTGTAAAAATTATCTTGTAGTTTTTCTTAATCTTTTTCCTAATAAGTCAATATATTTAAACATTGCCAGTTTCTAAGAAGGTGGCCATTATGGTTAAAAAAATACTAGGTGAAATATTTTTTACCTTCTATTGCTTTCTTTGGTATTTTTATATTTGATTGTTAATAATGAAAAATATTGCTTTGAGGATTTTTGTTAAGATATTCTAAACTAATTTAATTTATCTGCTCATTTTATCATAAATCTTTTATTATTTATATTATCAAAATGTTACTTATTATTTTCTCAATTTTCATTGTTCTTGTTTTTAATGAAAAGGGGTTTGATAATAATTTTCCGATAAGGTTCCTGCCCTTCACTATAGGTAGTTATTTCAGAATCTTCTTTAAGAGCCATATGCACTATCCTTCTCTCAATACTATTCATAAAATAAAGGGGTATGGATTCACCCTTTCTTTTTGCTATTTCAGCCTTTTCTCTAACATATCGCTTTAAAGATTCCTCTCTTCTTTTACGGTAACCATTGATGTCTACTAAGTAGATTTTATGAGTGCCTGGTTGTTTATCCTGGTTAACAATTAGATTAACCAAATACTGAATAGCATCAAGAGTATGTCCATGTTTTCCAATAATAATACCAGAGTCAGCTTTGATAATTTCAAAAATAGTATAAATATTATCAGAAGATACTGCTCTTATTTCTGCATCAGCACTTATAGATTTTACAATTTTGGAAAGAATATGTAAGGCTTTTTTGTCTTGTTCATTAAATTCTATTTCCATATTTTCAAAATCCAATAAAAAATCCCTCTTTCTTATTATTACCAAATTTATTTTTATACAATATCCCCATAACAACCCTTTTAATCAATTCCCCTTAACTCCTCGAGGTTTTGACTTTCTACTAACTTTTTTATTCTGTTTGGTAGTATCTTTTTCATACCCTGGTATCCAAGAAAATTCTTGTTCGCTATCCCTTTGTCTAATCTCTTTTTCTTCTTTATGTTCTTCTTTTTTCTCTTCTTTCTTACTCAGTGTTTCTTTGTCTGGAGAGCTATCGGGTTCCTTTTTAATTTCTGGCTCTTTTTTATTAATCAAAAGCTTTTGTACAATGTCAAAAAGAGTAGAGGTAAACCAATATAAACTTAATCCTGAAGGCAAGCTAAAACTAATAAAGGCAATCATGACTGGCATAATTGTTCCCATCATCTTTTGAGTATTGACAGCAGGACTAGAAGAACTGTCCCCCTGACTAGTTACGGGCATAGGTGGCATAGTTAGTTTTTGTTGAAAATACATAGATACCCCTACTAAGATTGGTAAAATACCAATACTATAGTTTCCAACTACACCAAATAATTGATCAGGGGCAGCTAATCCTGCAACCATTTCTCCTTGATACATAACCTCGTTTTTAATCCAAAGAAAACCACCATCAATGATCTCGGTATTAGGTATGAAATATTCAAATCCTCTTAGTACCTGAAAGAACAAAATCAGGATAGGCATCTGAATTATTAGAGGTAAGCACCCTCCCATGGGATTGACCTTATGTTCCTTATAAAGCCTCATCAATTCTTGATTCATTCTTTCTTTATCGTGTTTATATTTTCTCTGTATTTCCTGCATTAGTGGTTGTATCTTTTGTGTTTCCCGCATAGAAACCATCTGTTTTTGCATTAGTGGATACATAATAATTCGTATAATAATGGTTAATAAAATTATGGCTAATCCATAATTATGAGTAATACCATATAAAATACTAAGTAACTGTTCAACTAATTTTATTAATGAATTCCAGATTCCCAAAACATTGCTCTCCTTTTCTTAAAAACTTTGCTTCATTCCAATATTCATAACATATTCTTTACTAATAATTTATTTCTTCTTTAGTTAATAAATTTATCCGGCACAGGATCATAACCACCGGGGTGGTAGGGATGGCAACGCAATACTCTTCTTAGGGATAAAAAGGTTCCCCTGATGCAACCATATTTCTTAATAGCACTAATAGCATATTCTGAACATGTAGGATAAAACCTACATGTGGAGGGTTTCAAGGGGGAAATATACTTTTGATAAAATATAATTGTTCTTATTAACAATCTGTTCATTTTATTTATGTCAGACTAATATTTTTATTATAATATTATTATCTTTAATGTTTTGATATATTATTTATTTGTAATAGTCTTAGCAACTCCTGTTCAATTTCTGTAAAGGGAGCCTGTAAAATTTCCCTTCTAGCTAAAATTATAACATAACAGCCAGATATTATTCTTTTACATTTTCGGTGCCAGATCGCTCTTAATCTTCGTTTAATTTTATTGCGTTGTACTGCTTTGCCTATACTCTTTTTAATAATAATCCCGACTTTACTATTTCCCTGCTGTCCTGATAATAAATATACGGTAATGTATCTGCCTGATTTGCGATTTCCTTTAGAAAAAACTCTTTTAAATTCACTACTGCCTTTTAAACCTTCTTTTTCCAAGGTCTTATTTAACCGGAAACGGTTAATCTCTTCCTTCCTTTTTGTCTTCTCCTTTTTAAAATTAGTCTTCCACTTTTCGTACTCATACGACTACGAAATCCATGTACCTTTAGTTTTTTTCGGTTATTAGGCTGATAAGTGCGTTTCATTTATAATCTTCTCTCCTTCAAATAAATTATCATTCTTTTTTCTAAATGTTAATAATACTATAATTTATACTATAAATACTATGAATTGAAAGTACTTTAAATTCTATCTCATATAAAGTGTTAAAATCAATATTGCCTTATTATGGTTTAATTATAATATTATCATAATTTTTTATTATAACTATTAAATTGTAGCTATGTCAAATATAACTCTTGCCAGGCTTATGTTAATAATTTTAAAGAATAAGTTCTCCAGAAATACTCTTAACTTTTCTTCACTGAACTATTATTGTGGTATTATCTGAGAATCAAATCCTTTACAATTGTAAGCTTATTCTAAATTAAACTCATCCTTTTGTTAAAGGGAAACAATATAAGTTTCTATTCTAAATAATCGGGAAGAACATATTAATAGAGAGTTGACGCCTATATTCCAGTAGAATTGGATCAACTAAATTACGCTTTTTTTATTTGTCAATTTTCGCTAATAATTTAATATTAGTAGTATAATAATATCATAAAATTACACTTGTCTTTTATTAGAAACTAGATTACTATTATTGTAAAATAATTAAATCTTGTTTTTATTCTTATTATTTTATGAAACCCCATAGCAATAATTAAATACGGAATATATAATTTTTTTGTTTTAGCAAAAATTACAGAATCATTTTCTCCGATATTAAAGTTGTGATTATGATTAGAAGATTTAACCTTGAATGTCTTGAAGAATGTTTTATGGTTACTATATGTTACATATTTTTGTGTAAATTAAACTTTAATCTAGTTTTTCCACAATTGTTAATAAGCTGTGAATTAACTGAAAACCCTTTAATTTTGTTAAATATTCCTGATGGATTTTTTTCTAAAAAAGTAGATACTTTTCGAAAAGCTTTTTATTCAGCAGCAATAGAAATAGAAACTGTTTTCCACAGCTTAATGTTAATAATGTTAATAATTTTTAAAAAATGATAAATTAAATCATAATTTGTCCATATAAATCAGACAAATTTATAAAAATACTCAAAACTAATCTTATTAATAATGTTTATTGTTTATTGAAGGAATAATTATGAATTATTATCAATTTAATAAAAAATGGGATGATGTCTTGAATATAATTCGAGAAAGATTAAGCCCTCAAATGTATAATACCTGGTTTTCCCAAATTAAATATATCGATTTTAAAAATAATGAACTATACTTGGCTGTTCCAAATACTTTTTGCAAAAATTGGCTGGAAAAAAACTATTACCAGTTAATTAAAGATATTCTTATTGACCAGTTTGGTTTTGACGATAATATGGTAATAAAATTTAATATAGAATCATCTCAAAACCAAAGAATTAGTAAAGATAACCCGGAAAGGTTAAATAAAGACCTCCTTCAGAAAAGATATGAAGAAACTGAGTTAAATATTAAATATACTTTCGATAATTTTGTAGTAGGAGACAGTAATCGTTTTGCACACGCTGCTTGCCTGGCAGTTGCTCAATCTCCTGCTAAATCTTATAATCCTCTATTTGTCTATGGAGGTGTCGGTTTAGGGAAAACACATCTCATGCATGGCATAGGCAACTACATTGTTAATAAAAATTCTATTCATTCTATCAATATCGCTTATATCTCTTCTGAAAAATTTACTAATGAACTAATTAATTCTATAAGAGATGATGCAACAGAGGCTTTCCGAGAAAAATACCGAAATTTTGATATATTACTTATTGATGATATACAATTTCTAGCTGGTAAAGAAAGGACTCAAGAAGAATTTTTTCATACTTTTAATTCTCTCTATAATGCCAGCAAACAAATTGTCATTACCTCTGATCGTCCACCAAAAGAAATTACTAACTTAGAAAGTCGCCTAATTTCCAGATTTGAGTGGGGTTTAATTACAGATATTCAACCTCCTGACTTAGAAACTAGAATTGCCATATTACAAAAAAAGGCAGAAGGGTATCATTTAGAACTATCAGAGGAAATTATTAATTATATTGCCAATAAAATTCCTTCTAATATTCGCCAATTAGAAGGAGCTTTAAATAAACTAAATGCCTATATTACTTTAACTGCTCAAAGAGAGATTGATCTTACCCTGGCAAAACAGATATTAAGAGATTTTATTCCCATTGAAGACAAAGAAATATCTATTCAATTAATTCAAAAATTCATAGCAGAATATTTTAATATTAAGCCAGGTGTATTACTATCAAAAAAAAGAACAAAAAATATAGTTACTGCTCGCCATATTGCTATGTATCTCTCAAGAGAATTGACAGATTATTCTCTTCCAATGATAGGTGACTTTTTTGGTGGGAAGGATCACACTACAGTAATACATTCCTGTAATAAAATTAAGGAGCAATTAAAGACTGATAAGAAACTTAAATTACATATAGACCGCTTGATCAATAAAATACAAAATAGTTCCTAAATAATAAATTCTATTAAATAATTATAGTCCTTTATCTCTTATTATCTTTTTGCAAAAAAATTATTCTCATTTACTAATAACTAAAATATATAGTCTAATGATCTAATAATTTTAATTAAATAAAATGTGAATACTGTTAAAAAAATACAACGGTTATTAAGAATAATATTCACATATTTTTTTATCAAATAATAAAGGACTGCTATCATTATTAACATAATGAACATCGTTATTACTATTAATACTAATTCTCATTAAATCTAAAATTAGTAAAAATAAGTATTAAAGATACTATTACCAAGAAGTTTTTTTATTATTATCAAATTAAAAGTTTAAAAATTAATAGACCATCTGGGTACTGATATTTAATCCACAGGAAATATATTTAACTTTATTGATAGGAGAAAAATAATGAAAGTAATATGTTCACAAAAAAGTTTAGAAAATGGAACTCAAATAGTACAAAAAGCCATTACTACAAAATTAGGTCTTCCTATATTTAGTGGAATTCTTTTTGAAGTTACCAAAGATAATAGAATTCATTTATTTTCCACCGATTTAGAAATTGGAATTGACTGTTATATTTCAGCTCAGATTATTGAACAGGGTGCAGTAGTTATTCCCAATAAAATTTTTGTTGATTTAATAAGGAAGTTTCCAGAAGGAAATATTGAAATTGAAGTAGATAAAGATAATATAATTTATATTAGAGAAGAAGATTTATCAAATTATAAGATTCTTGGTTTTTCTGCTGAGGATTTTTCTCCCTTTCCTGAAATTCAAAGTAAAATAAGAATTAAATTAACAAATAAGGTGTTAAAGGATACCATTCAGGAAGTAATTTTTGCTTCTGCAAAAGATGAAAACAGGTCTTTTTTAAATGGTGTATTATTTAAAAGGGTAGAAAAGGGATTAGAAGTTGCTGCAACTGATAGTCATAGATTGGCTCTGAAGAAGATTAGATTATCTGGTAAAAATACCATCGAAACAGATAATCCATTTGAAGTTATTATTCCTCAGCGGGCATTATCTGAATTGTTCAAACTACTAAATTATGAAGAAGATAGTATAGTAGAGATTACTATAGGGGAGAAGCAGGTAGTCTTTATTCTAAATCCAGAAGGCGAAAAGAATAAGATTAGACTATTCTCTCGTATAATTGATGGACAATATCCAGATTACCATCAGATCATACCTCAGCAATTTAAAACTATAGTCAAAATAGATACAGAAGAGTTTAGGCAAAGAATGGAAAGGATTACTCTGTTTGTAAAAGAGGATTTTAATACTATTAAAATGGAGGTTAATATTTATTCTCAACAAAAAGGAGAACATAAGGGAGAATTAATCTTAAAGGCCACAACTCCTGATATTGGAGAGGCTCAAGAACAAATTCCCTGTTTAGTAGAAGGCGATTATGTGGGAATTGCTTTTAATTCTCGTTATATCATTGATGTTTTGAGAGTAATTAAAACAGACCAAACGGAGATAAAGCTAAATGAGAATCTTAATCCTGCTATGATTAATCCAGTGGAAAAAGAGGAGCAATATAATTATATTTTGATGCCAGTAAGAATGGATTAAAATACTGGGAAGGAAGCCTCTCTTGAATGTTAATAAAATTAGATTGATTAATTTCAGGAATTTTTTAGATGTTACTATTCTTTTTCATAATTCACTGAATATTTTTATCGGAAATAATGCTCAGGGGAAAACAAATATTATTGAATCAATATATACTTTATTAAGGGGGAGTTCATATCGAACAAAAGATGATTCCAATTTAATTAACTGGAATGAAAAAAAATGTTATCTTTTAGGTGAAGTTGATAAGGCAAAGGAATATTTCCAAATTAATATCTTGTTCCAGAATGTTGATCAAACAGATATTTTAGCGAAAAGAGTAAAAAAAACAATTAAAGTAAACAAAAAATTTCAGCAAAAATCATGGCTTAAAGAAAGATTTACCCCGGTCATCTTTACCCCAGAAGATTTACAAATTATTAAAAGCTCTCCTGCAGTAAGACGAAGATTTCTTGATGAGGTAATTATTAATCTCCATCCCATTTATGAACAGCATTTAAAAGACTATAATAGGATATTATTTCAAAGAAATATCCTATTGAAATCTGAAAAGAATAAGACTAATTTAGATAGACATTTAAGCATCTGGAATCAAAAAATGGTGGAATTAGGCAGTTTAATTATCTTATATAGAGCTAAAACATTACAGTTAATGAATCAAAAAGCCAAAATTATTCATCATATGATGACCAAGAACAAAGATACATTAAAGCTGAAATATAATAGCAATGTAATAACAAGTTATACTGAAAATAAGGAAGAGATACAGAATGCTTTTATCCAAAAACTTAATTATAATAAAGAGAAGGATTATCGACTTAAAATGAGCACTGTTGGTCCTCATAGAGATGATTATTTGGTCATGAACAATTTAATAGATTTAGGTATATATGGCTCACAGGGACAGCAACGTTCAGCTGTGTTAGCTCTCAAAATGGCTGAATTAGAATTAATAAGAGAAAAAGATAAGGAGTATCCACCATTATTATTAGATGATGTTTTATCAGAGCTTGATTCTGAAAGAAGACTATTTTTAATTAAATTAATTAGTGACAGGTCACTCCAAACATTTATTACCAGTATTGATTTACATGATTTGATACAATATGATAGCATTAAACAATCAAAAATATTTTTAGTTAATAATGGGATAGTAAAAGAACAGCAATGAATAATAACGAACCCATACACATAAATGAGGTTATAAAAAATTTTTTAAAGAAACGTAATTGGAATCAAAGAATTGAGGGATACCATCTGTTTAAAAACTGGGGAGGTCTTTTTCCGCCTAAATTTGCACTCAATACAAAACCGATAAAAATACAGAATAATACTCTTTTTTTAATGGTAAAAAATCATATTTGGGCTAATGAAGTAAGAGTTCGTAAAGGAGAGATAATAAATATTATTAACAAGAGTATTGGTCAGAACTATATAGAGGAAATAATTATAAAAATAAGTTCCAATAACTTTATCAATAAGTAATAAATTATAGTATACATAAATTATATATGCTAATATAAAAAATAGTTAAAAATAATTTAAATATTAAATAAAACGTGATCCGTTGTGAAAATTGACAAAAAACCTTTTATATAGTATTATATAAAAAAATTATATACTAAATATAATGTTAAAAAGCCGTGGCCCCCAGTCACGGTTTAATTTTGCCTGTTGTAATATGGAGCGAAAGAATAATGACCAAAGATGTTTCAATTAATCAAATGCAATATACAGCAAAGCAAATTCAGGTCTTAGAAGGTTTAGAGGCAGTCAGAAAGAGACCTAGTATGTATATTGGTAGTACAGGGAGTCGTGGTTTACATCATCTGGTAGATGAAGTTGTAGACAATAGCATTGATGAAGCAATGGCTGGATATTGTAGCAAAATAAAGGTGATTATTCATTCTGATAATAGTGTTACTGTAATTGATGATGGTCGCGGGATACCAGTAGACATTCATAGCACTACTAATTTACCTGCTGTGACTACGGTTTTGACAAAATTACACGCGGGAGGTAAATTTGGTAGTGGTAGTTATCAGGTTACTGGTGGTTTACACGGAGTTGGTATATCAGTAGTTAATGCTTTATCAGAATGGTTAGAAGTTACCATTAATAGAGATAATAAAGTATATTGGCAGAGATTTGAGCGAGGCAAACCGGTTAGTGAGTTAAAGGTGATTGGTCGAAGCAATAAGACCGGCACTAGAATAACTTATCGTTCAGATCCAGAGATATTTGATGACATCACCATTAATTTTGATATTGTGGCTCATAGGTTGAAAGAGTTAGCCTATTTGAATGCTGGGGTAAAGATTGAGTTAGTAGATGAACGAGAGAAGGAAAAGACTGCTGTCTTTAAATATGATGGTGGAATTGTGGAATTTGTAAAATATCTTAATAAAAATAGAGATGTGTTGTTTAGTAAACCTTTTTATATTAGCGGGAAGAAGGAAGATGTAGAGGTAGAAATAGCAATTCAATATAATACTGGATACTTAGAGAATATACTCTCCTTCGCTAATAATATTAATACCGAAGAGGGAGGAACACATTTATCTGGTTTTAAGACTGCTCTTACAAAAGCTATTAACGATTATCTTAAAAATGACAATATACCCAATTCTAAAAAATATTCCTTAAAGGGATTGGAGCAAGGTCTTTCTGGTAATGATGTAAGAGAAGGATTAACTGCGGTAATCAGTGTAAAATTACATAACCCCCAATTTGAGGGGCAGACTAAGACAAAATTGGGAAATAATGAAGTTAAAGGTATTGTTTCTTCCATTGTAAATGATAAATTGAGTAGTTATTTTATTGAAAATCCGGAAATCATACAGAAAATACTAGCCAAATCTATTTCCGCCTATAAAGCACGGGAGGCGGCTAGAAGAGCCCGAGAGCTAGTCAGGCAAAAAAATGGTTTGAGTCTTGGTTCGCTACCTGGAAAATTGGCTGATTGTTCAGAACGGGATCCTTTGCATAGAGAACTCTTTTTAGTCGAAGGTGATTCTGCTGGTGGTTCGGCTAAGCAGGGTAGGGATCGAAAATTTCAAGCAATCTTACCGCTGAGAGGTAAAATCTTAAATGTGGAAAAAGCTCGCTTGCATAAAATTCTGACTAATAATGAGATTAAGGCTATTATCACCGCATCTGGTTTACAAATTGGTGAAGATAACGAGCTTGATCTATCTCAGCTAAGATATCACAAAATTATTATTATGACTGATGCTGATGTTGATGGAGAGCATATCAAAACTTTATTATTAACCTTGTTCTATCGTTATATGAGACCATTGATTGAAAAGGGAAAGATCTTTATTGCTCGTCCACCTTTGTATAAATTAAGTTATAATCAAAAGAGTGAATATTTTTTTAATGAAGAAGAAATGCAAAAAAGAATAAAAGAATTAAAAGCAAATTATTCTCTTCAGCGATATAAAGGACTTGGTGAAATGAACCCTACCCAATTATGGGAGACTACTATGAATCCGGAGACCAGGGTCTTAAAGAGGGTGGAACTAGAAGATGCCTTAGAGGCGGATGAGATGTTTACCATACTTATGGGAGGGAAAGTAGAACCGAGAAAAGAATTTATTTATCAACACAGTACTGAAGTGGTAGAATTGGATGTTTAGTAATTTTATTAAATAGCAAAAAGTTAAAATTAAAAGTCAGGTAAATAAAAATTGAGTAATGATTTAGATAAAAATAAAGAAAATCAGGAAGAAAGAGAAACAATAAAGGTAACTGGACCTCAGGAATTGCCTACTGATATTACTGATGAGATTAAAACATCTTACCTTAATTATGCGATGAGTGTAATCGTGGGAAGGGCTATTCCTGATGTGCGAGATGGTTTAAAACCAGTACACCGGCGTGTTCTCTATTCTATGTACAAGCTAGGAAATACCCCCGATAAGCCCTATAAAAAATCAGCCAGGATTGTAGGGGATACCTTGGGAAAGTATCATCCTCATGGTGATATGGCGGTATATGATACTATTGTGAGAATGGCTCAGGATTTTTCCTACCGTTATCCTCTGGTGGATGGTCAAGGGAATTTTGGTTCCGTTGATGGTGATGCAGCAGCCGCCATGCGTTATACCGAAATCAGGATGTCACCCCTTGCTCAGGAGATGCTTGCTGATATTAAAAAGGATACCGTTGATTTTATTCCTAATTTTGATAATTCCCTAGAGGAACCATCGGTATTACCTGCCCCCATTCCTCAATTACTGATTAATGGTTCTTCCGGTATAGCGGTTGGTATGGCTACTAATATTCCCCCTCATAATCTAGGAGAAGTTATCGATGCCTGTGTGCTACTTATTGAAAATCCAGAGGCAACATTAGAAGAAATTATGAAAGTATTACCTGGACCTGACTTTCCTACCGGTGCTACCATATACGGTGTATCTGGAATTAAAGAGGCTTACCAAACTGGAAAGGGAATAATTACTTTACAAGCCAAAGTGGTATCGGAAAATTTTGAGAAAAAAAGTAAGAATGCCTCAGTGTTGGTGGTAAAAGAGTTACCTTATCAGGTTAATAAAGCAAGTTTGGTTGAAGATATAGCTAACTTGGTGCAGGATAAAAAAATTACTGAAATTACTGCCTTGCGAGATGAGTCAGATCGAAATGGAATGCGCATTGTTCTGGACTTGAGAAAAGATACTAATGTCAATGTGCTTCTCAATAATTTATTTAAACATACTAATTTGCAAACCACTTTTGGAATTAATCTTTTAGCTATAGTGGATGGGAAACCAAAATTGCTCACCTTACCTGAAGCACTACATTGTTTTTTGGCACATCGTAAGACAGTTGTGGAGCGCCGTTCCCGATATGAATTAAAACAAGCTAAAGAAAGGGCGCATATTCTAGAAGGACTTAAGATTGCTTTAGCTAATATCGATGAAGTGGTGCAGATTATCAAAAAATCAAAGGATGTTGATACCGCTCGTCAAAGCTTAATGAGTCGCTTCCTGCTCAGTGAAAAACAGGCTCAAGCTATTTTAGATATGCGTTTACAGAAGTTAACCTCTCTGGAGACCAAAAAACTGGAAGAAGAGTATTTAGAGCTGATCAAAAGAATTGCCTATCTGGAGGATATCTTGGGAAATGAAAGAAAACTGATGCTCACTATCAAGGATGAATTATTGGATTTGAAGAGTAAATATGCCGATCATAGACTTACCCAGATTGTCAAAGAAGAAAAAGAGTTGGAAGTGGAAGATTTTATTGCTGAAGAAGATATTGTAATTACTTATACCAAAGATGGATATTTAAAACGATTACCTTTAAATACTTATCGCAAACAGAGAAGGGGTGGTAAAGGAATTATTGGAATGGGGGTTAAAAAAGAGGACCTGGTTGATAATCTTTATATTACTACCAATTTGCATGACATCTTATTTTTCTCCAACAAAGGCACTGTCTACCGAAGGAAAGCCTATCAAATTCCAGAGGGTGGCAGAACCTCTCGAGGAATTGCGGTAGTTAATTTGTTAGGTATTGAGAAAAAGGAAAGAATTACCACAGTTATTCCTATTCGTGAAACAGAATTTAAAAGATCGCGCGAAATAGATGGTTTGTTTCTTTATATGGCTACCAGACAGGGAAAGGTTAAAAAAGTTCCTCTACATGAATTTGCTAACCTAAAAAACAAAGAAATTATTGCCATTTCTCTCAATGATGGTGACGAACTAATAGGAGTGAGATTGGCCAGTGGAGAGGAAAATGTTATCTTAACTACTCATCAAGGAAAATCTGCCTATTTTTCTGGAAAAAATATTCGACCCATGGGTAGGTCTGCTATGGGATGTCGAGGAATTACTCTTGCTAAAGATGATTACTTGATTGATATCAGTTTAGTTAAGCCAGATTCTGACGAAGACTTGCTACTGATTACAGAAAATGGTTTTGGTAAAAGAACGCCGCTAAAGCTCTATCCTCTTTCCAAAAATAGAGGAGGCAAGGGAGTTAAATCAATTCACTTAAGCAAGGAGCGAGGTAAGGTAGTTTCTGTTAAAGTGGTAAACGAAAGAGATGAACTGGTGATTATAAGTCAAAAAGGTATTATTATCAGGGTTCCAGTTCAGGAAATAAGTAAAACTGGCAGAAATTCAAGGGGAGTCAAAGTTATGAATCTAGACCAAGATGACAAAGTGGCTAGTGTAGCTACTGTTCCTCAATCCCAGGTCATAGATTAATGTATTTCCAATTTCTTTATTTTAAGGATATTATAATGGTCAAATAAAATAGTTTAACCATAAAGAGTAAAGTAATTTGGCAAAAGTTTATTTTTTCTAAAACTCTGGGCAAGAGGAATATTACTAGAAATATGGATCAAATTCTATATTTTAATATCGAGGGTTATTAAAGGTGAAAGAAAATTTATTGACTAGAGGAATAATGATAATAGAGAAACTTTCATTATTCGGACCGTTATCTATTGAGGATATTTTCAAGGAAACACATATTTCTAGATCCTCAATTTATAGAATATTAAATACATTAATGGATTTAGGATATGTATATAAATATAGGAATGAAGCAGAAGATTTATGGAAACTAGATTTAAAAATTTTGAATCTTTTCACTAGTATATTATCAAAATTAGACGTTAGAAATGAAATAAAAGATATATTAGAAAATTTAGCAGAAGAAACTAAAGAGATTGTTGAATTAGGTGTACTTTATAAAGGGAAAGTGTTGTTTTTAGATGTAATTAAAAAACACGATAATTTAATTAATGTACCAGGAATAGGAGCTATAGTTGATATCAATTGTTGTGTAGCAGGTATAGTTTTGGCAGCCTATTTAGATGAAGAGCAATTGAATTCAATAATAAGCAAAATTGATTTTATCCAATATACAGAATATACACTAAAGAATGAAACTCAAATAAGAACGGAATTAAAAAAAGTGAAAGAAAAAGAATATGCAATGGATGACCAATGGTATGCTATTGGTCATCGATGTATTGGAGCACCAATTTTCGATTATAATGGCAAAGTCGTTGCTTCAGTTAATATAGCTGGTCATATTTCATCAATTACAGATAATAGAATAGATGAATTATCAAAAATAGTGAAAAAAAGCGCAAAAGAAGCCTCTAAAAGATTAGGATATATAAATTAAGAATTAATAGAAAAAAATTTATTTTATTTACTGAATTAAAAAATAATTTTAAAGCATTATCATCCTGGCTATTGATTTCAGTTTTTATTTGACTCTACTAAGTACATTATACATAATTTTACCTCCAATCAAGAATTTTTATCCTTTATTTATTTTTAATCCGGTAGCTGTTACCAGTTATCTGGAATATACGGCAGTTAGCATAGCCTACTATCTTGCAAGAATAAATGCCTATAATGACAACCAGGTAGACAAAGCTGGAAAGAATGTTGATATAGGTAATATCACTACACCAGACCTGGTTGATGCTTGCCTAAATCCCCAGTGGCGCATCATTTTAAGTACCTGTTTGTTTATGATTTACTTTGATCTTTTCCCTGGTAACTGTGCAGTGATTCTCCGGTAACCGTAAATAGGGATAGCGATAGGCAATCTGCTTGATCTCTTGATCTTCTCTTTGAGGGAAGCCGCGTGTTGCTTTTTCCCTAATTGTCTTTGAGTTGATAATAGAATGTTGATTTTTTAATATCAATTTATTTGCATTCTTTTTAGATGGCGCGAAATAAGGACCGGTGATGATGAATGAACTTTCTTTTTTTAAAATATATAGTTCTCAATGGTTAATTTCTCGGCCATCTGTTCTATCTTGGCAATCTGTATCCGTAACCGTTTTATTTCATGGTTATCATTATTACCATTTAGATATATCTTTAGATAATGCCTCCTAAGCCTGAGATTAGTTTACCGTTTAGCAAGGCTTGGACTAGCTCTTATTTTTGTTCTTTGGTATATTATTTTTGAAGCCCCATTGCCACTTAAGTTATTTCTCATCTTTCTTGGTTATTTCATTATACCGGAAGTTTTATTTTTTAAAAGATGTCCAATGAGTAGGGTGCAATACACTTTGAAGACTGAAATTGGACATAAAAAATATCTGCAACATCTTTGAACTATCGAACCCTTCTTTGGGCAACTTAAATACAATCTGGGATATCGTCATTTCTTCTTAAGGTTACAGGAGAAAGTAAAGGATGAATTTAGACTGATGTGTATTGCATAGAATCTCAAGAAGATGTGTAAAATGATGGTTTATGATTAAAGCTAATACTAAAGGAAAAAATATATCTATTAAGGTAAATTGTCCATTTTATTTTCCAAATGTTCATCCATATATAGAATTATTGATAAAAATTCTCGGTCAGCATATTGACATCTAACTATATTAGTAGTATAAATAATTCATATAATGAAAAGCGAATTTCGTTAGTCATATTTTTATATAATTGAATAAATATTGAATAATATTATTACGGTAGCACGCAATTTTAGCTTGCTATTAAAGCTTTATTAAAATCAAAAAACAATTGAGTTAAAATTTGAAGATTACTAAAATATTTTCAACGAAGCATTATAGTTAATAAAGACAAATAGAAAATGGTCTATATTTTAATTAAAAATTTTTAAACACCAAAAATGGGGGAATATATAAATGATAGATAATAAAGATTTAAAATTAAATAAGATTCCGCTTACAAATTTAAGTCATATTGGCGTTGCTGTAAAAGACATTGAAAATACAGTAAATTTTTTATCTTCAGTATGGCATATTGGTGGCCAAATTATTAATGATTATAAACCAGAAACAAAAGATCTTATGGCAGGTGAACAATTCAGAGTAAGAATAGTATTAATAAAATTTGGCCCTACTTTTATTGAACTTTTACAGCCTATGGATGATAAATCAATTTGGGCTAAATTTATTAAAGAAAAAGGCGAAGGCATACATCATTTTGCATTCGGTGTATCAAATTATGATGAAATGGTAGATATATTCAAAGCTCAGGGTCATAATCTACTTGTAGCTGCAGTCTATCAGGGTGAACGTTGGTGTTATTTTGATACTACTCCTGGGGGTATTGTTATCGAATTTAGAGAAGAATATGCTCTTAAAGAAAATAAATATGTTTAATTAAACCTAATAAAGAGTAAACAAAGGATGTGAAAATAATTTTTTTTCTGTTTCTTATGTTTGACCTTTGTTTAAATTTACTCAAGTATATATTTATTTTAAATTAAATATTTGCTGTCTATATTGGAATTTAATAATTTTTAGTAAGGTTGGTTTTCTATAAAAAATAATTAAGTAAATTTTTGAATAAATAAAATGGTTTATCTTTATTTTCTTATATTCATAGCAATATTTAGTTGGAAAGGAAAAATTTTTAAATGAAAAAACTAATAAATGACCCCAAAAATTTTGTTGATGAAATGCTACAAGGAATTTTAGCGGCACATCCTGATCAGCTAAAAAGTATAGATGATGATTTAAGATGTATAATCCGTTCAGATAATATTAGACCTGGTAAAGTAGGACTTTTAACCGGTGGAGGTTCTGGACATCTACCCTTATTTTTAGGGTATGTGGGTAAAGGAATGATGGATGGCTGTGCTGTAGGAAATGTTTTTGCCTCTCCTAGCGCTAATAAAATGTTTACAACTACAAAAGCAATTAATAATGGTAATGGGGTTCTGCATATCTTTGGAAACTATAGTGGTGATATAATGAATTCAAGAATGGCTTCTGAACTAGCTAGTATGGAAAATATAAAAGTTGATCAGATTATAGTAACTGATGATATAGCTTCTTCACCTAAAGGAAAAGAAAAAAATAGAAGAGGTATTGCCGGGATTTTTTATGTATATAAAATAGCAGGTGCTTATGCTGAAGAAGGGGAGTCATTTGAGGAAGTAAAAAGAGTTGCTAAAAAAGCCAATAATAACGTACGAACAATGGGAGTAGGTCTATCTCCCTGTATCATCCCTGAAATGGGTAGGCCTACATTTGAAGTTGGCGAAGATGAAATGGAAATAGGTATTGGAATACATGGTGAGCCTGGTATGGGCAGAAGTACACTTATGCCTTCTAACGAGATAGTGGAAAAGATGATGAATTCAATATTAACAGATTTACCATTTGAAGCAGATGATGAAGTATCTGTTCTTATTAATGGATTAGGTGCGACTCCTTTAGAAGAACTATATATCGTGTTTAGAAAAGTTGCTTCTATATTAAAGGAAAAGGGAATAAAAATATACCATCCTTATATTGGTGAATTTGCCACCTCTATGGAAATGGCTGGAATGTCTATATCGCTATTTAAACTTGATAATGAGTTAAAAAATTTGTTAAAGAAGCCTGCTCAGACACCTTTTTTCCAACAAGCACAACTTTAGAAAAGGGGATAACATGAAGGAATATATAAATAGTAAAGAAATAAGGGAGATATTTTCAAAAATTAAGGATGTAATGATTGAAAATAAGGACTTTTTATTTAATTTAGATTCAGTAATTGGTGATGGTGATCTCGGATTAACTATGGTAAACGGCTTTACCAAGGTTGAGGACGCTTTGCATAACTATACTGAAGATAAAATTGGAAAGGTTATCGTTAAAGCTGGTATGGCTTTGGCTGAAGCTTCCCCTTCAACAGTGGGTACCCTTATTGCTGATGGACTGATAAAAGCTGGAATGGTTTTAAATGATAAAACAGAAGTTAGCCTTTCAGATTTATCATTATTTTTCACGGAGTTTGTTAACAGAATCATCGAGACGGGAATAGCTAAATTTGGTGAAAAAACATTGGTTGATTCTTTATATCCTGCAGCAGAATCTTTGAAAGAGTCTGCTCTTAAAAATAGAAATTTAAAAGATAGTTTTAAAGAAGCTTACGAAAAAGCAAAGAGTGGTTTTGAAGCCACGAAAGATTTAGTTTCAAAATATGGCAGAGCAAAATGGTATGGAGAAAAATCCAAAGGAATAGAAGATCCAGGAGCCGCTGCAGGAATGTTATTTGTTAAAGCATTTTATGATTATTTTAAAGGAAGGTAAATATGAAAAGTTTTAATGAGTTATTTGATCAAGAAGGCCCAATTTTAGGTCTTTATTTGTCATCCCCTGATCCTCTCTATCTTGTGGAGATTGCCAAGGGATCTTGATTCGATTTATCCGTATAGAAAAAGAATTGAAAAATAAATTGAAAAAATAAAATAAATTTTAAGTATGATCAATTATTTATAAATATGACCGCTACGAAAAGAGTTAATTGAAAATAATATAAGAGGAGGTGTCACAAATGAGTAGAATATTTCCAAAAGGAGTAGCTATAGCTGGAGTAGGAGATGTTGATTATGGAAAACTATATCAGGAACGTAATCTCCATTATCCTAGAGATCCTTATGCAATGGCATCCGAGGCTTTTAAGAACGCATTAGATGACTGTGGACTTGAAAGAGATGATATTGATGGGGTTATTTGTGTCAGGGATGTTAGGCAATATGAGTATTTTTGCTACAAGGTTGGGATAAAGCAACCCAGATTAGTAAATGGATTGGAATCTTCAGGACGGATGAGTGGGTTAGCGTTACAGTATGCTGCTATGGCAATAAATGCTGGTATAGTAAAAAATGTTTTAGTTATTTATGCTAATAATAGTCGTACTGGGAAATATAATTATGGAAGTACAGGAGATAGTGCAGATCCTTATGGAATTATTCATGGCATGACTTCTCCTGGTGCACAAGTTGCAGCCATGTTTGCTCGTTATCAGTATGAATTTAATGTTTCTGAAAAATACCTTGCAGAGATAGCGATTTCAAATAGATATCATGCTTCTTTAAACCCAAAAAGTTGTTTTAAAGAGCCGATTACTATGGATGAATATATAAGTGCTCGTTATATTACTGAGCCTTTGCGATTATATGACTATTGTTTAATTAATGATGGTGCAGTTGCTCTAATTTTAACGTCAATAGAACGTGCAAAAGATCTTAAAAAACCGGTAGTTGCAATGATTGCCACAAGTAGTTGTGGAGATATGAGTTCTACTTATCTGAAGGAAGATTTCTTTTATAATTCTCTATGTAAAGTGGCAAAAGATCTTTATACTGTTGCCGGTATAAAACCTACAGATTTAGATAATCTACAGATTTATGACAATTTTACAGCAACAGTTATGTTTTCTTTGGAAGGAATTGGTTTATGTGAGCGTGGTGGTGCTAGAGAATATATAGATAATGTTGGAATTACATTGGGTAAAAGCCCAAGGCCAGTTAATACTAGTGGTGGACATACCTCAGAATCATATATGCAAGGCTTTAATCATCAAGTAGAGTGCATTAGACAATTGAGACATGAATGTGGTAACCGACAAGTTGCTAATGCAAAATTATCTCTCTATATATGTGCTGCCCCTATTGTTTCGGGCCATATTTTTACTAGAATATAGGAGGAGAAAATATGAAAGATTCACTACGTGAAAATATAAGCTCTTTATTGCCAATAATTACAGATTTTGAGAAAGTATTTTGGGAAAGTTTGCAAAATAAGAAGTTAATGATTCAGAAGTGTAACGATTGTGGACATACTCAATTTCCACCATCTCCAGTTTGCATCGAATGCCTTTCTAATAATGTTAAGTGGATCGAATGTTCTGGTAAAGCAACTTTATGGTCTAAGGTAACCTTCCATAAGGTGTATTTAAAGCCTTATCCTGATGTTCCTTATACTGTAATTATAGCAAAATTGGCAGAAGGTCATATTATAACTGGTAGAATGTCTGAGGAAGATGTTTCTAAAGCGCATTTCGATTCTCCATTGTTAATTGGTTTTTGTGAAACTCTAGATGGAACAGTTTTGATAGAATTTGAATTAGATAATTGCTAAAAATAAGTATTGAAATTCAGTCAAGAATAATAAATAGAATATATAAAGGAGGTAGTTAAAGTATAATATATAAGGAGTAAATAAAGTAAATTATGATTAATTATAATCATGCATGTTTGGTTAATTTACTTTAAATAAGTTAAATTTATATAGTATTTATTCTTTATGTTTATACTTAAAAGTAAGAGCCATGACTTCAAAAATAAAAACCGATGAAAGATCTGGACCATTAAACGGAGTAAAGATTTTAGATTTCACTAGGGCTTTAGCTGGTCCTTTTGCATCAATGCTTTTAGCAGATCTAGGTGCGACAGTTATAAAAGTGGAAGCCCCTGATGGTGATACAAGTAGACTACTAGGTCCATACTTAGATAATACTAATAAGGATAGTAATTTAGGTGGTTTTTTTAGTAGTATTAATAGAAATAAAAAAAGTATTGTACTGAACTTAAAGATGCCTGAAGCACAAAAAATAGCTCAGGAACTAGCAAAGGAATCTGATGCTATAATATTAAATTTTGCGACTCCAGAAATTATGATAAAGTTTAAATTAGACTATGATACCATTAGGAAGATCAATCCAAAGCTTGTATATGTCTCAATAAGTGGTTATGGCACTAATAGAGTTGTACCTTCTAGATTTGAAGGTAGACCTACAGTGGACATGATGATACAAGCTGAGAGTGGTTTAATGAGTGTAACAGGTTCTCCAAAAGGAGATATATATAAAGTTGGTGTAGGTGTTGGAGATATATTTCCAGGGACATTAGCGATTACAGCTTTGTTGGCAGGTTTAATAAATGCAAAAAATACTGGTGAAGGCCAATTCATTGATATTGCAATGCTTGATTCAACAATGTTACTTTGTGAACGTATTCTATTCCAATATTCATATACTGGAGTTTCACCAAAACCCATTGGAAATAATCATCCTTTATATCATCCTTATAGCCTTTATCACACGAGTGATGGTGCAATTGTACTCGCAAGTTTTCCTGAAAGATATTGGGAAAGATTTGTAGAGGCAGCAAATATTCCAGGACTAAAAGAAGATAGTCGGTTTACAGATAAAGACAAGAGAGTTGCTCACAGAGAAGAATTGGATAAGATTATTGAAAACTGGACCACAAAATATACAAAACAAGAAGTTGTAGAAAGACTTAAAAAAAATGGATGTCTTGTAGCCCAAGTTAATACTGCAGAAGATTTATTTCATTCAGATCATGTTTTAGACAGAGAAATGTTAGTAGAAGTTGAAGCTGATCCTACTACCAAGAAGAAAGTTAAAATTGCAGGAACACCTTATAAGTTTTCTAAAACAAAGCCTAAAGTTTATAATAGAGCGCCATTACTTGGTGAACATACTGTAGAAATTTTAAAACAGCTTGATTACTCAGATGAGAAGATAAATAAACTAATCAATGAAGGTATCATTGGGGTGGTCAAAAATAAACACTTATAGAGCTTGTTTGTTAAGCGAATTATTTTTAGCCGTTCTTAAAAATAAACCTTATTTAAGGATAATAATGTATTTAGTAGCTTGAAGAAGATAGAGGTGACATAATATATTCAAAATGATAATCATAAATTCATTATGTTTTGGATTTTTGAATAATAATAAAAAGAGAGGAAAATATGAACAAATTTTCAATTTATCCACTTTTAGTGGGTGAAGTGGTTAGAGATAGCTCTGGAGTCGCTTATCAATATAATCCAGGGATTCCCTTAAGGCAACCGTTGATATCGTGGTATATTTCAGACGGAAAGGAAAAAATTATTGTAGATACAGCAGGTGAACCAGCTGATGGGATAAAACACATGCCTTATAGTCAAACTCAAGATCAGTTCTTAGATAAAGCATTATTTAATATTGGAATAAGACCAGAAGAAATTACTATTGTTATATTAACTCATTTGCATTGGGATCATTCTGGGAATAATAATTTATTTAAAAATGCAAATAAATTTTATGTCCAAAAAAGGGAAATGCAATATGCTGTTACTCCTATTGAGATTCACAAGAAATATTATAATTTACAAGTATTGTTTAAGACAGAATACGAGATAATTGATGGTGATGTTGAAATAATAGATGGCCTATCTGTCATTTTAACACCTGGACATACAAACGGATCACAGACTGTTTTAGTAAATACCAAGGAAGGGAAATACGCAATAACAGGAGATTTAGTTCCTATTTATAAATGTTGGGAGTCAAAACCTAGACTTATCAATGGTCTACATATTAATATTGAAGAGTATTATCAAAGTTATACAAAGCTAGAAAAAGCAGCTGACTTTATATTACCAGGACATGATTTTAAAGTATTTTCGCACAATGTTTATCCATAAATTTAAATTATAGTCTTATATTATAATTATAAGTTTTTAAGAAATATTTGAGGTTATACTATTTTTAGTTGAAATTGAAAAGAGTGGCTCCCCGTGGGATAATCCACGTAGTAGTGTAAATAGAGAAAAAGTATTTAATAGAAAGGAAACACCAAAAAGAGGAAAAAGTCAATAGCCAAAATGAAAGAAGTTTATGGGAAAGAAGAGATGGTGAGGGGGATGTATAGGATACTTGGTAACTGCTAAGCAAGAAGTTGATTCTCTGATGAGGGAATTGGGTAGAATGGTAGTAGAGGCCATTATGTATATAGAAAGGGAGGAAATAGCAGGTCCTGACTATCAGCCTACTAATCCAGGTATCTACAAATGGGCAAGTCAAACTGGCTTAGTCTATCTAGGAGACCAGAAGATTAAAGTAAATCGTCCTCGGATTAGAAGTAGAAGCGCAGAGATACCACTTAAGAGTTACCAGAAACTAAAAGAACCAGAACAGTTCTCGGAGGAGTTATTAACCAAAATACTGAGTGGTATATCCTGTCAAAAGTATCAAGAGACAATAATAGATGCTGCTCAAGCTTTCGGAGTATCAGCCTTTTCCGTATCCCGGCATATCATCGAAGTTACTGCTAGAAAGTTAAAAGAATTCAAAGAACGAAACTTAGAAGATTTTAAACCTTTTGCCCTATTCTTAGATACCATTCATCGAGGAGGAGAAGTATTCATCATTGCTTTAGGTATAGACCTAAGTGGGAGAAAGATGGCTTTAGGTTTTTGGCAAGGAGCCACTGAGAACCAGGAGCTAGCTGAGGAACTATTGGGAGATTTAGAGAGGAGGGGATTACCACTTTCCAATAAGATCATCTGGGTAACCGATGGAGGCAAAGGAATAATTAAAGCCTTAAAAGATAGATTTGGTAAAACTAATCCATCAACGTTGTACTATCCATAAAGATAGAAACATCCAGCAGCATTTGGCTAAAAAGTATAGAAAAGAAGCCCATTTCAGATTTAAGAATGCTTTAGAACAGAATAGCTACGATGATGCTCGGCAGATGTTGCTGGAGATGGAGAAATGGCTAAGAGATATAAATGAATCTGCAGCAGATTCTCTATTAGAGGCTCTAGAAGAGATACTTACCTTACCTCGCTTGAAAGTTCCTGCTCTACTGAGGAAGACTTTACATTCCACCAATCCTATAGAGAGTATGTTTTCTATGGTGAGAGATACCGAGAGTAGAGTAAAGAGATATAGAGGAAGTAAGAAGATGCAGAGGTGGCTGGCCTCTGCTCTCCTAGATGCTGAGAGGAGATTTAGGAGAGTTAAAGGATATGCCTTTATTCCAGAAGTGCTCAAGAATATTGAGGCAGAAGAAAATATAGAGACTGCCGTATTAGTGGCATAGGGTAGCAGTTTGATGAGAGCCACTCAAATATTTTCAACTAAAAACTTGACAAGCTCAGAAGTTTTTCTCTTGGCTTTGTAAAAAAACCAGATAAAAAATAGGAAAAAAAGATATTTGAGCAGAATTTTTTTATTTCATTTAATGTTTAAAACGGGAGAGGTGAATAAACAATGAATATATTTTAAAATACTTGTAATGTAATATTTAGGGTTTGTTGTTTATTATTTAATAATAATATAATAAATATAAAATAATTATATTTAAGGAGAATATTATGAAAAAAATATTGAAGAATTTAATAGTCATAACATTATTATGTTTTATCTTATGTTCAATGGGTCTTAATGGTATTGCAAATGAAGAGTCTTGGAAACTTAGATTGTCTCATGGTTTAAATCCAGAACATCCTTATCAAATTGCGTCAGAATATTTTGCTCAACTTGTAGATGAATATACAAATGGTAGAGTAAAAATAGAAATTTATCCTAGTGGTCAATTATCTCCCAGCGAGAGAGAAATGTATGAAAGTTTACAAATGGGAACTCTTGATATGACTTGCAGCACTACTTCTCCATTAGTTAATTTTGATCCTAGCTATGCAATATTTGATATGCCTTTTTTATTTGAAAATAAACAACATGCTTATGCAGTATTAGATGGTGAATTTGGACAGCAGAAGCTAAAAAGCTTGGAAAATTATGGAATTGTAGGTTTAGCTTTTTGGGAATGCGGATTTTTTGGCTTTATTAATAGTGGTAATCCTATTAAAGAGCCTAAAGATTTAGTTGGTAGGACTATTCGCTGTATGGAAACACCAATAACAACCACTTGGATTGCTGCATTAGGTGCTAATCCTGTTCCCATGGCTTGGGGCGAAGTATTTGTTGCAATTCAGAATGGAACTGTAGATGGAACTATTTTGCCAATTTGTACTGTTTACTTTAATAAAATATATACAGTTGCCAATAATTATTCTAGATTAAATGTTACTTATTCTCCATTACCTCTTACTATAAGTAAAATAAAATGGGATAAATTACCGAAAGATATTCAAGACGCTATGGAAAAAGCCGCTATTGAAGCCAGAGATTTTATGAGAGCTTATACTGCTTATCAAGAAGGTAAAATGATTGAACGGATGAGAAAAGAAGGTGTTAATATTGTTACATACACTGAAGAAGAAAAGAAACAATGGATGAAAACTATGGAGGAGAAGGCATATCCTATGCTAATACCGAAGTATTTTACGCAAGAAGAAATAAACAAAGTAAAAAATACAAAATATTAAAAAATAATTTATTAACCCGAAGGGCGGAATACCATGGGCTTGCTCACGGGGTTTCCACTTATTGATAAGAGATATTTTTTTAAATAATCACGAAGGGAGATGTGTATTTAATAATATATAAAATATATTTAGCTTACACATCTCCTTATTTTTGTTCAAAATATTAGATTTAAGTTTAACAAAGAGAGAGGATTTGTGTTTTTATGAAGAGAGAGTTTTTAAAATATTTAGAGAAAACACAGATAGAAAAGTATATTATTTTATTAGATAAAGGGATGTCTATTTTTGAAAATGTTATTACTACTTTTGCTTTTGTCTCAATGACTTGTTTAGTATTAGCAGGGGTTATATCAAGATTTATTTTACACATTCCCTTTAAGTGGGTAGAAGAGGCTTCAAGATATCTAATGATAACAGGAATTTATATAGGGATTAGTATGGGTGTTAAACAAAGAAAACATTTAGGATTTACTTTTTTATTAGATGCCGTGCCTAATAAATTTTTTAAAAATGTACTTAATACTTTAAGATCTTTAATCGAAATTATTGCATACGCTTATTTTGCTTATTGCTCCATTTCTTTTTGTTTATTTGTAAAGTCGACGAACCAAATATCGCCTGCTTTATTAGTCCCCATGTGGTATGTTTATGTTCCTCTTGTAGTAGGCTTTATATTTTGTACTATTCGAGCTTTAATGGTTTTTTACAATAATTTTAATTTTAAAGAATAGTTTATTCCAATTGAATACAAAAAGAGGATGATAAAAGTTTTATATAAATGTACGTCCTCGAGAATAGCGAATTACTTGACATTCAGTTCAAGATATTCTAAAAAGGTTTTAAGGATGATTACATCCGAAAGGATTGTTACCATGTGTCAATACTTTGAAAGGTCGGAGCTTTCTGCATCTGCAGAGGCAACAGCCGCCATTCAAAAGCGCTATCGAGAGACTCGAGAGCGACCGAAAGATAGCTGAGCGTTTATGGTTGGCAGGGTTCTTGGGGTTAGCGAGGGTATGGAGGGTATGGAAGATTTATCAAAAGAGAGGCTTGAGTGCTTTGTACCAGCTTTCTTATGGTGGTGATCCCGGTAGGTTGTCCTTGAAATAGATAAAGGAATTGAAGGCAGAGATTAGCTGTCAAGTGTATCACAATGCTAAGGGAGTAGGGACTTTTATGGAGGAGCGTTTTGAGGTGAAGTATTTGGAGAGGGGAATACAAAAGCTTTTGAATTGCCAGAGACTCACTTTCCAGAAGTTGAAAATTGTACCTACACAAGCAGACCTGTAGGCACAAAAAGTTTTTTTTGAAGAGCCATGAACAGACGAAGGAAGAACTAGGGGAGACAGAGTGGCTTTACTTTGTTGACATAGTGCATGTGATTCGCAATGTGCTTCCGGGCTATGGCTGGGCACCGATAGAGGAAACACCTATTTTCCCTAGAAATTCAGGAAGAGATCACCTGAGTTCGTTGAGTACCTGCTGTCCTTGGGATTGGGGAAAGATCAGAGTAAAGACAACTCGAAGATAGTACAACATTTAGTTGATATTGCTAATAAAAAGTAATGTTTTCAAAATTTAAAGAAAAGATAAGGAAGGAATAAGGAAAGAAATAATATGATAGCAACTGTTTTTGGTATTTTTTTTACGCTGTTATTAATAGGTGTTCCAATTGCATTATCTTTAGGAATTAGTGCAACTTTTGCATTTTTAATATTTGGAGACTTTAATATGGCTATGGTTGTACAAAAGTTTTTTGGTGCAACTAATTCATTTGGATTAATGGCGATTCCATTTTTTTTGATTGCTGGAGGTTTGCTTGGTAGAAGTGGCCTTTCAAGACGTTTAGTAAATTTTGTAAATTCATTATTTGGATGGCTTCCGGGAGGTTTAATTGTAGTGGTATTCTTTGGAGCTGCATTTTTTGGAGCGATTTCTGGCTCAGCTGTAGCTACTGTTGCAACAATAGGAACAATTATGTTGCCCTCGTTACAAAAAGAAGGATACCCTTTAAACTTTTCATTATCAGCGATTGCTATTTGTGGATATTTAGGAGTTATAGTTCCCCCTAGTATACCAATGATATTATATGGACTTTCAACTGGAGGCGTTTCTGTAGGAGATATGTTTTTAGGGGGGTTTATTCCGGGTTTTATACTTGCTGGAGGCATGTCAATTTATGGAATTTATTATGGTGTAAGACATAAAGATGTAATTAAAAGAAAAAAATTTGTTTTAAAAGATCTTTGGGAATCTTTTAAAGGTGCAATTTGGGCAATATTTATGCCTGTTATTGTTTTGGGTGGAATATATGGAGGTATATTTACTCCTACTGAAGCAGCTGCAGTCGCTGTTTTATATGGATTGCTTGTTAGTTTAATTGTTTATAGAGATTTAGCTTTAAAAGATATTTTTAAGATTTTACAAGAATCTGTTTTAACTTCTTCCATGATTATGTTTGTTATTGCAACAGCTTCTTTCTTTGCACATTTTTTAGCAATGGAAAATATTCCTACAAGAATTACAGAATATATTTTAGGAATTTGCAATAGTCCAAGCAAATTTTGGCTTATTGTGATGTTTTTATTGTTTATTGTTGGAATGGTCATGGATACTCCTCCAGCAATTATTATTCTTTCTCCATTACTTGCTCCAATTGCAGAATATTTTGGAATAGATCCAATTGTATTTGGTATTATTATGATTGTTAATCTTGGGATAGGTATGGTGACCCCTCCTGTAGGAATGAATTTATTTGTTGCAGCAGGACTATGTAATGCAGATGTTAAAGAAGTAATAAACATTAATTTGCTTATTTTTATATTTCTTTCTACTTTAATAATGATTTTATTAATATTATTGCCAGATATAATTATGTTCATTCCTAATCTTGCAAGATAATTTTCAAGCTTCGGAATTTCAATAATCTTTTAAAAGAGAGAAAAATAGAAAAATTTAGGAGCTTTTTACAGCCTTTCGAAAAACTCTTGGTGAAGATAAGAAAAAATATAAAAATCGAGAGCTAAAAATAATAGAAAAAGATGGGGATAAAGGGAAATTAGAGAAAAAAGGCGTACTCTCCCTTTATAAATTTTGTAAATATATGCTTTTTGCTCTTTGACAATCTAAAGAAGAAAAAAATCTAAGGAGGTTCATAAACTACCATTTCCCCCTCTTTAGAAGAGAGAAAGGCAACTTCTACCAGTTTCATCTCATTTCCGCAAGTAAGACAAATTAGGGGGTCTTTTCCGGTAAAAAGAATCTGTCTCGCTCTCCACCCTTTAAGTTTTTCTCTTTCCGCCTCACATCTAGAAAGCCTGTGGATTATCTTTTCATATCTATCCTTAAGCCTACTTGATAAAAGACCACCGTAACGCACTACCCTAAAATTGGGAGGAAGGATATGTTGAATGAGGAGAGTAATGAATTTTTCCACTTAAGACAGTATATTTTACTTCAGAAGCTTCTCTTTCTTTATAAGTAAAAGTTACCCAGCTACCTTCTTTTCCTTTTATTTCTCCATACTGGCAGATTCTACATTCAGCTAAGGGTGGCTGGCCTTTTTGCGTAGCGAAGAATATAGCCTACGGTAAACCTTTCTGGCTCTAAGTCAGTTGAGTCATAAACATACCAGTTTATCTTTAAGAAAGGGTTACAGAAAGCATCCAAAACTTGTTTGGCTTTAAATACTTTTAACTCCCCTTTTTCTTCAGGATGCTCTTTAAGATAGTGGGTAATACTTTCTCTTTAAGATGTTTGACCAAAAGAAACCTATCTCTTTTATGAAGCATCTTAAAGGGGAAAAAGGAGTGATCTTTCCATCTATTCTGTCTTCTTACTTTTAGGTCAATACCACCGGAAGAGATGAGCATATGAATATGAGGATTATCTTTAAGGTCTCCTCCCAAGGTATGAAGAGAAGAAACAATTGCCGGAAGAAATTTTCTTTACAAAAAGAGAGAACTGTCTCTTTGGAGGCGGTAAAAAGACAGTCAAATAAAAACCTATAATCTTTTAGAAGCTTTCTTAGCTCTCTGGGAAGGGTAAAACAAAGATGATGAAAGGGTGCTCGGGGAAGAGGGAATTAACCTCTTTTACCCATTTATCGGTAAGAATCCTGCCACAGGTATTAAGAGGCGAGATTTACAGGAATGTGGAACAACTATATACTGGTCGGGATGCTCGGGACAGGCATACTTATGATAACCAAGTTTTTCTGGATCTCTACCGGAAAGCATCTTCTTTATGGTGATGATGATATAGTCCAGGATAGAATCTCGGTGAGTGGCTAAATAATCTGGCCAGTAATCTTTAAAAATTTTCTTTATTGAAATTTTAGGTTGAGATGATAGAATTTCCATAGGAGATATTATGCCATTTATTAACTTTAAATGCAAAGAATGTAAAAGGGTGTTTGACTTTGAGGTAGGTAAGATAAGCTTTGAGTTAGTCGAGGGAAGGCCTCAGTTTGAAAATCAGATTAAGTGTCCTCACTGTGGGCCGTTAACCTTAGATGAAGTGGAACTGACCGAAGTTGGTCAAACAGAGCTTACCGAGATTTACCTACAAGGTGTGAGGTTGGAAGATGGGGAAGATGAAGATTAAATAAGATGAAAGCTCTTCTGGAAGAGAGTAAGGGGGTTTCAGGGGGGGGCGGAGCCCCCTGATTATCTTTGGAACTGTTGTTAATTAACATCTTGTTAAATAACAGTTAACAAATTTATATACATCGTGAACCTTAGTGAAAAAAAGTTTACACACATTGCGAACTATTAGCCTAGATATTCTATACTGAACTTAGTAATATGTAGGTCAGTATATAATTATAGAAGAGTTAAAAAAAGACAATTAGAAGGTATCTAAAAGGTGAGTCTCTCAAAGAGATTTACCAGAGTCTGGGTAAGGGAAAGACCTGGTTTTAATAGACATCCACGCCTGTAAGGGCGTGGTGGATGTCTAGGTTCGCCCGACATGGGCAATAACTTGGCAGTGAAAGTCTGCTATGGGCTTGGTAGTGGGAACCATTAGCCAAACAGCAAGGGTGTCCACCGTGAGGTGGAATCTGAAGGAAGCTGTAGGCAAAGTCTTGCACCGTCGAACAGAAACTACATAGAAGGCATATGTGGAATGGACGAGTTTGCCTAACAAAACAAAGTCCAACACTACCCGAATTCCACGGTGTAAATGTAGCGGTGACATGAGACGAAAGTTATTGTTCTTAAGCGGGGAGGTCTGACAGGTAAGTTGTGAATATGGATTGACAACAACCCACACAGTGATGTGTGCCTGAACTGTCAGAAGTCAGCAGAGGCCATAGTAGGATGGCATTCAATGATAAGTAGTGCTATCTGAAGGGCTGAACGTTAAGAGGTTTTGGAAGTTTGAAGGACTCGAGAGAAATACGATTAAAGCAGACAACTTCTTAGGAAGGCTATTTCCAAAAGAGTAGGCTGGAAGCCTCAGATATTGGAAAAGTGCTTAGTATTCCTTCGGCGTCAGATAACCGAAGAAACAGTGAAAATGCATATTCTATTATTCTACAGAATGACATGCACAAGTAATTTATTCTTAACGAACCGCCGTATACTGAACGGTATGTACGGTGGTGGTGTGCTGTGCAAGTTGCAAGAGAGATAAAGGAAGGCCCTTCGATGAGGATTGTACAGGCAAACTCACCAAACAACCTTAATGCTGCTGTGCCTAAGAGGCATGGTAGTGAGCGATTAAGGAAAAGGCTATTCATAAAATAGTCATGTAAGTTGTACGAAGATGAACGAAAGTGAACCGTCTAGGAAGTATCGATAACGTAAAATGTTGTCAAAACTTAACTCTCACCACTGGTTAAGGATAAGAGTAGAGGTAAACCTGATCGCTGTCTACTTGGCAACCGGTATGAAGACGGCATGAGCGTACGACAGGCTCTATTGCGAAACACAGGAACCTGTATTGTAATGATAAGCGAAAAGGCGCAAGTCACAGAAAGGCGAGGCCGAAATAGCGAGGTATAGTACAGGGGCGGAACAATCCGTAGTAGCGAAGAAGTTGCCGTAATGACAACCGAGCAAAGGGATTGTATCATTTGGCTGGATTCAAAAGACAACTGTCAAAAGACAGGAGGAACCGATGAAAGACAGCAAACCTTATGAAATTTCTAAGCAAGTAGTCATGACTGCTTATCAAAAGGTAAAAGCAAACAGAGGAAGTTGTGGAGTTGATGGACAGGATTTAGAAGAATTTGAGCAGAACCTGAAAGGAAACCTGTATAAAATCTGGAACAGAATGAGCTCGGGAAGTTACTTCCCTCCACCGGTAAAAGCAGTCCAGATACCAAAGAAATCAGGAGGAACTAGGATGTTAGGGATACCCACAGTCAGTGACAGGGTTGCGCAAATGGTGGTCAATCTATACCTTGAACCCCTGATTGAGCCTATCTTCCATCAAGACTCCTATGGCTATAGACCTCACAAATCAGCATTGGATGCCATAGGTCAAGCCAGAAGAAGATGCTGGAGGTATGACTATGTGATTGAATTGGACATTAAGGGTCTATTTGACCACATTGACCATGAACTGCTGATGAGGGCGGTAAGGAAGCATATCCAACAGTCGTGGATCATTCTCTATATCGAAAGATGGCTGAAAACACCATTCATTACCGAAACGAAGGAAGTAATAGCAAGGAAAAGTGGTACTCCTCAGGGCGGTGTCGTAAGTCCAATACTGGCCAACTTGTTTATGCACTATGCCTTTGACAGATGGATAACCAGGAATTATCCCGATGCTCCCTTTGAGAGGTATGCAGATGATGCCATCATACACTGTATATCTGAACAAAGGGCGCTAGAAATTCTGGCAGCATTGAAGGTGAGATTAACAGAATGTAAGCTGGAATTACATCCCCAAAAGACCAAGATAATCTACTGTAAGGATAAAGATAGAACAGAAAATTATCCCCATACGGAGTTTGATTTTCTGGGATACACATTCAAAAGAATATTCATAAAGGATAGATTGGGTAGACTGCAATTCAACTTCTTAGCCTCGGTAAGCAGGAAATCAGCGAAAGCCTTTCGGGATAAACTGAAAGCTTTGAACATACATCTTAGGACAGGATGCAAAATTGAAATGCTGGCGGAATTATTAAGCCCCCTGATCAGGGGATGGCTGAACTACTTTGGAAGATTTAATTTTTCTGCTGTCAGATATACGATGGATTGGGTCAACCGCAGATTGATCAAATGGGCAATGTGTAAATACAAGCGTTTCAAGAATCATCAACGTAGAGCTAGTGAGTGGTTAAGGAAACTTGCCCAAAGAGAGCCCGCTATGTTTTTACATTGGTCTCTTGGGATATTACCATAAGGTAGAATGATAAGAGCCGTATGAATTGAGAGGTTCACGTACGGTTCCGTGAGAGCATAGAGGTGAAATTGCACTGTGCTACTCGACTGAGAGGACGGTAGATGAATTAATCATCTACCTCCTACTCGATTGCGCCCGGCGTGAGTAATCACTTGACAGTGAAAGTCTGTTATGGGGTTGGCAGTAGCAACCATTAGCCCAAGACAAGGGTGTCCATCGTGAGATGGAATCTGAAGGAAGTCGGCGGCAAAGTCCCGGCCTGAGGAACACGAACTGCATAGGAGGCTATATCATCTGGATGAGTTTGCTAGTCAAAACAAAATCCGATACTGCCCAAAGATGGTGTAGTAGATGTAGCAGGTAGATGGGGTGAAGGCTATTATTCTTACCCAGGGAGGTCTGACCACATAGACACCCACGCCCTTACAGGCGTGGTGCTCTCAAAATTCAAGCTCCGCTTGTCATGTATCCTCCTCTTCTTGCATTCGGACGTATGCGACGTATGCTTGGATTATCTTCTCGTTGATCCCCACTGTGGAGACAAAATAACCTTTCACCCATATACCTTTATTAACCCGAAGGGCAGAATACCATGGGCTTGCCCATGGGATTTCCACCGTGAGTTATAATCAAAAGTTGTGGACAGAATGATAAAAAAAGCATATCCTTTGGAAAGTATGTTCAATAAAAATATTTCCAAATGAGAAAGGGATATGCTTATGAGTCAGTATACTCAAGAGATGGACTTTTGTCCAGAAAAAAGTGAAACCTGGTCGGTATTAGAACAGCTAGCCAGGGAAGGAGCACGGAAGATGTTACAGCAGGCTTTGGAATTAGAAGTGGAAGAATATATAAAAGCACATAGGCAAGATAGAGATTCTTTGGGAAGAAAAACCGTGGTGCGTAACGGTTACCATCCTAGTCGTTCCATTATCTCTGGAATAGGTCCTATTCCTATCAGACAACCACGGGTCGATGATCGAAGGAAGCAGAAGCGCTTTACCAGTACGATCCTGCCCAAGTATCTGCGTAGAATGCCCAGTGTGGATAACCTCATTCCCTATCTTTACCTGAAGGGCATCAGCAGCAATGATTTTCCCCAGGCTCTAACTGCCATCTTAGGAGAAGGGGTAAAAGGACTTTCTCCGGCCAATATCGTGCGGCTCAAGAGATGCTGGGAAGCCGAATATGAAAGATGGGTTAAACGGGATCTATCCCATAAACACTATGTCTATCTCTGGGTAGATGGCATCTATTTCCAGGTCCGACTGGATGAGGAGCGCTCCTGTATCCTCCTCATCATGGGAGCAGATGCTGAGGGTAACAAAGAACTCATTGCCCTCTCTGACGGCTATCGGGAAAGCAAGATCGCCTGGCGGGAGATGCTACTGGATCTGAAAGAAAGAGGATTACAGCAGATGCCCAAACTGGCGATCGGTGATGGCGCCTTAGGCTTCTGGGCAGCCCTAGCAGAGGTCTTCCCTCAAACCCGCCGGCAACGCTGCTGGGTACACAAGACAGCCAACATCTTAGATAAACTACCTAAGGCTATCCAGTCCAAGGCCAAATCCCTGATCCATGAGCTGTATCAGGCTGAAACAAAACAAGAAGCATTACAGGCTTATGATCATTTCCTGGCTTCCTATAGTGATAAATATCCCAAAGCAGCCGAATGTCTGAGTAAAGACTCTGAAGATCTGTTTACCTTCTATGATTTTCCGGCCGTACACTGGATGCCTATTCGGACCACCAATCCGATCGAGTCTACCTTTGCCACGGTACGATTGAGAACCAAACGGACCAAAGGCTGTGGATCCCGAAAGGCTACCTTGAGTATGGTCTTCAAATTGGCCCAGGAGGCCCAAAAGAACTGGCGGCGGCTTAGGGGATATCAAATGATTCCACTGGTCTTAGAGAACAAAGAATTCCGGGATGGAGAGCTGGTAGATAAAGTGGCATAACGGTTAATGTTCCAAAGGATGTGAATTTATTCATCCACAACATTTGACAGTATCTCTTCCACCGTCCCAGTAGACCTTTTGCAGGAAGGTAAATTTTTCTTTCAGTGCTCTACTGGTATTGGACTTGATAGTTTCCACCACCTTGCTTACCGCATACTTGGGAGGGATCAACATATACAAATGGATGTGATCAATATCGATGCCAATCTCCAGATATTCCCAGTCTGGATAGTACTTTCTAATCTCTAGAAGCTTTATCTTCAGATAGTCTTTGACTCCCCTAAGGAGTATCTTCCTTCGGAAACGGGTAATCCAGACGATATGATATTGGGTCTGGTATACGGTATGGGACGATTTTCTGAGTCTCATATCATTATTATATCAAAGTACGAACGGAAGATACAGGAACATGCTCTCATCCCCACCCTTACAGGTGGGGAGTTCCCGCTGGATTAATATTTTAATATCATTAGAAAGAGTTCACTATGTCTTGATATTTATTAAATAATTTCTAAATTTCACAAAAAAAAACAAATTAATAAAAATTAAGGAGTGTAGAATATGGATACAGAAAATAACAATCGAAGAATAAGAGATATTAAATTACAAAAAAAATTAAAAAGTCCTGAATTAGCTGCCGCTTTAATCACCGATGGAATGACCATCGCCACCAGTGGTTTTACCCCCGCCGGCTATCCCAAAGCAGTCCCTTTGGCTTTAGCTAATAGAGTAAAAGAGAATAAGGGAAAATTAAAGCTTACCTTATTTACCGGTGCTTCTGTAGGTGAAGAATTAGATGGAGCCTTAGCAGAGGCTGGCATTATTGGCCGACGTTACCCTTATCAGACCAATAAAATACTCAGGGATAATATCAATGCGGGTAAGACTGCTTATGCTGATATTCACCTTAGCCATTTTGCCCAGCAGCTACGCTACGGTTTTTTGGGAGAGATTGATCTAGCCATTATTGAGGCTATTGCCATTGATGAAGAAGGGAATATAATTCCCAGCACCTCAGTAGGAGTTTCACCAACCATCGTAGATAGAGCAAAATCTATCATTGTAGAAATCAACCAATACCATCCTTTAGAATTAGAAGGAATCCATGATATCTATCAACCTCAGGACCCTCCCCATCGCCAGCCCATTCCTCTTACTAGACCCGATGAGCGGATAGGAACAACCTATATTCCCACTGACCCTGCTAAGATTAAAGCCATAGTGCTCACTGATCTCCCAGACCAAGGGTCGCCTTTAGCTCCTCTTGATGAGGGTAGCCAGAAGATTGCCGGACATATCATTCATTTTCTAGAAGAAGAAGTTCGCCTGGGTAGATTACCTACTAACCTTTTTCCCCTCCAGTCCGGAGTGGGTAGCATAGCTAATGCAGTCTTAGCTGGCTTACTCCATTCCTCTTTTGAAAACCTTGATTTTTATTCTGAGGTCATTCAAGACTCAGTGCTGGATTTACTTGATGAGGGAAAATTCAGGTTTGCCTCCGGCACCTCCTTAACTCTTTCTCAAGAAGGACAAAAGAGATTTAGGGAGCACTTAGAACAATACAAAAGAAAGATCATCTTACGCCCTCAGGAAATAAGCAACCATCCGGAAATTATTCGAAGATTAGGTTCCATTGCCATGAATACCGCTATCGAAGCAGATATTTTTGGCCAGGTTAACTCTACCCATATTATGGGAACTAAGATGGTTAATGGTATTGGTGGTTCAGGAGATTTTACCCGTAATGCCTATCTATCCATCTTTGTGACCCCCTCTACGGCCAAAGATGGCACTATATCCTGTATTGTTCCCATGGTCTCTCATGTAGATCATACCGAACATGATGTGCATATCATTGTTACTGAACAAGGGCTGGCTGACCTAAGAGGATTATCTCCACGAGAAAGGGCAAAAGTTATTATTAGTCAATGTGCCCACCCTGATTATAGATCAGAGTTAGAACATTACCTCAATGAGGCTATCAAAAAAGGAGGGCATACCCCTCATTTAATAGAAGAAGCTCTATCCTGGCATCAAAGATTCATGGAAAGGGGATCGATGAAGTAGTATTATTTGATTGTTCTCCATTCTTTTAGTTTAAAATTTAGTAGGGTAATAAAATATTTTTGCAATAATTAAATGTATAAAGTTGAAAGAAATAATTGCAACATCCAGAGTTAAATCGGTTCTTCTCCAAAAAGTGTAGTTATCCACAGAAAATAGTTCTTTGAAAACTTAATATTGCAAGGCATCTAGCCTTTCCTGTATAGTTTATACTTAAAAAACCATAATAAACAAATACAGGGAGGAGACAAGATGCCTACTACTATTATAGCAGACTGGCTCAATCTGCCAAGTGTAAAATTTGATGGGGCAATCACTCATGGTGATTCTACCGAAATCCATCTTCACCGAGACTACTCCTCAGGATTCACCTGTTCTAGCTGTGGTCAGATGTCTTTCTGGAGCTGGGACTGCCGGGAAGCCAGAATCAAGGATCTGTCCATCTTTAAGTTTAAGACCTATCTGGTCCTGGATAAACATCGCACCAATTGCCCCAACTGTGGAGTGAAGATTTAAAGACTCGACTTTGCTGATCCTTACTCCCGATGCACCACCAGATTTGAGGAACTAGTTTCCTGGCTCTGTCGGATAGCCAGTCTCAAGCAAGTAGCAGAGCTCCCTGACCTGGACTGGAAGACAGTCAAAGCCATCGACAAAAAGTACCTTCAGAAACAATTTGCTATTCTAAACTTCCCCCACAGTCTTTTCTAATCAAAATATGAGCCTGAAACAAGAGTCATGCTGCTACTATTTTATCAAATAATCTATCTCTTGCAAGCTGAACTTTTTCAGCCATCTCATTATCAGTGTATCGGTGAGCTATGTTATCTAACATCTTAAGGGTGATACCATCTTTGAGATACTTCCCCACATCAGGAATACTCCTTAGCTTCTCATAGGGAGTCTGATAGTCCTGGTATCGGTATTTCTTCTTCATCTTTCCCTTGCTGTCTATAACCTCTGTAGGAAAGGCACAGGGACGGTGAAAGTTGAGATATTCCTGAAAGAAGCCGAAATAAAACTCATTAATGCTGGAGGCATGCTCTTTCCTGATATGGCTATAGCCTAACCACTTCCTTACTACCCAGCCATTTTTAGTCTCTATCAAAGCATTATCATTGCTGTGTCTGGGTCTACTTTTTAATTGCAACAGATGTTAAATATTTATTATCCTTTGGACCATAAATATTGATGTTCAAAGAAGGAAAGGGGATGTTAACCTTGGATGAATGGGCAAGCATAAAAATACTCAGGGAAAAGGGTCATGGTATTAAAGAAATATCAAGGCTTTTAAAGATGAGTAAAAATACGGTAAGAAAAGCTCTAAGAAGTGACAGTTTTAAGGAGTATAGTGGTGATAAAAAAGATGATATTTTAAAATCAAGATCAAATGTTTCGGCATATCATGAAAAAATACTGGAAATGCTTATTAAGGACAAATTTATTGGTTGCCAATATTTATTGAACTAAGAAAGCTGGGATATAGTGGTTCAAAAACAGCTTTCTATGATTACTTAAGAAGGCTAAAGGGTCAGGTAAATATCTCAAAATTAAGCTTAAGATATGAAACAAATCCTGGAGTTCTATCACAGTTTGATTGGGCAGAATACTGGATTACCTCTGGCCTTAGGGATTACTTCCCCAATGCCACCTACCTACTCTGTCGTTTCCATCTTAACAAGCACCTTCGGGAATCCTTAGCCAGAAGGAAACCAGAACAGAAGCTGATCAAGGATTTACTACTCTCTAATCAGATTGAGAAGGCTTTAGAGAGGATCAATTCCCTCCTGCTTCATCCTTATGATCGGAAGGAAAAAGAGCTCCTGAGTAAATTTTACTCCTACCTCTCCCACAACCGCCAGGGGATCAGCAACCAGGTGACCCTAAAGGACAAAGATATTGCCATGATCGGGGCCATTGAGTCCAATGTCAATGTGGCTATTGCCACCCGCTTTAAGAAGCAGGGTAGGAGCTGGAGTAAAAAAGGAGCCTTATCCTTACTGAAGGTGAAAGAGACCATCCTAAATGGCAGGTGGAATACCTGGTGGCAGAAGGAAAGATATCATCCCCTTCAGATAAAGCCTCTCAAACCACCCTTACCTGCCTCTTACTTTACCAAGGAGGCTTCCTCATCTGCTGTGATTCAGGTGAGGATACCAGCCCTGGAAGGTCCTCATCAAGGAAGACCCTGGGTAGGTGTTTTGCGGAAATTAACTGAACTAGAGATTGGCTAATAAAGAAGAAAAAATTAAAGAAGGTATGTGTTAAGTATGTATAACAGAAAAGGTAATAAATTAGGGTATTTTATGCTTATTTTGAGCCATTACTAACGGCTTTAATCCAGCGGGAACTCCCCACCTGTAAGGGTGGGGATGAGAGCATGTTCCTGTATCTTCCGTTCGTACTTTGATATAATAATGATATGAGACTCAGAAAATCGTCCCATACCGTATACCAGACCCAATATCATATCGTCTGGATTACCCGTTTCCGAAGGAAGATACTCCTTAGGGGAGTCAAAGACTATCTGAAGATAAAGCTTCTAGAGATTAGAAAGTACTATCCAGACTGGGAATATCTGGAGATTGGCATCGATATTGATCACATCCATTTGTATATGTTGATCCCTCCCAAGTATGCGGTAAGCAAGGTGGTGGAAACTATCAAGTCCAATACCAGTAGAGCACTGAAAGAAAAATTTACCTTCCTGCAAAAGGTCTACTGGGACGATAAAGGGATATGGGCGAAAGGTTATTTTGTCTCTACAGTGGGGATCAACGAGAAAATCATCCAAGCATACGTCCGGATGCAAGAAGAGGAAGATACAGGACAAGCACAGCTTGAATTTTGAGAGCACCACGCCTGTAAGGGCGTGAGTGTCTATTCTAAAGAGGTAGGTCTACCTAAAACCAGAAGGAATTTTTACAGCAAAAAAAACTACCCCCAAAAAGTTGACACAGACATAGTGTAAATTTCTTTGTCAATAACTTTAGAAAATGTCACCTAAAAGGGTAGTTAATTATCGCTAGAAAATGTCACCTTTAGGAATAAGATGTATTAATTTCATGATGGGTTTACACATCTAGTTCTTTCCTATAAAAATAGGATACTATTTATCCTGGTTTAGGTAAAGTGAATTTACGCTTACCATCGATAAATTTCTGGTAAGGGATCTTTCCCTTTAGTCGGTAACCCTGATTCCTTCTTTTAAAATGGTAATAGCAAATGAACTCATCCAGATCATCCGGTAACTCATCCAAAGAGGTATAGACATTCTTAATCATTGCAACTTGGTAGAACTCTTCTCACAGTGTTCTGTTAAATCTTTCTACCATCCCGTTACTCTTAGGACATCTGGGCTTAATCTTAGTATGAGTGATACCACGCTTGGCCAGAAATGTTTTTCATAATCATGTTTACCATTTTCCCAGTGAGTGGTATACTCTTTGCCATTATCGGTGAAGATACGATCTAAGGGAAGGTCAAAGATGCCCTAGACCGGTATTACTTTCGTCTCGACAAAGTCAATGGTATTGTCTGCCTTCTTATTGGTATAGACCTTGGCAAAGCCGAAATTGGCATAGGCCTCAATCCCAGACTGCTTTCAGATTCTACCCAGTCCCTTGATGGTGCCCATCTAGAAGGTATCTTGACCAAACAGACCTCCTAGGTAGAAGGCGTCAATATAGGTTTCTTTTTTCTTTTCAACCTCTCTGAGATACCTTTCGGTGATAACTGGGTTATCAGGATTCTCCTGGGCATAAAACAGCCAGTTCAGGCGACGATTAAGTCCACCTCTTCTTAAGACGTTATAGACACCGGTTTTACTGATTAGGATACCCTGGGTTTTCAGCTCATTGGAAATCCTTCTGGGTCCATGGGTCGGATAATCTCGTATGTAATTGTAAATGATCTTCTCATATTCAGGCTTGATCTGATTGGGCCTCTCGGGTTTGGATTTTTGCCTATTTAGTAAACCTGAATATCCTAACTTATTGAACCTTTTTATCCACTTGTAATAGACCGTTCTGGATAAGTTAAACAATCTACAGGTGTCAGCTGGTTTTCGTTTCACCAATCTATAAAGAGAATAACAACAGCAAGGTCATTGTTTTAGACAACGAGATTGGTGTTATTATTCTCGGTCTACTTTCGAGAGAAACAGTTCTCCTAACATCTGTAGGATCTCCTGGTCACTCTCTTCCAAATTTGCTTTGGCCCTCAATTGATGACCGTATTTGTAATAATGGAGGTCATCTGGAACCCATACCTTCTTTTCTTTAATCGGTTTATTCGCCCTTTTAGCTTTCGGTAGAGAACAGGAGACTGTATTATAGATATTTCCCTTATAGGCTACCTTTAAGCCAAAACGAGGACTTACCAGTACCTCGATAGGCCCTCTGGGGGCTAAGCGGGGCAGATTTTTATCTTCTAGAATTTGAAAGTGTTTATGGTAGAAGGAGAAGACTCCTCCTTGGTCATAGGTGCGCTTTTCGATCACACATAAGATATGATCAAGACACATTCCTTCGGGAACTGCTCTAAATGCGCTTTCTTCTTTCGCTTCTACTCCAAAGTGAGCATTGAATTTGGGAATGTAGTCCCGTAAAAAGATATTGGCCTCCTGTAGGGTTTTAATTCCCTGACATTTCAGCTCTACGGTCAGTCGACTCTGCAGGGTTTGCCATAACCTTTCAATTCGACCCTTCGCTTGAGGTGACCGGGCAGGAATCATATGAACTCCCAACTGGCTCATAGCCCGTCCAAATTGAGTCAGATTCACCCTCTTTCCGGCCAATTGATCCTCCAGGGATAGTTTATCGCACTTGGGAGAAAAGAAGATACTATGCCGATCTGAGTAGGTACTGACTGGGATACCAAATAACTCCAGCATAAGATATATGGTTTGGAAATATCCTTCCAGACATTCACTTTCGGCCAGATACAATCCCACTAGCTGACCAGTAGCATCATCAATCCCTCCGTGCAGGTGATATGTTTTGCCGTCTTCTAACCAGCTAAAGGGAGAGGCATCTAACTGTATTAGTAATCCCTCTTGTTCTTTGCGTTTTCTTCTGCGATGTTCCCGAAAGCGCCTGCGCTTTTTGGGACTTGAGATGCCAGCTTTCTTTAAGAGGGCATACAAGGCTGAATAACTGATTTTAATATTTTCATATTCTGCCAGTAATTCTTGAAAGTGGCAGAAGTTGGCATTAGAGTAGGTAGGGGAATTTCTTAAGGCAATGATCTTTTCTCTTAGACTGCTACAGATAGCATGATGTGGTTTCCTACCAGTATTTTTGTGCATCAGTGCATTTGCCCCAGATGTTTTGACTCCTTTCTTGAGGCGAAGGATTTGTCGGATAGAAAGCCCCAGAGATATGGCTGCCTCTTTTACTGTTAGCTTGTTTTCTATCAGCCTAGAAATAGTCACATACCTACTAAGTTGTTTTTGAGACATCGGATAATGTACCTCTTTATTCATAGTGACATTTTATCAAGATAATTAATAAGGTGACATTATCATAAAATATTCACAAAAATTTATTTTTTCTTTTGACAAATTGAAATCTCAATGGTAAAATAACAAAAAATTTATATAGCTAGACCAAAGAAGGGAAGAGTAGGGTAGACTAAAACGTTTTTGGATATCCGAAAACCGACCCCGAGGTTATTTTAGAGAAAGAGAAGAAGTGCTTAAACAATATTTTCAATTGTTTAAGAAGTAAAGTGGAACCACGAAAAGAGAAGCCTTTCGTCTTTAGATAGAACGGAAGGCTTTTTTTATTATCAAAAGATAATCTTTCTTAAATTAGGAATAATATACTCTAACCCTCTCCCTTCGAGAGATAAGAGAGATTGCTATTACTAAATATCAATATAGATTTTGATTTAGGGGTTCTCAAGGGGAAGGATTCCCCTTGAATATCGGAATTGCAAAGCAATTTCGATATTCTTAAAATATTAAAGACAATATATCAAAGTATCAAAAAGATTAATAAAAATATTAGTATCAAAACATTTTAATTTTAGGGGTTGTCAAGGGGAAGGATTCCCCTTGAATATCTTGGAAAGCAAGGTAATGTAATAGAAATTTAGTGTTAATAATGAGAATGAGGTGTTAGTGATGGAGAAGAAGGAAATTGGTATTGGGATTTTGGGCTTAGGACATGTGGGGGGAGGAGTCCTGCAAATCTTAGATCAGCACCGAGCTTTTATTGAGCAAGAAATATCTCCTCACAAAATAAAGGTTATAGGTATATCCGATTTGGATGCTGGGAGAAAACCTGAGCCAAATAGAGATAATCCTTTCTTTACTACTTCCGCCCAGGAGGTTATTGACCATTCGGATATACAGATTGTGGTAGAGGCAATTGGTGGCGAGTATCCTGCTTATGAGTTGATTAAAAAAGCCTTACAGAGTGGGAAACATGTAGTTACACCCAATAAAGAGGTGGTTGCAAAACATGGCTATGAATTACTTGCTATAGCTCACCAGAATAAGGTCCAATTCTTATTTGAGACTTCGGTAGGCAGCGCCATTCCTATTCTAGGTGTAATTTTAAATATGTTAACTTCTGGTCCACTGGGGGAAATTAGCGGGATATTGAATGGTACTACCAATTATATCCTGGATTTAATGTGGGAAGATAATATGAGTCAGCAGGAAGCCCTGATTAAAGCCCAAGAAAAAGGTTATGCAGAAGCTGATCCTAGCAAGGATATTATGGGGCTGGATACACTTTATAAAATTTTTATTTTAGCTTCCCTGGGCTTTAGAGCGCGATTAAATCTAAACCAGATCAGTTATTCTGGTATTAATGAAATTACGCTGGAGGATGTTCAATTAGTAAAGCAACTTGCTTATCGGATTAAATTGCTGGCAACTGCCCGGCGGAAAGAAAGTAAAGTAGACATCTGTATTAGTCCAGTTCTAATTGAAGATGGCCAGCTACTGGCTCATATACATGGAGCTGATAACGGTATATTTTTATCAGGCTATGGCTATGGGAATCTATTTTTTTCTGGAGCTGGTGCCGGAGGGATTGCCGGGGCTAGTATGATTATCAGTGATGTCATAAGAATTATCAGGCAACCTCACTATTTTGAATATGGTTTTTTGTTAAAAGATTCTGAGGAACTCAAGATTCAGAGGTTTGATCAGTTAGAAAATCAGTATTTTTTAAAAGTAAAATTAGAAAATGGAGAAAAAAATAAAGAAAATATTCGAAATATTTTCTCAAAGAATAGTCTTTTCATTAAAAAAACTGCGGAAATAAGAAATGAAGATGGAGATAATAGCTTAACCATGGGTATCATAACTGATTTAGCAGAGGAAAGTAGATTTAAAAGAATCTGCTCAGAAATAAAAGAATTAAGCTACATCAGAACCATAAATTATCTAGAAGTTTATAGAAATGCAAAAAATAAGTCATTCTAAGGCAAAATAATTCAGTATTAGCTATATTATTTTGCATTAGAATGACTAGGATTGTTTTGTATTAAAGAAAATTTATTACAATAAATATAAATACTAGATAATAAAGAAATTAATAATATAATATTATTGTTTGTTTTTAATTCAGGGGTTTCAGGGGAATCTTCCCCTGAATATCTTGTATTCTAAATTTGATTTTTTTAAGATAGATTATACTAATTCCCATAGATGCTACCTAAAGGAGAAAAAATAATGATTAAAGTGAGAATACCAGCGACTACAGCCAACCTGGGTTCAGGATTTGATTGCTTAGGAATGGCTTTGTCTTTATACCTGGAGGTAGAAATGGAGCACATTGAAGAAGGATTTATTTTCCAGGCCGAAGGAGAAGGAGTGGAAACCCTTTCTTCTGATAACAGTAACTTAATTTATAGAGCAGCTTGCCTGGTTATGGATAAGGCTAAGATAAGTTCAAATAAGAGGGGTTTAAAAATTACCATTAAAAACGAGATACCCCTAGCTAGAGGGCTGGGAAGCAGTGCTGCTGCTATTATTGGGGGAATCATGGGGGCTAACCAGCTTTATGAGTTAAATTTGAGCAGGGAAGAGATATTACAGATGGCTTTTACCTTAGAAGGGCATCTGGATAATATTGTTCCGGCACTTATTGGTGGATTTACTATTTCTTATAGAGACCAGAAGGGTGAGATTAGATGGGTAAAATTAGAGGTTCCTCCTGACCTGAGGGCGGTAGTTGGCATTCCTTCTTTTACCCTGAGCACCGAAGAGATGCGTAAGGTATTACCCAAACAGGTTTCTCTTCAGGATGCCGTAGATAATCTAAGTAAATCTGCCTTACTGGTAAATGCCTTACAACAATCGAAATGGGAACTTATTCCGGAGGCCATGCAGGACCGTCTCCATCAACCCTTTCGCCTCCCTTTTATCAAAGGAGCTAAGAATATTTTTACCGAGGTGCAAAAAAGTGGTATTGCTGGGGTAGCATTGAGTGGCTCAGGGCCTACAGTTATTTCCTTGGTAAAAGAGGGGTTGGAAAAAGAGATTATTAAAATCATGAAAAAAACATTTTCAGAAGCGGATATAGAAGGACAGGTGAGAGTGCTGGATCCTGATTTAGATGGGGCAAGAGTAGTTAAGGGGGGAATGGATTATCCCATTATTGTGCAGAAATATGGGGGAAGTTCTCTTGCCGATATCCCAAAGATCAAAATGGTGGCACAAAGAATTGTAGAACAAGCAAGATTAGGTAATCGCATGATTGTGGTAGTTTCGGCAATGGGTAAGACGACAGATGAGTTAATTAAGAAATCTCGCCAAATTTTAGCAAATCCCAGTGAGAGAGAAATGGATATGCTCTTGTCCACTGGAGAGCAAATATCTATTGCTCTGGTGACCATGGCCATTCAAGCCCTGGGCAAAGAGGCAATTTCTTTTACTGGTGCTCAGGCTGGAATTAGAACTAATAGTGCTTATACAAAAGCTAGAATTAATAGCATAAATGAACAGCGAATTAAAAATGCTTTAAAGAAAGGTAAGATTGTAATTGTGGCAGGATTTCAGGGTATAGACGATGAAGGGAACATTACTACTTTAGGAAGAGGTGGTTCTGATACTACTGCCATTGCTCTGGCTGCCAGAATGAAGGCGGAACGTTGTGAAATTTATACTGATGTAGATGGGGTTTTTACTGCTGATCCCCGCTTAGTACCGGAAGCCAGAAAAATAAAAGAAATTTCACATGATGAAATGTCAGAAATGGCTATCTTAGGTGCCAAAGTATTATATTATAGAGCAATTGATATTGCTCGAAATCATGATGTTAAGATATTAGTAAAATCAAGTTTTCATGATGGCGAAGGTACTATTATTAAAACAGGGGAGGAGATACCTATGTTAGAAAAAGTTCATGTAAGAGCAGTTACTCACGAGGATAAGGTAGGTAAAATTATTATCAAAAGTGTTCCCGATATACCCGGAATTGCTGCCCAATTGTTTAGAGCATTAGCTAAAGAGGAGATTATTGTTGACATGATTATTCAAAGCGCAGAACATAATAAGGTCAATGATATTGCTTTTACCGTAGCCCAGGATAATTTAGAAAAAGCACTTAGCATAACCAGGAAAGTGGCTATAGATATTGGTGCTCCTAAAGTACTTTCTGATAATGAAGTTGCTAAGATATCTATAATAGGAGCAGGTATTACTTCAGATCCTCAAATTGCCGCACGCATGTTTGAAGCCTTAGCTCGCAATAATATCAATATTGATATGATTAGCACCTCTGGTACAAGGATATCCTGTCTGATTCATAGAAAACATATAGAGACGGCTGTTAGAGCCGTACATCAGGAATTTCAATTAGAGGAGGAAGAATAAAAATGAAATATTATAATATAGCAATAGTAGGTGCTACAGGTGCAGTAGGGGAAGAAATGATCAAAGTTTTGGAACAGAGGAATTTCCCGGTAAAAAACCTGTTGCTATATGCTTCTCATCGTTCAAAGGGAAAGGAATATCATTTTAAGAGTGAAAAAATTAAAGTTAAAGAACTAAAAGATAGAGCATTTACCAGTATTGATATAGCTCTCTTTTCTGGAGGAGATGAAGTTAGTAAATATTTTGCTCCTCTTGCCGTTCAAGCTGGAGCAGTGGTCATAGATAATGGTAAATATTACAGGATGAACCCTGAAGTTCCTCTGGTTGTTCCAGAAGTTAATCCGGATGATGTTCAAAAACACCATGGTATTATTGCTAATCCTAATTGCTCTACTATTCAAATGGTAGTTGCTTTAAAACCAATTTATGATGCGGTAGGTATCAAAAATGTTATCTGTTCTACTTATCAGTCAGTTTCTGGTACAGGAAAAGAAGCACTGGAGGAGTTAAAAGAACAAACAGAAGCAACTTTAGAAGAAAAATATATCAATATTAATGTATATCCTTATCAAATTGCCTTTAATGTACTACCTCATATTGGTTCTTTTGACGAACAGGGTTACTCCTCAGAAGAGATAAAGATGCTTAAGGAAACCAGAAAGATTCTTCATGATGATCATATTAATGTTTCAGCAACGACAGTAAGAGTTCCTGTTTTGCGATCTCATGCTGAAGATGTGCATATAGAAACAAAAAAAGAAATAACTCCTGAGCAGGCCAGAAAATTATTAGCAAATTCCCCTGGGCTTAAGGTAATTGATCAGCCTGAGAAATCTCTTTATCCATTTCCTTTAATGACAGAAGGAAGAGATGAGGTATTTGTCGGGCGTATAAGAAAAGACCTGGTCTTCCATCCAGGATTAGTAATATGGATCGTTTCTGATAATCTCAGAAAAGGAGCTGCCCTAAATGCAGTTCAAATTGCTGAGCTATTAGTAAAATAATATAAAAATAATGAAAGGTTAGTAAATGTATGATTAATTAAACTTATACTATACTTTTATGGTATACTTAGTTAGAAGAATTATTTCTTAGCTTATAAGATGAAACCTGCCAAAAAATTATAGCATAAAATAATTAGTAAGATGAGTTTGGAATTATACTCAGAAGCATAAGTAACAACCAAGGAGGAAAAAATTAATGTCGGAAAATATAATTTTTGTTCTGCTTGGTTTTGTCTTATCATCTATTCTCTTTATAGCTTTGTGGTGGTTATTCTTTCGCCCTCGTGGTTCGGGGAAGGAGGTTCGTATATATTCATCAATAGAGCAACTTCGTTCGGTAGGAGAACTGGTAGCCTTTAAGATGGTCACTAAGGAGATTGTTACTGCCTCTCAACATTGGTTTGGTGATATTGGCAAGAGATACTTCCAATGGTTAGTTTCTACCAAGAAGATGGCTATGATCTTTGAATTTGATATTGATTTTCGTTACGATCTACGCAGTCCTGATTTTAAGATTGAGCAATCAGGTGAACATAGATATACTCTAAAAATGCCTCCTTGTCTTTATCAGGTGCATATTCGTGATATAAGCTTTTATGATGAGCAGAATTCCAAATTTTTGCCCTGGTTATTGCCTGATTTATTAAACCGGGCCTTTGGTTCCGGTTTTAGTGAAATAGAGAAAAATCTTTTAAAAGAAGAAGCAAAAAATCAGGCTGCTAAACTGGCTGAAGGGGTGGTTAATAAATTACAATCGGAAGTTGAAAATTCAGCACGACAGACCCTCTTAACTTTAGCTAAAAACTTAGGAGCAGAAAAGGTAGTTATCGATTTTAGTCAGTCTAAAGTTGTGCCTAGTTCTGTTCAGACTAATGAGCTGGATGCCAATTTGCAAAAAGCTCGAAACCAAGTAAAGTGATTAATGACCGAAGATAATAAAGAATAATGGTCATTAGTACAAAAAAAGTTAATGATATGGTTTAATTAGATTTAATCATTTTTCTTCTTCCTGGTCCCAGTTTCAAACCCTTATCTCCCCTAATTTCTATGGCCTGAAAGGAATTAGAAGATAATTTTTTACCAATGATTCGGATAGGCATATTTTGTTCTATAGAGGAAACACCCTTAAATCGAGCCTGGCTTATATCGATATTCCACTGATTACCCAACTCATCTTCTAACCAGATCATTTTTTCCTCTGTCTTTATCTTTACAATAATACCACTTAGTAGACCTTTTTCGGGATGCATCCATTGACTCTCTCTGCTATAGACTAAGTGATGATAGCCTGGCATCCTCATTCGTAGCTGTTTATCTACAGTTTCAGTCCAGCCATATTGATAAAAGCCCAATCCCATTAAACCGCTAAGGAACAGGCCAATAAAAAATATCATTACAAAGCGATAGCGATAACCAGTTCGGGTATGGATGAAATTATAGTAAGTAATAAACAGAAAAAGCAGCAATAAGATAATCCATAGGTAAGGAAGACTCATTAGTATTGCTTTGGGTAAGCTGATACCAAGATAGTGATAAATATCCCAATCCAGATCACCCGCTAGAAACATTATCATTCCAAATGCCATACCACCTAGAATTGTAGTTAAAGCAAACATTAACCAGAAAAAGTAATTCTTAGTTAAAAAATACCAGCGTGGTTTAGGATGTACTCCTTCTTTTTTAATTTTTTCTAGAGTTTCTTTACTAATATCAATCATATTTAATACCTACTTTGAACTTTTCGATTTCTTTGCGTAATATCTTCTTTGCTCGGTTGATCAAGGTGCCAATCGTTCCGATAGGCTTTCTTAGGATATCACTAATTTCTTGATAATCTTTTTCTTCTAAATATTTTAATAAGAGCACCTCTTTATATTTTAAGGGTAATGAATCAATAATATGAAGTAATTTTTCGTAATCTATTTTTTGCAACATATTTTCTTCCAGATTAAAATCTGATTCTATCAGCTGTTCTAAGTCATGTTCATCCCAGGAGATATTTTGGTAGTATTTTGGATTTTTGCGCATCACACTAATAGTGTAATTATGAGCAATACGATAAATCCAGCTGGAAAATTTAAAATTTGTATTGTAATCATTTAAATTTTGATAAGCCAGAATAAAGACTTCCTGTACGACATCTTCAATTTCCATTTTATTCATTCCAGATAACTTATAGATATAGCCCATTAAAGCTAATTCATATCTTTTCATAATACAATAGTAATATTCCTGATTTTTTAAAGCCAGGGCAACTAACTGAGCATCTGTTTTTTGCGCACAATCAGAAATCTTTACCATAAAATCTTTCTTCTATCTGTAAAAAGTACTTTCCAAAGTGACTACCAGAATTACAAGGATATAAATAAATGCTATTTCATTTCTGTGAATCGTTTATTTAAATATAATATATTAATATTTTAATATACCAAATCTCCAAAAATAATCAGGATCATAAACTAAGGTAAAGAGCTGTTCAAAATAAAACAAAAAATCCAAAAATTATTTATTGTTCTTTATTCACTTATAATACGCTAAAATTACACTCTTTCTTTCACAAATTTCAATAGAAACTAAAGAAAAAATAATCAGAATAAATAAATAAGAATTATTGAATATTTTTTAAGGGTAGCTTTAGAATACCTTCTAATAACACCCTCATGGCAATACAGTCGTCTTCATTATATTGTAAGATGCGTTTTTTAATTTCTGGCTTTGTTTGTTCTAACCAGCAGTGATACCATTCAATGGATTCAGCACCCGCAGGATTTTCCTCTCGCCATCGGAAACCGAGGTATCGTGCTAGATCTTTAATAGAGTAACTATAAGTAGGCCATTCTGTATATTTTTTAATAATATCACTGTATAGATCAATGACCAAGGGTGACTTAAAAAAAGATTCTAATTCTGATGGTTTTATTATCTCGGGGTATTTTTCACTTAGTCTTTTCCAGATAGTCTTTTCATAAGGAGAATAGTAATAAACGTTACAAGGAAAATGTTGTTTAATATAATGCCAGGCATCGATAAAGATTCTCTCTTCTTGTTTTTCCTCGGCTTGATCAGCAAAAAAAGGTACATATCTTTCTGTTGTTGAATCTTGATGATGTCTTTCTACAAAACCGTGTAGATAACAAAAATCACGCATAGGATCAGTTTCTATATCAAAAAATAATTCGGTATCTGCTGGTGGTAAAACTATTTTTTTTCTGGTATAGGCCTGTTTATCAATATGAGCTAATAATCTGGCACGAGCATGATATTTGTATAAGGTTGTTATACCAATACCAGGAAAAATTGTCTTTTTGCCGATAACCAATTCCGTAAAGGGTAATTGGGCAAAATCAGTAAACCTTGTTATTTGTTGACGCATAATATCTCTTTTCTGGCGACCCAATTCTGGTATTAGTGTTAAATCTTTTACAGTAATGAGATAATTTAAACAATATGTTCTCCAATGACATAGTTTACAGGTTCCTCCGTGAGCTGGAGAAGTAGAAATCTTTTTCTGTATGACCTGTTGTACTTCTGTTAGAGTTTTTAAATATAGCTCCCACCAGGTAGTCTGATCACGTCTCCCCCTTGGTTGAACTAAATCATAAGTAATCTTTCTTCCTTTAATATCATGAATAAAGGGAGTTCTAAAGGAAGAACAATTTAATTTTTCTAGAATATCAGTATATAAGCATAGTTGTAGGGCATAATGTATTTTTGGTTTTCCTTCTGATTCATTATTTTCTCCTTCTAATGCTGATCCACTTTTAATATCTCCTGCAATATATTTTTCTTCTTGTTTTAATAAGAGATCTGGTTCACCAACTAAATTATCGATACTTATCCGACCACTATAAATTAATGGTACTCCTTGATTTATAGCCCTCCTGGTTCTAATCTCTTTTTCTAGACCTGAATAAGCACTTAAATCTATAAAAGGTATTTTTAATTCAGCCACTACCTTTTTTTCAAAATCAATTCCTTTTTCCCAGAGCAATTTCATAAAAGCACTTTCTGGATCTCTCTTGCTTGGATCTTCAAATAGGTCAAGATAGAGACGATGAGGACATTGGATATAATTGTAAAGCATATCAGCTGATATTATCTTTCTCATTTTTTATTCCTCTAAAAAATAAAATATTATTATAGTGTTAGATGTATTAAATATTTTATTAGGAAGATATTTTTTGATTTATTATAACAATAAATAACTGAAATTATAAATTT